>CAXTOS010000048.1:0-19083 GCA_964245935.1 uncultured Novosphingobium sp.
TTTCGCGTGATTCAAGAACAAAAACCGGTACCCACTTTTTGTCATCACGCTCTAACGCCAGCTCGGCAGCCACATCCACTGCTCGAAACTGGGGCCCCCGTGATGCAGCGGCGCGCCAGATATGATCGGATGGAAATAGCCGAACATCGCCAGCGATAGCACTAGTGTCGCGGGCGCGGTCCAGCGCCAGCCGTCGCGGCGACGCCACAGCCCATCGAGCGCCAGCGCCAGTGCGGCCATCAGGAAGCTGCCCGGCAGCAGATAGTGGTAATAGAATTGCACCGGCTTGGCGGCAACCACCCACATCCCCAGGCTGGCAAGATAAAGCCCGACGACGGCCAGTGCATCCGGGCGGCCGGCGCCGCGCAAAGGCTTGGGTCTACCCGCCCACAGGCACCACAGCAGCGCGGGCAATCCGGCCAGCATGGTGAACGGATTGCCGATCAGCAGGATGCCCCGCTGCGCGCCGTCCACCTTCTCGTAAAGATACCAGATGGGGCGCCAGTTCAGCAGCCATTGATACCACACGCTCTGGTATGGATGCCGGGTCAGCACACTGTCCTGCAATTGCAGCATGGCATGTTGCCAGGTCAGAAAGGCGGTGGGATCGATGGGGGATTGGCGGTAGAAAAAGCCTGGCAGGAAGGTCAGCCAGTACACCGCAATCGGCACCGACAGCAGCCAGAACAGCATCTCGGCCAGCGCGATGTTCGGGATCGGCACTGCGTCCCGTTCCGTGCGCATGCCGGGCGCGCCCGGCGCCAGCGCGGCGCGTATCCGCGCTGCCACCAGCGCCAGACTGACGAAGGCGATCACCGGCGCCGCGCTCCATTTCGCGCCCATGGCCAGCCCGAACGCCACCCCGGCCACAGCCAGCCGCCAACGCCCCTGCACGGGGCAGCGGATCGCTGCGGCCACCTGCCACAGCGCGACCATGGCAAATCCGACCATGACCATGTCCAGCATCGCGATCCGGCTCTGGATGAACCACGCAAAGTCGGTGGCCAGCAGGACCATCCCCGCCAGCGTCGCAAACCGCCGCCGGCTCGCCCACCACAATGCCCGGCCAAAGGCGAACAGGCCGATCGTGCCCATCGCCGCGGAGGGCAGGCGCCACGCCGGCGGACGATCGCCGAACAGCCGGATTGCGGCGGCAATGGCTTCCTTGGCCACCAGCGGATGTTCGGCATTGGCCAGTCGCAAAGCCAGCAGCGCCCGCGCCGCAGGGACATAATGGACCTCGTCGAAATACATCTTGCCGGGAATGCCGAGGTGCCGGCAGGCCACGGCGGCAAAGGCCAGGCTGATCGCGGCGCACCAGACCAGCGGATCGTGTTCGCGAATGTGTGTGCCCTGCATCCGGCGCGGATAAAGCCGTGCGAGCGCCGGCGCAACCGCTTGCCCTGTCGCCCCCCGGCTCTTACAGGCAAACCCATGAAACGCTCAACCGGACAAGACCGCTCGATCACGCGGCACTGGCGATCCGCTACCCGTGCGGTGCGTGGCGGCACCTGGCGATCGGAGCAGGGGGAGACCAGCGAGGCGCTCTACCTGACTTCGGGCTACTGCTACGACGATGCCGAGACGCCGGCTGCGCGCTTTGCCGGCCAAATCCCCGGCATGACCTATTCGCGCACCCAGAACCCCAGCGTGCAAATGCTGGAAGAACGGATCGCGCTGATGGAGGGGGCAGAAGCCTGCCGCGCGCAAGCCAGCGGCATGGCCGCGATGTCCAGCGTGTTGCTGTGCCAGCTATCCATGGGCGATCACATGGTCATCGCACGCGCCGCGTTCGGCCCGACGCGCTGGGTGACCGACAATCTGCTGCCGCGCTTCGGCATCGCCTGCACGCCGGTCGACGGGCGCGATCTCGACGCCTGGGCCGATGCGATCCGGCCCGATACCAAGGTGTTTTTCTTCGAGACGCCGGCCAATCCGACGATGGATATCGTCGATATCCGCGCCGTATCCGATCTGGCGCACCGGCACGGCATCACCGTGGTGGTCGACAATGCCTTTGCCACCAGCGCGCTGCAACGCCCGCTGGAACATGGCGCCGATGTCGTGGCTTATGCGGCGACCAAGATGATGGACGGGCAGGGCCGGGTGCTGGCCGGCGCGGTCTGCGGTACGGCCGATTTCATCAACACCAAACTGCTGCCTTATCAGCGCAATACCGGCAATACCTTATCGCCTTTCAACGCCTGGGTGGTGTTGAAAGGGCTGGAAACGCTGGACCTGCGCGCGCATGCCCAAGCCGCGAACGCGCTGACCGTCGCGGGTTTTCTGCAAGGCCGGGTGCCCCATCTGCTGCATCCGGGGCTGCCCAGCCATCCGCAACATGCGCTGGTGCAGGCACAGATGAAGGCGGCTGGATCGGTATTTTCGTTCACTGTGGATGGTGGCCGCGCCAAGGCGATGGCGTTGCTGGATGCGTTGGAACTGATCGATATTTCCAACAATATCGGCGACACCAAGAGCCTGATGACGCACCCCGCATCCACCACCCATTCCAGCCTCTCGCCGGAAACCCGTGCTGACATGGGCGTGACCGAAGGCCTGCTGCGAATCAGCGTCGGGCTGGAAGACCCGCAGGATCTGATCGAAGACCTGGAGCAGGCGCTGGCTAAATCCGACCAGACCCTTCGCTAAATCCGATTTGTGATTGCGAAACTTCGGCGCTAGCATGCCCGGCATGAAAGAGCTTTTCCAGCACGCAGCCATGACCGACGGAATCACCGTGCGGGTGGCGGTGAATTTCCTGCCCGAGCAATCGCGGATCGAGGCGGGCAAGTGGTTCTGGGTGTATCACATTCGCATCGAGAATGGCAGCGGCCACACCGTGCAACTGCTGCGGCGACTGTGGCGGATCACCGATGGACGCGGCACGGTCGACGTGATCGAGGGTGATGGCGTGGTCGGCGAACAGCCGGTGCTGGTGTCCGGACAGAGCCATGATTATGTCTCGGGCTGTCCGCTCAACACGCCCACCGGCAGCATGGCCGGGCAATATACCTTCTTTCGCCCCGACACCGGCACGCTGTTCCAGGCCGCCATTCCCTTTTTCCCGCTGTCGGCGCCGGCCACTGCCGGCTGATCACCACGCGTGAATCTTAAATGAAACGGACCCATCTGCCGCTCAATGCGTTGCGCGTGTTCGACGCAGCGGCCCGGCACCTGTCGTTCACCCGGGCGGCTGATGAACTGGCGGTCACCCCGGCGGCGGTCGGCCAGCAGATACGCGCGCTGGAAGATCTGCTCGGGGTGGTGCTGTTCCGCCGCACCAGCAAGGGGCTGGAACTGACCGAAGAAGCGGGGGCCGGGCTCGAGCCGCTGCGCACCGGTTTCCTGCATCTGGAGGATGCGGTGCAGGCGATGCAGGTTGGCCAATCAAGCCACGTCTACACCATCGCGGCACCGCGAGACATCTTTGCCGCCTGGCTGGCACCCAGGCTGGCAGGTTTCCGCGCCGCCAATGCAGATGTGCGCTTTGTCCTGGTGGACGGCGAAACCACCGATTTTACCGAAGCGAACCTCGATCTGGCGCTGCGCTGGGTCGAGGGGCCGGGCGATCTGGAAGGGGTCGCGCTCGGCGAGACGCGCTGGGTAACCGTGGGCGAGGGGGACTGGATCGCCTGGCCGGGGGATGCGCTGCCCGGCGGCGAAGTCGACACGCCGCTCCATATCGGCGACGCCGGGCAGGCGCTGGCGGCCGCCGCCGCCGGCCTGGGCCGGGCGCGGGTACCCTTGCTGCTGGCGCAGGGCTGGCGCGATCTCGGCCGGATCGCCGAGTGGCGGGATGAAGCGGATTGCCGGCGCGCCTACTGGCTGGTCGCGCCCCTGCCGCAATGGCGTCAGAAAAAGGTCAAGACGCTGCTGGCATATTTGACCGGCGCCTGACTTTATTCGACCTGCGCCAATGAGTGGGCGAAGTGATCCAGGCCGGGGTTTTGCGCGTATTGCCAACCGGCGATATACAACGTGGGAAAGATTGATGCCACAGATAGGCACGGTAGAGCGGGCATTCGAACTGGCCAAGAGCGGTGCATGCCATAACGTGGGCGACATTCGGCAGCGGCTCAAGCAGGAAGGATTCAGCAGCTACGAAGAGCATCTGGCTGGCGTTTCGATCAAGAAACAGCTGTTGGCATTGATGAAGCCCGCGTAATTCGCGGTCTTGAATGGACGGGTTTGAACTGCAAACCCTCTCCTTCTCCATAGCGGGGCAGCGGTATCACTCCATGAACCAGCCGTGGCTGACGACGAGCGACTGGCCGGTCAGCGCATTGCTGCCAAAGCCGGCGAACAGCAGCGCCACCTCGGCAACATCTTCGACCGTGGTGAATTCGCCGTCGACGGTCTGGCCCAGCATCACTTTGCTGACCACCTCCGCTTCGGAAATACCTAGTTCCCTGGCCTGCTCCGGGATCTGCCTGTCGACCAGCGGTGTGCGCACAAAGCCGGGACAGATGACATTGGCGCGCACGCCATGGGCGGCACCTTCCTTGGCGATGACGCGGCACAGGCCCAGCAGCCCGTGCTTGGCGGTGACATACGCCGATTTCAGCGGCGAGGCCTCCTTGGAATGGACCGAGCCCATCAGGATCACCGCGCCGGACCCGCGGGCATACATATGCGGCAGGCAGGCGCGAGTGGTTAGAAAGGCGCCATCGAGATGGATCGCCAGCATCTTTTTCCAGTCGGAAAAGGCATAGTTTTCGATCGGATTGACGATCTGCACCCCGGCGTTGGAAACCAGCACGTCGATCCCGCCCCAGGCCGCCACGACTGCGGCGATGCCCGCATTCACCGCGCCCTCATCCGTGACATCCATCGCCACCGCCAGCGCCCGACCGGGAGCGGCGGCGTTGATGTCGGCCGCGGTCTGTTCGGCGGCGGCCTTGTCGAGATCGGCGATCGCCACCCTGGCGCCTTCGGAAACATAGCGCCGCGCGATGGCGAGGCCGATGCCGCTGGCCGATCCGGTGACGATGCAGACCTTGTCCTGAAGTTTCATGATCGGCGTGTCCTTATGTCGAAGTTGAAGTTCACTCCAATCCTCCCCCGCTGGGGTAGGTGGCTCGCGTAGCGAGACGGAGGGCGCGCGCCGGGCGAACCCCCTCCGTCAGCCCTGCGGACTGCCGCCTCCCCCAGAGGGGGAGGACTGGAGTGAGCAAGATCAATGTCATGATGCCTTACCGTCATTGGCGCTTCAATCATGCGAAGCGGCAGCGATAGCGGTACCGAGCAGTTTGGCAGCGTCTGCCGGGGTATCGACGTCGCGGGTGAAATGGTCGTTTGCCGCTTCGAACCAGGCGATCTGCCGGGGGTCGGCGTCGATGAACGCGCGCGGCGTCATGCCGCCCGGCTCGCGCAGGCGTCGCGCGATGGCGGCGGGAAATATTACCGGATTGCCGCGCTCGCCGGCCAGGCGCGGGACGCAGATGCGGGCCCCGGCATGGGCGGCGAATTGGGCCACCAGCGCGGCTATATCGGCAGCGGTCAGCAGCGGCTGGTCGGCCAGCGCGACGATGATGCCTGGCCGTTGCAACGGCGTGGCAGCCAGCCCGGCACGAACCGAGGATTGTTGGCCGCCGTCGGCAGCAGGATTGGTCACCAGGCGAAGGTCGAGCCCGGCCAGCGCGGCGGCGACGGCGCGATTGTCACTGCCCGTCACCACGGTCAGCGTGATGCCGAGATCGAGATACAGGCACGCACTGCGCCGGACCATCGGCTGGCCGTCCACCCGCAGCAACAGCTTGTCGACATCCCCCATCCGGCGCGAACGCCCGGCGGCCAGCAGGATGGCTTCGCAATGAATGCTGTCGGGGATGGTCACGGCGTGGATACCTGCCGCATTATCCGCCGATGCGATAGGGTTCTGGCGGCGCCTTTTTCAGAGCCAGGGCATCTCACGCTGAATCTGCATCATACCCCGCCCGTCCTGAGCTTCGAAGGGCTGTCCTTTTCTTCGTGGGCCTCGCCCGGCCAAAGCGAGAAGGACAGCCCTTCGACGAGCTCAGGACGGGCGGGTTTGGTGGCGATTCACATAACTCCAACAAAAAAATGCGGGCGCGCCCCATGGCACGCCCGCATCCTGTAAAGCGGCGAGGGTCAGGTCAGAACTTGAACTGGCCGAAGATGCCCACCTCGTCATAGGTACCGTTGCCGGCACAGGCGTTTGATACCAGCCCAGCCGCGTTGCTGAAGTTTGCCGTCGCGCCTGTGGCGCAGCCGATGACGCCATCGGTGGTCGAGACTGCGCCATTCCTGACCGTCTCACGCTTGTAGACCAGCGAGATGTCGACGATCTTGACCGGCTCCCACTGCAGGCCGACGTTGAAGTAATGATCGCGCAACGCCCGATCGGTGATGCGGTTCGGCTCGTTCCAGTCATAGCGACCGAACACCGTCCACTTCGGCGTGATGTTGTAGTTGCCGAACACCGAGTAACCGATCGCTGAATCCTGCGAAATGGTGCTTGTCGCCGGGTTGACGTTAACGTTGTTCCAGTTCTTGGCGTAATAATATTCGCCACCGATGTTGAACTGTGCGGTCTTGTAGCCGGCGCCGCCGTCAAGACGCTTGGCGGTGCGGAAGGTGGTCGGGAAAGCTGACCCGGTCAAAGTTTCCGTACCCAGAGCGCGCTTGCCGGTATAACCGCCGACCGCAGCCCACAGCCCCTTGTACTGGGCGGACAGGCGGCCCTCCAGATCGACGTATTTGGTCACCTTGACGTTGCGGAAGCCGCCACCGTCGACCGCGGAGACCTGATAGCTGATCAGCCCACCGGCGAGATCGCCCAGCACATGCACGCCCCAGTCGGCGGTGGAGCCAAAGCCCAGGCGATCGACCGTCAGGTTTTCGATGTAGCGGAAGCCGTTCTGATTCTCGATATAGGGAATCCACGGCAGCGGTGCAGCGCCAACGCGGACGATCAGCGCGGGATCGAGCTTGGCCTGCAGGAAGGCGTTCTTGATGAAGAAGCCCTTGCCGACCAGGTTGGCGGTACCCGGAACGTAATTCAGGTTGTTCGACTGACCAACGACATTGCTGGCATCCATCACCAGAGTGGCCGAGTAGACCGGGCTGAACTGGTGATCGACGCCCAGATACATCCGCTTGATGTTGAAGCCGGTACCGCTGTTGACGTTTTTGGCGCCGTTGGTCTTCTGACTGATGTTGCTCCCGTTGAAGAACATGCGGCCATTGACCTGTGTGTTCGACGCCCATTTGACCAGATCAAGGCCCTTTTTGTTGCTCGTTGCGGCGGCGCTGGCGGCATCGGCCTTGACGACGGCCTGATCGGCCTTGGCCGAGGCAGTGGTGGCAAGCTGGGTAGCGGTCTCGGCCTGCGTCGCCGCCTGGCTGGCGACTGCCTGCTGGCTGTTGCCCTGCTGATCGATCCTGGCTTCAAGCGAATTGAGGCGAGCCTGCAACGCGCTGATTTCAGCCTGCGCGTTCTTCAGCTCGGCGGCGGTGGATGGGCGGCCGGCGGCGTGGTGGTGCCGCTTGGCCTTGGCTTCGGCGGCGATCGGCGTAACCAGCACCGCCGCAACAGCGGACAGCGCGATCGTGTTCAGGTATTTCATGGTAAAAAATGCTCCCTCAATTCGATGCCCGGCCGGAAAGCCAGGGATTCCCCACAAGTTTCCAGCACTGTGGCCGGCGTTTATCCAGCAGCCCGACGGCACCAGCTGAATCGCCGGTCCCCTAGCTTATTCTCTACCGTGAGGGTAGAGCTAATTCGGTCGGGCCGCCCACCAGATTTCCGCGCTTCAGGGGATCGTTTCCTCGACAGGAAGCGCGCTAGAAACCCAATGTTACAATATGAAGTAACCGTGCGGGCGTGGGCGATGATCGGTCGCGGCTGGTGCAATTTTGCATCAGGTGGCCATGGGCGGGCAAATTGCGACATATGTCACAAAATCGTCACGGGGTCGGGCTAGCGCGCATTCAGCAGGCTGGCTGGCATTGGGCATGGCTGATCATTGCGCGCTGTCGACCACCATATGGTGGACCGGAATTGGAGATTCACACATGTTTCGTAACATTGCGCTTACGCTGACCGCCGCCGGGCTGGTTTCCGGCGCCGCCTACGCCGATAATTTCACCGGCGCGGGGGCAACTTTCCCGGCTCCGGTCTACACCGCCTGGGCTTCGACCTACAAGGCCGCCACGGGCAACGAGCTCAATTACCAGGCGATCGGTTCGGGCGGCGGCATCCGCCAGATCAAGGCCAAGACGGTCGATTTCGGCGCGTCGGACAAGCCGTTGCAGCCCAGCGAACTCGACGCCGCCGGCCTGATCCAGTTCCCCACCGTAATCGGCGGCATCGTGCCGATCGTCAATGTGCCCGGCATCACTTCGGGCAAGCTGCACCTCTCGGGCGGCGTACTGGGCGCGATTTTCCTTGGCCAGATCAAGCGTTGGGACGATGGCCAGATCGCGCACCTCAACCCCGGCGTAAAACTGCCGGCGCTGCCGATCACCGTGGTTCACCGCAGCGACGGCTCGGGCACCTCGTTCATCTTCACTTCGTATCTCACCGCGACCAGCCCCGCCTGGGCCAAGGCGGTCGGCGCCAGCGATTCGGTCAACTGGCCCGCTGGTATCGGCGGCAAGGGCAATGACGGCGTCGCCGCCTTCGTGAAGCAGACGATCGGCTCGATCGGCTATGTCGAATATATCTACGCCCGCAAGGACACGGTGGCCTACACCCTGGTCCAGAACAAGGCCGGCCAGTACCCGCAGCCCGACCCGGTTTCGTTCGGCGCCGCCGCGCAAGGCGCGCCCTGGGGCAAGGCTCCGGGCAATTACGTCCTGCTGATCAATCAGCCGGGCGCGAAGGCCTGGCCAATCAGCGGCGCGACCTTCATCCTGCTGTACAAGCAGCAGGACAATGCCGCCAAGGCTGCCGAAGTGCTGAAGTTCTTTGACTGGGCCTACAAGAACGGCGACGCCACCGCCGCCAAGCTGGATTACGTACCGCTGCCGCTGCCGGTGAAAAACCTGTTCCGCAAGCAGTGGTTGCAGGTCAAGTCCGGTGGCAAGCCGGTGTATGTGAGCAAGTAAGGCGAATCGAACAAGGTCGGCCAGACAAGACGGAACGCCGGCATGGCAGATGATGTGATGTCTCCGGGCACCCTGAAAACCTCGCGGGTCGGCGATCCGCGAGCGGATGCGGTCCCCCGGGGCGGCGACAAGGTGTTTCACGCGCTGTGCTTCTCGGCCGCGATGGTGCTGATGGCCACGCTGGCGGGATTGCTGGTCTCGCTGGTGGTCGGTGGCTGGCCGGCGTTGTCGCATTTTGGCCTGGCCTTCTTTACATCCAGCACCTGGGATCCGGTCGCCGATAATTATGGCGCTGCCGGGCCGATCGCCGGCACTTTGGTGACCGCCTTCATCGCCATGCTGCTGGCGATGCCGCTGGCGATCGGGGTGGCGGTGTTCCTGGTGGAATTCTGCCCCAAGGGCTTGTCCTATTACATCGGGCTGGCGGTAGAGCTGCTCGCCGGCATCCCGTCGATCGTTTACGGCATGTGGGGCCTGTTCGTGCTGGCCCCGTGGTTTGCCATGCATGTCCAGATGCCGCTGATGATGGCGGTGGTGCCCGGATCGCTGCTCGACCGGATCTTTGCCGGCGTGCCCAATGGCGCCAATATCTTCACCGCCTCGCTGATCCTGGCGATCATGGTGCTGCCTTACATCGCCACGGTGTTTCGCGAATTGCTGCTCTCGGTGCCGCCGCATGTGCGCGAAGCAGCTTACGGCATGGGCGCGACCCCGTTCGAAGTGGTGCGCTCGATCATGCTGCCCTATATCCGGCGCAGCGCCATCGGCGCAGTGATGCTGGGGCTGGGCCGGGCGCTGGGCGAAACGATGGCGGTGACCTTCATCATCGGCAACAGCCACGCCTTTCCAAAGAGCCTGTTCGACTCGGGATCGACGCTCGCCTCGACCATCGCCAATGAATTTACCGAGGCGACCGGCGACATGCATATCTCCGCCCTGATCGCGCTGGGGCTGGTGCTGTTCATGATCACCTTCGGCACGCTGGCCGCGGCCCGGCTGCTGCTCGGCCGCGGGGAGGTGGTCGCGTGAACCGCCATCTGCAACGCCAATTGCTCAACTACCTGTTCGTCGGATTGACCAGCCTGGCCACCGCGATCGCGGTCGGCGCGCTGGTCCTGATCCTGGTTTCGCTGGTGATAAACGGGCTGGGCGGTTTCGACTGGCACGTCTTCACGCTGGACCAGCCCCCGCCGGGCGAGGTCGGCGGCTTGCGCAATGCGCTGGTCGGCTCGCTGATGATGTGCGGCGCGGCGATGGTGATCGCGGTGGTGCTGGGCATCCTCGCCGGCACCTGGCTGGCCGAATATGGCGATGGCAACCGGCTGGCGGCGACCGTGCGTTTTCTCAACGATGTACTGCTGTCGGCGCCGTCGATCCTGATCGGCCTGTTCGTCTATGAACTGCTGGTGCGGCCGTTCCACGGCTTTTCGGCGCTGGCCGGCGCCGTGGCGCTGGCGTTTTTGGCAACTCCGGTGGTGACGCGCACGACAGAGGATATCCTGCGGCTGCAAAGCAGTGCATTGCGCGAAGCGGGCATGGCGCTGGGCGCAAACCGGGGGCTGGTCATCCGCTCGATCATCTGGCGCGCCTCGGCTTCGGGGCTGATGACCGGCGGGTTGCTGGGCTTTGCGCGCATCAGCGGGGAAACCGCACCGCTGCTGTTCACCTCGCTGGGCAATCCGTTCCTGAGCTTCGGCCTGACCCGGCCGATGTCGGCACTGCCCACCACCATTTTCCAGTTCGCGCTCAGCGCCTACGATGACTGGCGGCGGCTGGCCTGGGTCGGCGCGCTGATCATCGCCATTGCGGTTCTGACTGCCAACATCATCGGTCGCGCCCTGGCGCGCGGGAGCGTGCCCAAGTGAAGTTCGATATTTCGCAGGAAGAACAACCGACCGTCATGGTCGCGCCGGCGCCGGAGCAGCGCGTGCTCGATGTGCGGGGCCTGAATTTCTGGTATGGCAAAAACCGCGCGTTGCAGAATGTCGACCTGCCGGTTGCGCGCAACAAGGTCACCGCGCTGATCGGGCCATCGGGTTGCGGCAAATCCACGCTGCTGCGCACGTTGAACCGCATCTACGATCTTTACCCCGGCCAGCGCGCCGAGGGGCAGATCATGTTCAATGGCGAAAATATCCTGAACCCGCGCGATCCGGTCGATTCTGCCGCCAATACCGCCGGCCTGCCGCGCGTCGGCGGCGATCTGTCGCGGCTGCGCGCGCGCATCGGCATGGTGTTCCAGCGCCCGACGCCGTTTCCGATGTCGATCTACGACAACATCGCCTTCGGCGTGCGCCTCCAGCGCAACGTCGGCAAGCCCGAAATGGATGCGATCGTCGAACGCTCGCTGACCCGCGCCGCGCTGTGGGACGAAGCCAAGGACAAGCTCCACCAGTCCGGCCTGGGCCTGTCCGGCGGCCAGCAACAGCGCCTGTGCGTCGCGCGCGGCATCGCCGTGGAGCCCGAAATCCTGCTGCTGGATGAGCCGGCGTCGGCGCTCGACCCGCTGTCCACCGCGAAGCTGGAAACCGCGCTGGTGGAGTTGAAGGACACCCTGACGATCGTCATCGTGACGCATAATCTCCAGCAGGCGGCACGTATTTCCGACAATACCGGATTCATGCTGATGGGGCGGCTGATCGAGTTTCGGCCGTCTTCCGAGGCTTTCGTGAAGCCGGAGACCGAGGCGATGCGGGATTATGTGACCGGCCGTTACGGCTGAGCGCGATATCCCCCTCCCGCTTGCGGGAGGGGCTAGGGGTGGGCACTTTCTCTCATCCAACGTTGCGCTTGGACCTGCCACCCCCCGGCCCCTCCCGCAAGCGGGAGGGGAGTAGGGAGCAAATTTAAGCGAAGGTTATGGCGGGGTATGTGATCGTTGCCCAATTGTACTGCCGAGCGTGAAGCTCCAGCAACACAGGCTTCAGGTAGTCCGTGATTGCCCGCCTTGCCGCTGTGCTGCTATATCGGTGCGCGTTATGTGCACACTCATTTTGCCCCTCCCCGTCCATCCTGAGCTTGTCGACAGGCTGCTCTTCAGCCAGGCTCGCGAAGAAAAGGACAGCCCTTCGACAAGCTCAGGACGGACGGGCAGTCTTGAAACGTAAATGACGGGAGCCCGAGGGGGCACCGCTCGCACCTTACCCTTGCCTTACCGCTCAGCCAGCCCCCAACTCCGGCGCCGTCACCCGCCCGGACCGTTCCAGCTTCCCCCACCCGGTCCCCACCCCGCGCAGCGCCGCAGATACCGCGCGGATCACCACGCTATACATCAGCTGGCGATACACGAACCGCTGGGCCAGCAGCAGCACCGCCGGGAAGCGTGTTTCGCGTTTGTCGCGGCGGTAGGCGACCCAGCCGCAGAGCAGGTCGATCGAGGAGAACGCCAGCCAGTAGACGAACATCCGCAGCACGTCGGTCTGGGTCTGGGCCCAGCCGTGCTGGTGGACGCGGATCACGGTCCCGATGACCGCGATGACCAGCGCCAGGTCGATCGCAGGCGAGATCACGGCAAAGATGATCTGGAACAGCCACGCCTGGGGGATGCCGATATAGGCAAGGCCGCCAGGCCTGCCCTTGCGCAGGATCTTGCGGTGTTTCCACAGGCATTGCAGCGTGCCGAACGACCAGCGGAAGCGTTGTTTCGCCAGCGACCGGAAGCTTTCCGGGGCTTCGGTCCAGGCGACGGCATCCTCGTCGTAGGCGACTTTCCATTTCTTGCGCTGGATGGCGATGGTCAGGTCCTGGTCTTCGGCCAGCGTGTCTTCGGGATAGCCGCCGACATCGTCCAGCGCCGCACGCCGCCAGGCGCCCACCGCGCCGGGCACGACCATGATCGCATCGAACCGGGTCAGCGCCTTGCGTTCGATGTTCTGCGCGGTGACGTATTCCACTGCCTGCCAGCGGGTGACGAGGTTGAAACGGTTGCCGACCTTGGCGTTGCCGGCGACGGCGCCGATTTTGGCGTCGATGAACCAGCGGACTAGTCGCAGCACGGTGGCCGGTTCGAACTGGGTATCGGCATCGAGCGCGACGATGATTTCGCCGGTGGCTACTTCCAGCGCCTGGTTCAGCGCCTTGGCCTTGCCGCCGTTGACCAGCGTCATCAGCTTGACGCGGGGATTGCTGCCATAAGTGGTGGCTACGATCTCGCTGGTGCGGTCCTTCGAGCCGTCATCGACGACGATCACGTCGAGATAGGGGTACGTGCTTTCCAGAATGCGCCGGACCGAGGATTCGATCACCCGCTCCTCGTTGAAGGCCGGGATGATGACCGTCACCTTGGGCCGGAAGGTGGCATTGGGGATCGGCGGCTTGCGCGCTCCCGGCAGTACCGCCAGAACGGTCAGCAGCACGCTGCGCGAAATGCCCAGCGCGATAGCGAAGAAAAAGGTCCAGTTCAGCGCGACGACGGTGAAGCCCACCGCGGTAAACGCAAAGACATCGGCGCGGATCGCGGCCAGATCGACGCCGGACAATTCGGGCATCACCTGTGCATGCGACAGGCCGGCCAGGGTGGCGGCGGGCACGATGGTATAGCCGGCCTGTTGCAGCCCGACGATGATGCCGGGCAGCGCCGCCACGGTCTGCGCGCGATTGCCGCCGCCATCATGGAGCAGGATGATGTTGGCCGAGCGATCGGGCGTGGCCGCCTTGACCTGCGCCAGGGTCTGGTCGACGATCGCCCTGGCACCCGGCCGCGTCCAGTCGCCGGGATCGACGTGCAGGCCGACCACGGTGTAGCCGTGATTCTGGGCCTGCAGCGCCGGGCCGATTTCGTCGGCGGTGGTCGGTTCGGCGTCGCCGAAATAGGGCGCGCGGAACAGGCGGATCGATCGGCCGGTATAGGCTTCGACCAGGCGCTGGGTGAAATTCAGTTCGAGATTGACGCCGGCGGGCGATTCCTGGGCGAGATTGGGGTGCGTATAGGTGTGGTTGCCGATGTCGTCGCCGTCGCGGATTTCCCGTTGCAGCAGGCCCCGATTGGCGACGCCGTTTTCGCCGATGACGAAGAACGTCGCCGGAACGTGATATTCTTCCAGGATCGACAGGATTTGCGGCGTCCATACCGGATCGGGGCCGTCATCGAAAGTCAAGGCGACGCGCCGGGCCTGGGCGCCCGTGCGCTGCACGACGAAAGGGGTTGGTAACGAGAGGTAGTGTTCGTCGGTGATCAGCTTGCTGCGCGGGTCGAAGCCGACCTCCCGCTCACCCGAAGTCGGGCTGGCGGTAATGCGCAGGATCTCGCCTTGACCCTCGACGTCCACATTGCCTTCCTGATCGATCGACGCGAGGTCCGGCCTGGTGCCGTCTCGCCACGCTGCCAGCGCGCGCCAGAAGCCCGGGTCTTCCGAACCCATGCGCCACAAGCCCACGCCATGGACCCCCATTCGCGACAGGGTGGTCATCTGGTTCCACGAAGTCGCCGCATCGACCATCCAGACATCGTGGCGGCTGTTGTCGTCGAGGTACGAAAATCCGGTGTTGCCCGAGTTATGGTCGAAGGTCGGGCTGGCGTCGGCGTCGTTGGCCGCCAGCCACGCTTCTTCCACCGACAGGCCGTCGCCCTTGCCGTCGTGCCAGTCATAGGCATAGCTGCCCAGCGCCACGATCGCCTTGTCCGCCGGCAGCTGGCGCAGCGCGGTGCTGACCTCGTTGTAGAACCAGGCATTCGACGCGATCGGGCCGGCCGGACCATCCTGGTAATGTTCGTCATAGGCCATCAGAATGACCTTGTCGGCGACCCGCGCAAACTGGCCGGGCACCCATTCCTTGTTGCCCAGCGGCATGGTGACCGCCACGACCCGGTCGCGTTTGTTGAATTCCTTGTTGGTTTCGGCGATCAGTTCGCGATAGCTGGCCATGTCGCCCGGTGCGATCGATTCAAAATCGAACACCACCCCGGCATCGTTGTATTTGTCGAGGTAAGCGCCGAGCCCGGCGATGAACGCCTTGCGCTTGACCGGATCATGCAACAGCGCAGTTGTGGCGGCAGTCGAAAACACATCGTTCACGACGTTCTGCACCATCGGCAGCACCAGCGGGCGATGGATGCTGTTGATGATAATCCGGCGCATCACCAGATCTTCGCTGATCTTCAGATTGCCGCCCTGGTCGATGGCGACGCTGGTGGGCACGACCCAGTCGAGCTGGCCGATATGCCGGGCCAGCGAAGGGGCGGTTTCATCGGACCAGTTGGGGTAGAACCCGACCGTGATCGGCGGTGCCGGCTGGCCACGCCCGGCAGGGCGAAGCGAGGCCTTCGCTCCCGGCGCGAACAGCGCCGCCAGGCCATGCGACAACCGGCTGACCTGGGCGCGAAAGCGCAGCGGCGTGTGGCGCTCGAAGCCGAGCGGCAATGGCGAAGGCACCGGAATGGTGATCACGGTCGAGGCGAAGGCGATCGCCAGCAGCACCAGTCCGATCAGGGCGATGAAAATGCTCCGCCGGGTCCAACGCCGACGGCGCCCCGAAGGATCGAAAAAAACCGGTCTGCCCAACTGTCCCACCAATCCCGTTAAACAATGCCGAACTGCGGGTTATCCCCAGGGTTGTACCCACGGCTTCCCCGCATGCCGCCAATCATGGTCGCGGCTTCTAGCACCGCCAACCGGTGCGGCAAAGGGCAGCCGCGCCATGGCTTCCATGGCATCGGGATTAGCGAGGGAATACTGGCCGGACATAGCGTTTCATTGGGCGGTATGCCTCGCCAAAAGCAGGTAGCACTGACCACGCCCCCGGTTCCCGCCCGGCCCGTCCCTCGACAACCTCGGCATGAACGGGTTTATTTCATCCAGTCAAGTCGGCCAGCGCCCGCACGCCATGTACCGGGCATTTGTTTAAGTCCGCGCGATAGTTGGCCGAGAAATCGTAAATGGGCCTGCACGCCCGGATACAGCGACGTGGGGTGGGGGAAGTCGGTTTCGAACATGACATTGTCGACGCCCATGGTTGCGAGTAGCAGTTTCAGGGCGGTGGCTTCGAGTCGTGGTCGTTAAGCAGCCCGATGGGGATCGGCCTGGGGACTGGTTCTGCCCATATAGGGTGCCTTCGGCGGCAGCGCTGGGCTGCTCCTTTCCAGCCCAGCGCGACGGGCCGCGCAAGGGGCTTGCATCGGGCGCCATTCCTGCGCAGTTCACGCCCCATGGCCACGAACATCCCCACGAACCACAATCTGCTCGCGCGGTTTCTCGAAGTCGCGGCGACCGCCGGCGACAAGCCGTTCCTGATCGGTGATCATACGCCGCTGCTGCGCTTTGCCGATCTGGACCGGGACACCGGCCGACTGGCGGCACGGCTGGCGGCGCTGGGGGGCAAGCCGGGCGACCGGGTGGTGGTCCAAGTCGAGAAATCGGCCGAGGCGGTGCTGCTGTATCTGGCGGCGCTGCGGTCGGGGATGGTGTTCGTGCCGCTCAACACCGCTTATACCTCGGCCGAACTGGGCTATTTCCTGAACGATGCCGAGCCCGCAGTGGTGGTGTGCCGGCCGGCGGACGAGGCTGCGGTGCAGCGGCTGGCCGGCACTGCGACGGTGGTGACGCTGGGTGCGGATGGCGGGGGCAGCCTGCTGCTCGATCTGCCCGGCGAACCGGCGCCGGTGGTGGCGCGCGAAAGCGATGATCTTGCCGCGATTCTCTATACCTCGGGCACGACCGGGCGCTCGAAGGGCGCGATGCTCAGCCACGGCAATCTCCATAGCAACGCGGCGACGTTGAAAGACTTGTGGGAATGGCAGAACGACGATGTCCTGATCCACATCCTGCCGATCTATCATGTCCACGGATTGTTCGTCGCGCTGCATGGCGCGCTGCTGGCCGGCGCGAGCGTGCTGTTCCACACCGGCTTCGATCCAGCCGCGGTGATTGCCGATTTCGCGCGCGCCACCGTGCTGATGGGGGTGCCGACGCATTACACCCGGCTGATCGATGCGCCGGGCCTGACCCGCGCCGCGACCCGGCTGATGCGGCTGTTCGTTTCGGGATCGGCGCCGCTGCTGGCCGAAGCCCATGAGCGCTTCGCCAAAAAGACCGGCCAGCGCATAGTGGAACGCTATGGCATGACGGAAACCGGGATGATCACCTCCAACCCCTACGATGGCGAGCGCGTGGCGGGTACGGTCGGCTTTGCGCTGCCCAAGGTATCGGTGCGGTTGCGCGACGATCGGGGCCAGCCGGTCGAACTGGGCGAGCCGGGCATCCTGGAAGTGCGCGGCCCTAATGTGTTCAAGGGCTATTGGCGCAATCCCGAAAAGACCGCCGAGGAATTGCGCGAGGGCGGCTGGTTCGTCACCGGGGATGTCGCCACTCGCGACAGCGAAGGGCGGATCACGCTGGTCGGTCGCGCCAGGGATATGATCATCGGCGGCGGGCTCAACATCTACCCCAGGGAAATCGAGGAAGCGATCGACGCGCTGTCCGGCGTCGCCGAATCGGCGGTCATCGGCGTGCCGCACCCCGATCTGGGCGAAGCGGTGGTGGCCGTGGTCGTGCGCGCGCCCGGCGCCGCATTGACCGAAGCCGGCATCCTGGAGGCGATCGTGACCGAGCTGGCCCGGTTCAAGCAGCCGCGCCGGGTGTTCATCGTCGACAGCCTGCCGCGCAACGCCATGGGCAAGGTGCAAAAGGCCGCGCTGCGCGCCGAGCACGCCGCGCTGTTTGCTCCGGCGGTGGCGGCGAATTTCGAATGATCCGGACTATCACGCAAAGGTAAAGATATGGCCGTGCTGAAATTGGCGAAAATCGGCGACTATCTTGCCTTCGACGAAGACCAGTGCCGGGCGGCGGGGCGGGCCTTGGCGGAGCAATATCGGTCCAACAGTCCATTTCCGCACGTGGTCATCGACGATCTGCTCGACGCCGATCTGTTGCGCAGCATCGCCGGCAATTACCCCGCCCTGGACGGTAAACAATTCTTCGATCGCGATCAGGAGCGTTTCAAGTTTCAGTTCAATCCCGAAGAGGTTGAATTCGGCACGACGCGAAATGTGCTGGCCGAACTGAACGGGCAGGCATTTCTGGGTTTTCTGGAAGAGATGACCGGGATAAAAGGCCTGATCGCCGACCCTTATTTCATCGGCGGCGGCCTGCACCTGACCCGCCGCGGGGGCCACCTTGGGGTTCATGCCGATTTCAACATCCACGGGCTGATGAACGTGGAGCGCCGGCTCAACCTGCTGGTTTACCTGAACGACGGCTGGCAGGGAGAATATGGCGGAGAGCTGGAACTGTGGGACAAGCCGATGCGATCCTGCGTGAAATCAATCGCCCCGGTGCTGGGCCGGGCAGTGGTGTTCAATACCTCGCTGGACAGTTTTCATGGCCAGCCACAGCCGCTGACCTGCCCGGAAGATCGGGACCGTCGTTCCATCGCCACCTACTACTATACCTCGATCGGCGATCTCGCCGGCGTGAAGCAGCGCACGACCACGTTCCAGGCGCGACCCGGCACGTTCGACAAGCCCGATCGGAAGGTCAGGATCGATCACCTGATCAAGGACTGGGTTCCGCCCCGGTTGCAGGGTCTGGCGCTCCGTCTCAATCCGTTCAGATAGGGCCATCGTCATTCCGTCCAAACGCCTGCTGCATCACGCAAATCTTCCGGGACATCGACATCGCGCGCCAGGCCGGGGCTGGCGATCACCGCGATATCCAGCCCCAGCCGATACGCTTGCGCGTCATGCGCCATGAAGCTGTCGGGTCCGTAGGCGAACGCGAAGCCCAACGCCCGGGGTAACGGCAGGGCGATGGCATTGGTCCCGGTGCCATGGCGGTCCGGCGCGATGGCGACGCAGCCGGCGGGCGCCCCGGCCAGGGATTCGACATCGCGCGGGGTCAGGCGCGGCAGGTCGGCGGCGATGAAGACGACCCGGCTGGCGCCACCAGCCCCGGCTTCGGCCAGCGCCTGGGCCAGGGCGGCATTCAGCCCGCCGCCGGGATCGTCCAGCAGCGGGATCGTGGTGGACCGGCCATGGCGCGACGGGCCAAGTATGCAGAACCGATCGACGAACCG
>CAXTOS010000049.1:0-18487 GCA_964245935.1 uncultured Novosphingobium sp.
GAAGAACACGCGGGTCTGGCCGAACATCATCATCAGCACTACCGAAGGCAAGGCGATCACCGCAGCCAGGCCGACGAACCAGCCGACCGTCGGCCAGCCCACCGTCTGGAGCACCAGCACCAGCGCGTGTTTGGAACAGACCAGCGGTTCCGTCAGGCCCTGTCCGGCGATCGCCGCGCAGCGCCCGGCCATTTCGGGCGAGCCCGAGGCGATATAGGCTCCCGCCGACGACAGCACCGGCTGCGCCCCGACCGTGCCGATCGCGCCGGCGGCAACCGCGATGTAGATCAGGGTGCAGATCGTCAGGCTGGCGATCAGCCCGATCGGCACATTGCGCTGGGGGTTGATGGTTTCCTCGGCGGCGGTGGACACCGCATCGAACCCGACATAGGCGAAGAAAATCGAGGCGGCCGCGCCGATTACCCCGGTTCCGCCCGTCAAATGGCCCAGGCCGGTCGGCATGAACGGGTGAAAATTACGGATATGCACCAGGGGCAGCGTGAGTATGATGAAGGCGGTCAGCGCCACCAGCTTGACCACGACCAATACCGCATTGAAGGAGGCACTTTCGGAGGTGCCCTTGATCAGCAACGCGGTCACCGCAAGGATAACGAACACCGCCGGCAGATTGATGAAGCCGCCCGCGTGGAGCGCGGTGGCGAGATCGGGGGTCAGCGGCGTGCCGAACGCCAGGGCGACATGCGCCATCAGCGCATCGGCATTGGCAAACGTGCTCGGGAAATGGACACCCGCATCGGCCAGCGCACCGACCACGTGGTTCGACCAGCCCACCGCGACCGCGCTGGCGCCCAGCGCATATTCCAGCACCAGCGCCCAGCCCACCATCCAGGCCATCACCTCGCCCAGCACGGCATAGGTGTAGGTATAGGCCGACCCCGCGACCGGTACCATCGAGGCCAGTTCGGAATAACACAGCGCCGCCACCGCACAGACGAAGCCGGCGATCATGAAGCTGACGATCATGCCTGGCCCAGCCTTTTGCGCGGCCACCGCGGTCAGCACGAAAATGCCCGTGCCGATCACCGCGCCCACCCCCAGCAAGGTCAGCTGGATCGGCCCCAGCGAGCGTTGCAAATGGTGTTTTTCGGCCGTTGCCAGAATCGCGTCGAGCGGCTTGATACGACCGAACATCCATGTTCCTTCATGCAGGGTGCGCCAACGCTAGCGAAGCCGGCAAACTTGGCAAGCGCCAACCGCTCTAGCAAAAAACCGGTACCCACTTTTTGGCAACATGCTCTAGAACGCAGGCATGTCCTCAAGCTTTCAACTCGATACCGCGACCAGCCGGGCAAACCCCACCCCGTCACCGATGCGGCGGCTGACCGTGCCGGCACTCCGCCGCCGCAAGCAGGACGGGGTGACCGCCGAGCCGATCGTCGCGCTGACCGCCTATACCGCGCGCCAGGCGCAATTGCTCGATGCGCATTGCGACTTGCTGCTGGTCGGCGATTCGCTGGGGCAAGTGATCTATGGCCTGCCGTCCAGCGTGCCGGTGACGCTGGAAATGATGGCGGCGCATGGGGCGGCAGTCGTACGCGGCAGCTATCATGCGGTGGTGATCGTCGACATGCCCTTCGGCAGTTACGAGGCATCGCCCTGCCAGGCCTTCACCAATGCCGCGCGGCTGCTCAAGGATACCGGTTGCGCTGGGGTGAAGCTGGAGGGCGGCGCGGCAATGGCCGAAACCGTGGCGTTCCTGACGCAGCGCGGCATTCCGGTGATCGGCCATGTCGGGCTGACCCCGCAAGCGGTCAACGTGCTGGGCGGCTACGGCGCGCGCGGCCGCAGCAAGGCGGAAGCGGGCAAAATCGTCAGCGATGCGCAGGCGCTGGCGGATGCGGGGGCCTTTGCAATCGTCGTCGAAGGGGTGATCGAACCCATCGCCATCGCCGTGACCCGCGCCGCCGCCTGCCCGATCATCGGCATCGGCGGTTCGGCCCAGTGCGACGGCCAGATTCTGGTGGCCGAAGACATGCTGGGCATGTTCGAGCGCGTGCCGCGTTTCGTGAAGCGCTATGGGGAAATGGCGCAGGTCGTTTCCAGCGCGGTGGAGCGTTACGCCGCTGAAGTGCGGGCGCGAAGCTTTCCTGGGCCCGACCAGACCTATCAGCCGAAATAACGCCCGTTTATTTTTGCAAGGTACCGTATTTGTTTCGTAATTTCTGGCGCCACTTTTCAGGCTCGATCCTGCTTGCCCTGGCCGGGTTCGCCCTGGCCGCAGCCTATGGCTGGAACGACACGCGCTCGCTGGAAGCGACGATGGCGATGCTCTGGGTGGTCGGGGTGCTGGCCGTGCTGGAGATATCGCTGTCTTTCGACAATGCCGTGGTCAATGCTGCGGTGCTCGCCGATATGGAGCCGGTCTGGCAACGGCGGTTTCTGACCTGGGGGATGGTCTTTGCGGTCTTTGGCACGCGGATCGTCTTTCCGCTGGCGATCGTCGGCCTGACCGCCGGGCTGGGTCCGTTCGACGCGGTGCGCTTGTCGCTCGAAGACCCGGCGCGCTACGAGGCGATCGTGTCCCGGGCCCATGTCGCCATCGCCGGCTTCGGCGGGGCATTCCTGTTGCTGGTCGGGCTGGGCTTTTTCATCGATCCGGACAAGGATGTGCACTGGCTGGGCTGGCCCGAGCGATCGCTACAACGCATCGCGACAATCAAAGGAGGCGCGATCGCGCTGGTGCTGGCCGTGCTGCTGCTGATCACGCGCAACCTGCCTGCTGCCGACGCGATCCAGTTCATGGCCGCCGGGCTGGTCGGGGTGATCGCCTTCATCGCCGTGGAAGCGTTAAGCAGCACCATGAAAGCGCGCGAAGCCCGGCGCGCGCTGACGGGCGCGGTGGTACGCGCCGGGCTGGGCGCGTTCATCTATCTCAACATCCTCGACGCCTCGTTCAGCCTCGACAGCGTGATCGGCGCGTTTGCGCTGACCCGGAACATGGTGATCATCGCCATCGGCCTGTCGATCGGCGCCGTCTTCGTGCGGTCGCTGACGATGCTGATGGTCAAAAAAAGCACCTTGGCCGAGTATCATTACCTGGAACACGGCGCATTCTGGGCGATCATCGCGCTCGGCGTGATCATGCTGGTGTCAGCCCGCATCGACGTGCCCCAGTCGGTCACCGGCCTGGTCGGCGCGGTCCTGATCGGCGCGGCGCTATGGTCTTCAATACGCAAGCGGGGCTGATCGACAGCAGCTTGTCCCCCTCCCGCTTGCGGGAGCGGAGAAGCGGCATAATGCACCTGGAACTTCCAAGCCGCAGATCAAAGGCGTGGAGCGGGTAGCGGGAATCGAACCCGCATAGCCAGCTTGGAAGGCTGGTGCTTTACCACTAAGCTATACCCGCGCGGCAGAGCCAAAGGCTCCGCAAGCATCGCCACTGCCATCGAGGATGGCCCGGCGTCAATCTCTTTAAGACCGCGCAATGGCGTTACCCCGTGAAACATTCCCGCGCCAGGAATGCGCGCGCTTCGTGGCCGATCAGCGCGGCGTGGCCGTAATTGGGGTGATCGATCGACAGCATCACCTGCGCCTGCGCGTTTCGCCACGCCGCCACTGCTGCCGGCGTGAAATCGAAATGGAGGAAATGGACCGCGCTGGTCTTGCCGTCGCTGGCGCGGGTGCGTTCCAGGTCGCCCTCGGGACGGGCGTGGATGGCGTGTGGGCCGACATGGATGGCGATATGGTCTTCCACCCCGCCGATGCTGCGCAGGAATATATCGCGGCGCACCGGGTCCGGGACTTCGAAGAACAGCGTCATGGTCAGTTCGCTGCCCTTGGGCACCATCGGCGAATAGGCGGCGATCTCGTCGACCAGTTGCGCAGGCCCGCCTTTTTCGATGCGCAGCATCTCCTGGATTTGCAGCCACATGCTATCCCAGCTTTCGAAAATGCCGGTGGCATGCGGGCCGACGCTGATCCGCGTCATCCGTTTGCGCAACAGGGCTTCCTGCTTCTTGTCGGCGCGGATCAGTTCGTACTGTTCCAGCGGCATGATGTCGTCGGCGGTGATGCTGTGGCGGTCGCGCGGCATGTAAATATCCTTGATTAGAGCCCGTAGGCTTGCGCCAGAACCTCGATGGGATGGCCGATTCGGGCCGGCGGCTCGGCACCGTTCGCGGCGATCACCTGGCGCAGATGCGGGCCGGCCAGCGGGCATTCGCTGACCACGATATCGGGGTTGCCCTTGATCAGGTTGCGCGCGGTCGGCTTGCCGATTTTGACCGCGCGGTCGAAGTTCTGCTTGAAGATGCCCCATTTGCCGCCATGGCCGCTACACCGTTCGGTCAGTTGCGGGCGCGCATCGGGGATCAGGCGCAGCATTTCCATCGCCTTGGGCCCCATGTTCTGGGCGCGCGAATGACAGGCAAAATGCACCGCGATCGACTTGGGGCTGGGCGGGATCGGCGCAAGGCCGACATCCTTGGCCAGCCGCACGACATATTCCGACACGTCGAAGCTATGCCTGGCCAGCACCGCGACCGCCTCGTTTTCCGGCTCGATCAACGGCCACTCGAACTTCAGCATCAGCGCACAGCTGGTGGTCAGCGGCACGATATCCCAGCCATCGGCAATCAGCGGCGCAAAGAAACTCGAAATCCGCGTCGCCGCACTGGCCACGGCAGCCAGGTCGCCATTCTCCAGCCTGGGCATTCCGCAACAATCGGGATGCTCGATCCGCACCTGCAGGCCATTATGCGCGAACACTTTCAGCGCCGCTTCGCCGGGGGTGCCATCGTTGAAATTGTCGTGGCAGCCGGCAAAGATCGCGACCTTGCGGCCGAATGCCGGGCCATCGGGATTGGGTGCCGGGATCATCCCCGGCGCCTTTTTAACCAGCGGCTTGCCCATGAACGGCGGCAGATGCGCTCGTTTGTCGATGCCCAGCGTGCGTTCCATCAGCGGCCGGGTCACGCCGTTGCCTTCCGCCGTCGCCCAGTTGGCCAGGCCGGCAACCGCGCTGCCCAGCCCGCCATTGCGGTCCATCCTGGCCAGTTCGCGATCCGCCAGCGAAGTCTGGCCCTTGCGATTCTGAACGGCGCGGGCGCGCAGCATCAGATGCGGGAAATCGAGCTGAAACGGGTGCGGCGGCACATAGGGGCACTTGGTCATGAAGCACATGTCGCACAGCGTACAGGCATCGACGACCGCCTGCGTCTGGGGCCTGGTCAGATCCTCGACCTGCTCATTGGGCGATTCATCGACCGCATCGAACAGGATCGGAAAACTGTCGCACAGGTTGAAGCAGCGCCGGCAACCATGACAGATGTCGAATACCCGGGTCAGTTCCGCATCGAGCGCGGCTTCATCATACCAGGCTTCGTCGCGCCACGGGATCACGTGACGCACAGGCGCTTCCAGGCTGCCTTCCATCGCGGCGCTCCGTCATTTCTTGCTCTCTCCCCTTCGGGGGAGAAATACGAAGGCTTAGCAGCCCTTGCTGCTTAGCCGCAGTTCAGAGGGGAAAGCGAAGCAAGCCCCTCTCCCAACCCTCTCCCCTGAAGGGGAGAGGGCTTTAGCACCAGGCTCAGACGCTGGCGAGAACGGTGTCGAGCGTGCGCTGGAACTTGCCGGCGTGGCTCTTTTCAGCCTTGCCCAGCGTTTCGAACCAGTCGGCGATTTCGTCGAAACCTTCTTCGCGGGCGGTCTTGGCCATGCCCGGATACATGTCGGTGTATTCGTGGGTTTCGCCCGCGACCGACGCCTTCAGGTTAAGCACGGTATCGCCGATCGGCAGGCCCGTCGCGGGATCGCCAGTCTCTTCCAGATATTCCAGATGCCCATGCGCATGGCCGGTTTCGCCTTCGGCGGTCGAACGGAACACAGCGGCAACGTCGTTATGTCCCTCGATGTCGGCCTTCTGAGCAAAATAAAGGTAGCGGCGGTTGGCCTGGCTTTCGCCCGCGAATGCCGCCTTGAGGTTTTCCTCGGTCTGCGTGCCCTTGAGTCCCATGATTTTCGCTCCTTGCTGGATGAACCGCCGTGGTGATGGGCCGCAAGCCGGGCTAATACCATCGCTTTTTTCTACGATCGTTAATCGGGCGATGCGATTACGGAGTCGCGAACAGTTCGCAAAAACGATTGGTCGCGGCGCTGGACCGGGCTGGCTCGCGCGTAAAACTGGTGCCCCTGGCCCGACTCGAACGGGCACGTCTCTCGACAATCGATTTTGAGTCGATCGCGTCTACCATTCCACCACAGGGGCACGGGATGCAAAGCGCCGCTTAGCCGGGTGGGCGCGGTACCGTCAAGCCTTCAGCGCGCCTGCCAATACCTTGTGCAGCCGCGAATGCAGGGCATCGTTGCCGGCCAGCACCTGCGCATCGCACACGGCCAGCGAGCGTCCCTGCCAGTCGGTGACGAAGCCGCCCGCTTCGCGCACCAGCAGGCAGCCGGCGGCGGTATCCCAGGGAGAAAGCCCGCTTTCCCAAAAGCCTTCATAGCGCCCTGCCGCCACCCAGGCGAGATCGAGCGCGGCCGAGCCAAAGCGGCGCACACCCGCCACCTGCGGCCCGATCGCCTGAAAGACCTTCGTCCATTCCGCGAAATCGCCATGCCCGGCAAAGGGGGTGCCGGTGGCGATCAGGCTTTCGTCGAGATGGCGCCGCCCCGACACCCGCAACCGCCGGTCCTGCAACCACGCGCCGCGATTCTTTTCCGCCCAGAAGCTTTCATCGGTGATCGGCTGATAGACGATCCCGGCAATGACATCGCCCCAGCCCGAGCCATCGAGTTTTGGTTCCTGCGCGGCGATCGAGATCGAAAAATGCGGGATGCCGTGGAGAAAATTGGTCGTGCCATCAAGCGGATCGACCACCCAGCGCGGCTTGGTCGGATCGCCGGGAATTTCGCCGGCCTCTTCCAGCAGGAAACCCCAATCGGGCCGGGCGATGCGCAATTCGTCATAGATCGTGCGCTCGGCATTCTGGTCGGCCTTCGACACGAAGTCGGCCGGCCCCTTGCGGCTGACCTGCAGATGCTCGACCTCGCCGAAATCGCGGCGCAACCGCTGGCCCGCCTTGCGCGCAGCCTTTTCGATGACGCGAATTATTCCGGAAATGGCTGCCATGGGGATTTAAAGTCTTTCTGTTTAGCCGGTACCAGCCCGCTCCCCCGCCCGGCCACCCACAGGATAGTAAACTATCGGGTGGCTGGGCGGGGGGAGCGGGCTGGTACCGGCTCAATGCAAGTCGGAAAGACTTAGCCAGCCTTGCCGACGTAGGTGCGTTCGTACACATCGACGATGATCCGTGTGCCGCTGCCGATATGCGGCGGCACCATGACCCTCACGCCATTGTCGAGCAGCGCAGGCTTGAAGCTGGAACTGGCGGTCTGGCCCTTGACCACCGCATCGGCCTCGACGATCGTGGCTTCCACCTGCTCGGGCAGCGCGACGCTGATCGGCCGTTCATCATACATTTCAAGTGTCACTTCCATACCGTCCTGCAGGAACGCCGCCGCGTCCCCCAGCAGGTCGGTGGGCAGGGTAATCTGTTCGTAATTTACCTGATCCATGAACACCAGGCTGTCGCCATCGACGTAGAGGAACTGAAAATCCTTGGTATCCAGCCGCACGCGCTCGACGGTATCCTGGCTGCGAAAGCGGATGTTGTTCTTGCGCCCGTCGATCAGGTTCTTCATCTCGACCTGCATGAAGGCGCCGCCCTTGCCCGGCTGGGTATGCTGGGTCTTGGCGACTTTCCAGATGCCTTTTTCGTATTCGATGATATTGCCGGGACGGATATCCACGCCGCTGATCTTCATGGGCCTGACCTTTGATGGGAAAATAATTCAATGATGGAAAAGAGCAAAAGCTGGTGAACGGCCAAAAACGGGTAATGGAAATGACTGAATACCAAGGAAGGCGGGCCCTTAGCGCGGCAACGGCGTGCTGGCAATCGGTGCGTTGGCAAAGCGGGCGTCGGCAAAATGTCGGAGGGCTGTGCGCTGCGATGCTGGTTGGGCTGGCAATACCCCAGGCCCAGGCCACCCAGATCCAGACACTGCCGCTGGGCCGTTATTCCTGCGAACTGCCCGGCGATGCCATGGGCGCGGCCGGGCACCGCGTGGTCGCGGAGGATTTCGCCGTCGTTCATTCCTCGACCTATGCCGCGGCCCGCAAACAGGGCAGCTATCTGTTGACCAGCAACATCATCGAGATGACCAGCGGGCCGAAAGCCGGCGAAAAATTCCACCGCATCAGCAATAATTTCCTGCGCAAGCTCAACCCCGATGGCACCGACGGCGAATTGCGCTGCATTCGCATGGTGACCAACAACCGCCAGTAAGGATCAGGCGGAGGCCGCCTGGCGGGTGGAAAAGTAGAGCCACGCGATCGCAGCGGCGAACATGATCGCAGCCAGCGGCGCGGCAAACCCGTGGACCGCGACAAGCGCCAGCGGCGTCGGGCTTCCCGAAGCGGCGGCGATCCCGGCAAAGGCGACCCCGAACAGGCTTTCGCCGGCGATGAGCCCAGTTGCCGCCAATACGCCGAGGCGCTTCGCGAAATCGGGATCGGGTGCGCTCCGCGCCCAGCGATCGTAAAAATGGCCGATGATCGCGCCCAGCGGGATCAGCACATTCAGGCTCATCGGCAGATAGATGCCCATGCCCACCGCCAGCGGCGGCAGGCTGCCGCGCCCGCCCAGGATCGCACTATGCCGCAGCACCTCGTCGATCACGATCGCCACCGCGCCGATGATGGCCCCCAGCCCGATCAGGTTCCAGTCGAGCGTGCCACCGAGCACCCCTTGCGCAATGGCCGTAATCAGCGCCGCTTGCGGCGCGGCCAGCGCGTGCGGACCCGCGCCCGGCGTGCCCTGAAAGCCGAAGGTCAGGTTGAGCAATTGCAGGATCGGCGGGATCACCAGCGCGCCGAAGACCACCCCCAGCACCAGCGCCACCTGCTGGCGCCACGGCGTCGCCCCCACCAGTTGGCCAGTTTTCAAATCCTGGAGATTGTCGTTGGAAATCGTCGCGACGCCGAACACGATCGCGGTAACGAACAGCGCAAAGGCAACCAGCGCGCGGGTCGTCGCTGCATCGCCGCCGCGTCCGAAGATCACCGCCAGCAGCAGCGCGATGCCCAGCGCCGAAAGGATGCCGGTGCCCGAAACCGGGCTGTTTGAAGCGCCGATCAGCCCGGCCATATAGCCGCAGACCGACGCGATGACGATGCCGATGACCAGCACATAGGCGATTGTGGCGAACAGGGTGGGCCAGAACACTGTCTCGACCGGGCCCCCTTTGACGAAATCAGCCAGCAGCAGCCCGATCGGCACCATCGACGCCAGAATGACCGCGCCGACCAGCCCGATCGGCAGATCCTGCTCTTCACGGGGCAGCGTCGCCCCCTGCCCCGCCGCGCGTGTGCGGCTGGCGGACAGCGCCGCGGCGATACCTCGCAGGATCGGACCGATAACGCGCAGCAGCGTCCACACCGCCGCCACGCCGATCGTCCCGGCGCCGACGAAGCGCACCTTGTGGCGGAAATTATCGCCGACGAAGTCGGCCAGGGCCATGCCGGCCGGCAGATGGGCAATTCCGGCGGCGGTGTAATGCGGCAGCAGCACCACATTGCCGACCAGCAGCCCGACCAGCATGGCCACCCCAACCCCCAGCCCGACGAGATGGCCGACGCCGATCAGCGCCAGCGAGAAACTCGTCGAAAAGCCGGTCGCCCCCGGCCCCAGCCGCACCGCCACGCTGGCTTCCTCGGCCAGCACCTGGGTCTTGCCCAGCAAGGCATATGCTGAAGACAGCGTGGCGCCGGACACGATCGCGGCCAGCCCCTTGCGGTTTTCCGCCGCGCCGCCCGCTCCCGCGCCGATCTTGAGCACTTCGGCAGCGGCCACGCCCTCGGGATATGGCAGGTCCGACCCGGTCACCAGCGCGCGGCGCAGCGGCACCGAGAACATGACGCCCAGGATGCCGCCGACCCCGATCACCGCAGCCGACTGCCAATAGGGAAAATGCGTCCACCAGCCGATCATGATCAGCCCCGGCAATACGAAGATGATCGCCGACAGCGTGCCCGCCGCCGAGGCAATGGTCTGGACGATGTTGTTTTCCTGGATCGTCACACTCGAAAACGACCGCAGCACCGCCATCGAAATCACCGCCGCCGGGATCGAGGTGGCAAAGGTCAGGCCGATCTTCAGCCCCAGGTAGACATTGGCAGCGGTGAAGATCACCGTCAGCACGGCGCCGAGCAGGATGCCGCGCAGGGTCAATTCGCGGGGGGAAGTGGATATGCTCATTGCCGGGGGATGGCATAAGCGGGAAACGGATCAAGCAAAACCCGCTCCGTTTATGTCAACCAGTGGCCCTTCCTCCCCGCCTCCGGGAGGATTAGCAGGCCCCGGCAATCGCCTCGGCCAGCGCCTGCACATTGCCCGCTTCATCCCCGCCCCATACCGCCGCCGAAACCGCTATGAAATCGGCGCCCGCGCGCACCAGTGGCGCGCAATTCCCCGGCGTGATGCCGCCGATCGCCACGCAGGGGATTTCGAACAGCGCCTGCCACCAGTTCAGCACCTCCACCCCGGCGATATGCCGGGCATCCTTGGTGCTGCTGGGGTAAAAGGCGCCGAATGCGACGTAATCGGCTCCCGCCTCGCCGGCCTCCATCGCCAGATGCTTGCTGCCATGGCAGGTAATGCCGATCTGGACATCCTTGCCCAGCCGCTCGCGCGCATCGGCGACGGTGCCATCGCCCTGCCCGAGATGGACGCCATCGGCACCGAGCCGCTTCGCCAGGCTGACCGAATCATTGACGATGAATGCCACGTCGCGCGTCGCACAGATTTTCTGCAGCGGTTCGGCCAGCCGCGCGGCGGCATGCTCGTCGATGTCCTTGACCCGGAACTGGAAGGCGGCAACATCCGCCGCATCGAGCCCGCGCGCCAGACGCTGCGGAAAATCGCCATCCACCGCCAGCGGAGAAATCAGATAGATCTGGCAATGCCGCCGCTGGCCGCGCGGGTCGGGATCGAACAGCAGGTCGTCAGCCATGAAGCTGGCGCCTATTCGCGACCCTTGTAAATCCGCACCAGTCTGTCGAGCATCGCCAGCGCTTCCTCGCGCGGACGCTGGAAGGTATTGCGGCCGATGATCGAGCCATTCCCGCCGCCGTCGCGGATGTCGCGCGCGTCCTGATAAACCGCGTCGGCGCCCTTGGCCGCACCGCCCGAAAACACGACGATGCGCCGCCCGGCAAAACAGCTCTGCACGACGTGCGCCACCCGCTTGGCCTGGGTCGAGCTGTCGATGCTTTCGTAAGCCTTCTTGGCGTCGGCCTGCTCGATATGGTCGCTGGGCAGCTTGACCTTGATGATATGCGCACCCAGCAGCGCCGCCATATGCGCGGCATACGCGCCGACATCGAGCGCCAGCTCGCCCGATTTAGGCAGGATGCCGCCGCGCGGATAGGACCAGATCACGGTGGCGATACCCACCGCCGCCGCCTCGGCACGCATTTCGGCAATGACTTCCATCATCTCGAAGACTTCTTCGCTGCCGGGGTAGATGGTAAATCCGATAGCCACCGCGCCGAGCCGCAGCGCATCGTCGACCGAACCGGTGACCGCCTGGTTGACCCGCGTTGCCCAACTGTTCGAGCTGTTGACCTTCAGGATGGTCGGGATCTGGCCGGCAAACTTGTCGGCGCCCGTTTCCAGCATGCCCAGCGGCGCGGCATAGGCCGACAGCCCGGCGTCGATCGCCATCTGATAGTGGTAATGCGGATCGTAAGCCGGCGGGTTGATCGCGAAACTGCGCGCCGGCCCATGCTCGAAACCCTGATCCACCGGCAGGATCACCACCTTGCCGGTGCCGCCCAACTTGCCCTGCATCAGGATGCGATGGAGGTTGCCCTTGACCCCGGCATTGTCGGTTTCGTAATTCGCAAGGATCTTCTGGACGGCTTTGGTCGTGCTCATGATGGCTCCCTGATGCAGCTGGGCTAGGCGAATGCCAGGGCATTAGCGCCCGTTGTGCTGCACTGCAACCTTGCGAGTGTTGGGATTCGCCTTCGGCCGAACAATTTCGCCAGCCCCGCCGGGCACCCCGATCAGTTGATTTCCAGCGCCTTGATACCCGGCAATTCGCGCCCTTCCATCCATTCGAGGAATGCGCCGCCCGCCGTCGAGACATAGCTGAAATCGTCGGCCACCCCGGCATGATGCAGCGCGGCCACGGTATCGCCGCCGCCAGCCACCGACACCAGCGAGCCTTCGCGGGTCAGCGCCGCGGCGGTCCGGGCCAGTGCGACCGTGGCCGCATCGAACGGCGGAGTCTCGAAGGCGCCCATCGGCCCGTTCCACACCAGCGTGCGGCAGGTTTTCAGCACATCGGCCAGCGCCTCCACCGCCGTGGGGCCGACATCGAGGATCATCTCGTCCGCCGCCACCTCGTGGACATTGACGGTGCGCAGCGACGGCGGATTGGCGGCGAATGCCTTGGCCACCACCACGTCGTAGGGCAGGTGCACGGCACAACCGGCCGCCTCGGCGGCGTTCATGATCGCTTCGCAAACCGGTGCCAAATCATGTTCGCACAGCGACTTGCCGACCGCTACCTCGCGCGCAGCGAGGAACGTGTTGGCCATGCCACCGCCGATAATCAGATGGTCGACCTTGTTGACCAGGTGCCTGAGCACGTCCAGCTTCGACGACACCTTGGCCCCGCCGACCACGGCGGCCACCGGCTTCGCCGGATTGCCCAGCGCCTGCTCCAGCGCCGACAATTCGGCCTGCATCGATCGCCCGGCATAAGCGGGCAGCAGATGCGCCAGCCCTTCGGTGGTGGCATGCGCGCGATGCGCCGCCGAAAACGCGTCGTTGACGTAGAAATCGCCGTTCGCCGCAATCGCCTTGGCCAGCGCGGGATCGTTGGTTTCCTCGCCCGGCCAGAAGCGGGTGTTTTCAAGGACTGCAATTCCGCCCGGCGGCAGGATGCCCACCGCTTGCGCAACGATATCACCGGCGATCTCCGGCACGAACATGACCTCGCGGCCCAGCACGCGCTCGACCGCAGCCACCACCATGCTCAGCGATTGCTCCGAATTGCGCGCGCCCTTTGGCCGGCCGAAATGAGCCAGCAGCAGGACCTTGGCGCCTTTGTCGGCCAGTTCCAGGATGGTCGGCGCAGCAGCACGCACGCGCGAATCCTCGGTAACGGCCCCATCAGTCATCGGCAGATTGAGATCGACCCGAACCAGCGCAACCTTGCCGGCAATGTCGCCCAGATCATCAAGCGTGCGGAATTTCATGGGTAATCTCCTTGGCGCCCCTCCCCATCAGGGGAGGGGCCGGGGGTGGGGCCTCTCCAGATAGCGCGGCGTTGGACCCGGACGAGAGGCCCCACCCCAACCCCTCCCCTGAAGGGGAAGGGCTTTGGTACAATCAGATCAGCTTGCCGATGGCGCCGGCCGTATCGACCATGCGGTTCGAAAAACCCCATTCATTGTCGTACCACGACAACACGCGCACCAGCTTGCCCTCGAGTACGGTGGTTTCCAGGCTATCGATCGTCGACGAATGCGAGTCATGATTGAAGTCGATCGAGACCAGCGGTTCGTCGGTGTAGGCCAGCACGCCCTTCAGCGGGCCCTCGGCCGCCGCCTTGAGCAGCGCGTTCACTTCGGCAACGGTGGTATCGCGCTTTGGCGTGAAGGTCAGGTCGACCACCGAGACATTGGGGGTCGGCACGCGGATCGCCGAGCCGTCGAGGCGCCCCTTGAGTTCGGGCAGCACTTCGCCGACCGCGCGCGCAGCGCCGGTGGTGGTGGGGATCATCGACATGGCGGCAGCACGGGCGCGCCGCGGATCGCCGTGGATCTGGTCGAGGATTTTCTGGTCGTTGGTGTAGCTGTGGATCGTCGTCATCAATCCGCGCTCGATGCCGATGGCATCGTTCAGCACCTTGGCGAACGGCGCCAGGCAATTGGTGGTGCACGAAGCGTTCGAAATGATCGTATGATCGGCGGTCAGCTGGTCGTGATTGACGCCGAACACCACGGTGATGTCCACGCCCTTGGCCGGGGCCGAAATCAGCACGCGCCTGGCGCCCGCGGTCAGGTGCTTGCCCGCGCCGGCGCGGTCGGTGAAGAAACCGGTGCATTCCAGCGCCACGTCGATGCCGTTGGCGGCATGCGGCAGGTTGGCGGGATCGCGCTCTGCGGTCACCTGTATCCGTACGCCGTTGATGATGATGTCATTGCCGTCGACCGCAACCGTGCCGGGAAAGGTGCCATGCACGCTGTCGCGCTTGAACAGCTGGGCATTGGCGGTGGCGTCGGCAAGATCGTTGATCGATACCAGTTCCAGCCCGCAATCGGGACGCTCCAGAATGGCGCGCGCCACATTGCGGCCGATCCGCCCGAACCCGTTGATTGCCACCTTCGTCGCCATGCAAAATTCCTTTTCGATTGCGCTGTTGAAATTCAGGCCCCCAGCCTGGCAGTGATCCTGGGCAAGATGGCTGCGACCGTGATGCCGAAATATTCATAAAGCTGGTCCGCCGGGGCCGACGCGCCAAACCGGTCGATGCCGATATTCAGCCCGTCGCTGCCGGTAAAGCGCTCCCACCCCAGCGTGACCCCGGCCTCGATCGAGACCTTGAGCACGCCGGCAGGCAGCACGTCGCGGCGATATGCGGCGTCCTGTTCCAGGAACAGCTCCGCACAAGGCATCGACACGACATCGGCGCCGATGCCCCCGGCTTCCAGCGCGGCCGCCGTGGCCAGCGCCACTTCCACTTCCGAACCGGTGGCGATCAACACCACCTTGCGCGGTGCAGCGGCGGGCTTCAGCCGGTAGGCGCCTTGCGCGGATTTGAAATCGGTGTCGAAACGCACCGCCGGCAAATTCTGCCGTGACAGCGCCAGCACCGATGGCCGGGATGGCTCATTCAACGCCAGCATCCAGCATTCCGCCGTTTCGATCGCATCGGCCGGGCGAAATACCAGCAGATTGGGGATTGCGCGCAGGCTCATGAGATGTTCGACCGGCTGATGCGTCGGGCCATCCTCGCCCAGCCCGATGCTGTCATGCGTCAACACATAGATGACCCGCGCCTGCTGGATCGCCGACATCCGGATGGCGTTGCGGCAATAGTCGGAAAAGACCAGGAAGGTGCCACCATAGGGCACCACCCCGCCATGCAGCGCCATGCCGTTCATCGCCGCCGCCATTCCGAATTCACGAATGCCGTAGGACACATGGCGTCCGGCGTAATTGTCGGCGGTCAGCGGCCCGGTGGTTGTGGTCCTGGTATTGTTCGAGCCGGTCAGATCCGCCGACCCGCCGAGCAGGTCCGGGATCGCCGCGGTCAGCACTTCCAGCGCCATCTCGCTGGATTTGCGCGTCGCCACCTTGGGCGGACTGGCCACCAGCCCGTCGAGATAGGCCTGCATCACGCCATGCACCGGCGGCAGCTCGCCGGCCATGGCGCGCCGCAGTTCGGTGCCTTGTCCGTCGCCCGCCAGCCGCGCTTCCCAGGCCGTGCGCGCTGCGCTGCCCGCAGCGCCGAGCGCGCGCCAGTCCGCCAGGATTTCGGCGGGAATTTCGAACGGCGCGGCCGTCCACCCCAGCCCCAGCCGGGTCGCAGCGATTTCCTCCGCCCCCAGCGCCGCGCCATGGACGTGATGCGTGCCCTGCCTGGTCGGCGCGCCCTTGCCGATTATCGTGCGGCACGCCACCAGCGAGGGGCGATCGTCGGCTGCCGCAGCGGCAATGGCGCGGGCGATATCATCGAAATCATGGCCGTCGCAGGCCTCGACGTGCCAGCCCGAGGCGCGATAGCGCGCGAGAATGTCCTCGCTCGATGACAGGCTGACCGCGCCGTCGATGGTGATGCGATTATCGTCCCACAGCACGATCAACCGCCCCAGCTTCAGGTGCCCGGCCAGGCCGATCGCTTCGTGATTGATGCCTTCCATCAGGCAGCCGTCGCCGGCCACGACCCAGGTGCGGTGGTCGACCAATGCATCGCCGAACCGCGCATTGAGATGCCGCTCGGCCAATGCCATGCCGACCGCCATCGCCAGCCCCTGCCCCAGCGGCCCGGTGGTGCATTCGACCCCGGCCAGCTCGGCATTTTCCGGGTGGCCCGCGCAGGGACTGTGCAGCTGCCGGAAATTGCGGATGTCCGCCATGGTCGGCGCCGCATACCCGCTCAGATGCAGCAGTGCGTAGATCAGCATCGAGCCATGCCCGGCCGACAATACGAACCGGTCGCGGTCGGGCCAGCGCGGCGCCGCCGGATCGAACCTGATGAAGCGCGAATACAAAACCGTGGCCACATCGGCCATGCCCATCGGCATGCCGGGATGGCCGCTGTTCGCCTGCTGCACGGCATCCATCGCCAGAACGCGAATGGCATCGGCCATCGGTTGCAGCTTGGCGGCGGCTGGATTCATCAACAGGGCTTTCGAAGATTCGCCCTGACGGAGGACGATTCGTGGTCGCCTCCTTTGCGGATGCCCCCCCTGCCGTCAAGCTTGGCCAAATAGTGCCGACCATTCCATGGAACCGTCAAACCGACGCGGCGGGCGCCGCGCCGGACCATTTTTTGACGCAATCCTTTACAATCCCTGCGATGGCGAGGTATCGTTAATGATGACCTTTGGGGGTTTAGATGACGTTGCAACGAATTGAAGATGCTTTGGAACGTTTGGAAGCTGCGGCGAAGCAGTCAACGCCGGGCCTGGCGCAGCTTCAGGCCAACAACGTTAAATTACGCGAAGCGGTGGTCATGTCCTTGTCGCAGATCGACGCCCTGATCGCGCGGCATGGTACGGAACCACAGGCATGAGCAAGGTGGTCCTGACGATCGGCGGGCGTGAATATTCCATGACCTGTGCCGCCGGCGAAGAAGGTCATATCGGCGAACTGGGCCGGATGATCGATGACAAGCTGGGCACCCTGCGCGAACGCGCAAGCCAGAACGACAGCCGGTCGCTGCTGTTCGCCGCGTTGCTGCTGGCCGACGAACTGCACGAATTGCGCAAATCCGCGGGTGCGCAGCAGCCGGCGGTACCCCCGGGCAATGCCCTGGCGCTCGGCGCGGATGTGTCTCCCGAACGGTTGGCCGCGGTGGCCCGGCGGCTCGAGGCGCTGGTACAGGTGCTGGAAATAGCAGCTTGAGCCGGATCGGGCGCACCATGGCACAGCGTTCATCGGATAAATCCTACCGGCACTTGAGATAACAAGACCTTGCGCCTAGATAGAGAGCGACGGGTACTGCCCGGTGCGAGCCGCTAGAAAATCCCTGAGGCTATAAGCAATCCAAAGGGGGCTGTCCCTGGTCGGATCCTGGTCCGGCACATATGGTCCCCACCTGACGTCGAGGCGTCAGTGGATTTCCCGGCACACGGCCCATGGTGGTCCCGTCACTTTCTTTCGCTCCCGCCGCGCGGGCTTGCCAGGCGGCGCAATGCGTCACGATCCAGCTATGGGAACAGCGTGAACGAAAAGCACAAGTTGCGCGCCGAACTCAGGGTTAGCCGCCGCGCTCATGTCGCGGGTTTGCCACCCGCGATCCGGGCGCTGATCCTGCTGCGCCCACCGGCGCCGGTCGCACGGCTGGTCGAGGGAGCAGCGACGGTCGGGCTGTACCACGCATTGCCGGATGAGGCGCCCACGCGCAGCTATGCCAAATGGTTTCATGAGCGCGGGCAGAGCATCGCCTTGCCCTGGTTTGCCGATCGCGACGCGCCGATGCAGTTTCGCCACTGGTTCGACCCCTACGACGATGCCGCGCTGGAACCGGGTCCGTGGGGCGCGCCGCAGCCAGCCGGCGATGCGCCCGCCGTGGTGCCCGACATCGCCTTCGTACCGCTGCTGGGGTTTACCCGCGACGGTCACCGGCTGGGCCAGGGCGGCGGCCATTACGACCGCTGGCTGGCCGCGCATCCCGGCGCCGTGGCGGTGGGACTGGGTTGGGATTGCCAATTGCTCGACAATTTGCCGCTGGAACCGCATGACCGCAGCTTGCAGGCGATCGTCACCCCCACCCGGATTTATGGAGAACTGGATTGATGCGCGAGCAACCGGAAGTTCCCGAGCGGCGGGAGCCGACATGGCGCATTCCCGTCGGCGTCCTGACGCTGGTCACGGCGCTGCTGGTCTATGGCGGGGTGGTCGCACGGCTGCTGGCGCCCACGCTGTCGCGCTGGCCGGTGCTGGCGCAAGTGCCGGTCTATCTGGTGCTCGGCGTGATCTGGCTGTTGCCGCTGCGCCGGTTCATGATCTGGATGGAAACCGGCCGCTTCAGATAGCGCAAAGCCCTCCTACTATGGGGCAGGGCTGTCGCATTTACCCCCCGTCAGGATGACGAAGCCGGTCTGGAGAACACTCCGCCAACCATCTATGAATAGTCGAAATTCCCCAAGGTGGCGCGAGTGACGGGGCTCGAACCCGCGACCTCCGGCGTGACAGGCCGGCACTCTAACCAACTGAGCTAC
>CAXTOS010000050.1:0-18438 GCA_964245935.1 uncultured Novosphingobium sp.
CTGACCTCGTTCCGGCTGGCGCTTCGCTGCTGGCGCCGCTGACCGATCCCGCCGGTGGCCCGCCGCTGGTCCGGTTGCAGGGTTTCATCGGCCAGCCGGCGGTGAAAAAGGCGCTGCCGTGGTTTCTGGGGATTGCTGCGCTGGGCGGCGCCGGGCTGAGCTGGGCGATGCTGGCCCCGGCGGCGCAACGCCTGTTATATGCCCAGCTCGACGATTCCGAACGCGCCAGTGTCACCGCATCGCTGGACAAGGGCCAGATCCGCTACCGGATCGATCCCGACAGCGGGGCGCTGACCGTCGATGAAAGCGATCTCTACAAGGCGCGGATGCTGGTCGCGCAGAATGGCGCGCTCGCCACCCCGGACACCACCAGCGATGCGCTCGACAAATTGCCGATGGGCGCCAGCCGTGCGCTGGAAAGCCAGCGCCTGCTGGCCGCGCGCGAGCATGAGCTGATGCTGACGATCAAGGAGATCGACGGCGTCGAGGCAGTGCGGGTGCAGATCGCCGATGCCGAGAAATCGGTGTTCGTGCGCGACAATATCGCCCCGTCCGCGTCGGTCATGCTGCGGCTGGCCGATGGTCGCCAGCTATCGCAGGGGCAGGTCTCGGCGATCGTCAACCTGGTCGCCGGATCGGTGCAGGGCATGACCCCCGATGCGGTGCGGGTGGCCGACCAGCACGGCCATCTGCTGTCCGACAGGGCCGGCGGGGCCGATTCGGACCGGCTGGAAATGCAGAGCCGGCTGGAAAACAAATTACGCGATCAGGTCGATCAGCTGCTGACGCCGATGCTGGGCGACGGCAATTTCTCCAGTCAAATCCAGGTCGATCTCGACATGGATCAGGTGACTTCGGCGCGCGAGAGCTATGACAAGGCCGGCGCGCTGCGCAGCGAAACCCAGCAGCAATCGCAGACCAGCGGCGCGCCGGCCGCGAGCGGCGTGCCCGGGGTGTTGTCCAATACGCCGCCGCCCAGCGCCACCGCATCTCCAGGGGCGCCGACGGGAACGCTAGGAGCGCCGACGGGAACGCCAGGGGCGCCGACGGGAACGCCTGGCCCTGCGGCCTCATCCGCTCCGGCCAATGGCGAAAGTTCGGCCAGCCGCAATTACGAACTGGGTCGCGAAGTCGCGGTCTCCAACGCGACGCCGGGCAAGATCAAGCGCTTGTCGGTGGCGGTGGCGCTGTCGGCCAGGGCGATGAAAAAGGCGCGCGCCAGCGATATCGACCAGATCAGGCAGCTGGTCAGCGCCGCGGTTGGTGCCGATCGGACACGCGGCGATCAGGTGGCGGTCATCGTGCGCGGCTTCGACGCCGATCCGATTGCCGCGGTGCCGTTCTACGAAACCAGCTGGTTCGCCATGGCCGCGCGCTATGGCGCCGCGCTGCTGGCGGTGGTGCTGGTGCTGCTGCTGGGCGTGCGCCCGCTGATCAGGGCGCTGAAATCGCAAGCAAAGCCAATCTCCGAACCACGCGAGGGCGAGGACAGCGCCGATAGTTCCGCGTTGCCGGCGCCGCCGACCGTTGCCCGGATCACCGATCCACGCACCGGGGCGGTCAATGCCGCGATGCTGGGCCGCCATGTCGGGATCGCGCAGCAGATCGTCGAGGAAAAGCCCGAGAATGCGGTACTGGCCTTGCGCCAGATGCTGGCGGCGCAAGTCAACGCGGCGGCCACATGAACGAAGAAACCGCGCCTCATGCCCCCGATCGAGCCCCGATCAGCGACGCCGAGGCGGCTGCGGTCATGGTGATGTTGCTGGGCGACGACCAGGCGGCGCGGCTGCTGTCGGCGCTGGAGCCGGCCGAGTTGCAATTGCTGGGCGAGAAGATGTGCGGCCTGGGCGAGATCGGCCCCGAGGCGATCATCCAGGCGATCACCGGTTTCACCACCCGCACCGAAAAGCTGGGCTTCATGACCAGCGATCGCGTCGGCCAGGTGCGCGGGATGATGCGGCGCGCGGTGGGTGAAATAAAGGCGCAGAACCTGATGCAGCGTATCCTGCCCACAGGCGAACCGACGTCCTCGATCGAACTCGCGCGCTGGCTCAATGCCCCCGCGATCGTGCCGCTGATCAAGGGCGAGCATCCCCAGGCGATCGCCGTGCTGCTGATCCAGCTCGACCCCGACGTGGCCGCCGAAGTGCTGGCGAGCCTGCCTGCCGCCGAACAGACCCAGGTGGTGCACCGCATCGCCACGCTGGGCCCGGTTTCGGCGGACGCGATGGACATGCTGGAGGAACTGCTGAACCGGCGCATCGGTCTGTCGCATGGCCGCGCGGCGCTGAAGCTTGGCGGCCCGCGCCACGCCGCCGACATCATCAATAATTCAGGCAAGCTCGTGGAGAAACGGGTGATGCCGGAACTGGCCAGGCTCGACAAATTGCTCGCCCGCCGGATCGAGGAGGAAATGTTCAAGTTCGAGCATCTCTTTGCGCTCGACGCGCAGGCGATGGGGGCGTTGCTGCGCGAGGTGGACAGCGATGTCCTGATCGACGCGTTGAAGGGAACCGAGGAGGGCAACCGCGAGGTATTTTTCCGCGCCATGTCCAGCCGCGCCGCCGACGGCGTGCGCGACGAAATCGCCGGACGCGGGCGGCTGAAGATGGCCGAGGTGGTCGATGCGCAACGCCAGATGATCGCGGTGGCGCGGCGCCTGGCAGCCGAAGGCGTGATCGCGTTCGGAGCGGGGGGCGGTGACGATGAATATGTGTGAACTCCTCCCCGTTTGGGGAGACATTTAGATGGCTGATCTCTCGCTGCTCCTCAGCCGTGGCGTGTCGCGTTTTGCGCGCGATACGCGTTTCGACGCGCTCGACCCGGACGCACCCTTGTCCGGGGTTGCGCCCGCGCCGCCGCCAATATTCGATGCGCTGGCCGAAGCACGCGAAGCCGGCTTTGCTGCGGGCCTGGCCGCCGGGAGTGCCGAAGCGCGAGCGCAAGCTGAAGCGGAAGCGGCCACCTGCGAAAAATTCGCCTTCTCGCTTGCCCGGCTCGATGCCGAACGGACCGCAGTGCTGCGCCAGCGCCTGATCGATACCGTGGTGGCGTTGTGTGAAGCGACCCTGGCTCCGCTGGCGCTCGACATGCCGGCGCTGGCGCGCCGGGTAGAGCGCGCGGTGGCCATGTTCGCGCGCGCCGATGACGAACGCGTGATCCGGCTGAACCCCGATGATCTGGTGGCGGTGCAGCACCTGCTTCCGCCCGACTGGACATTCCGGCCCGATGTGGCGCTGGAACACGGCGCACTGCGCGTCGAGACGGCCGCGGGCGGCGCCGAGGACGGCCCCGCGCAATGGCGCCAGGCAATCGCGGAGGCGCTCGACCAGTGTTGAAAGTGTTTGAGCCGTTGCTTGCCGACATGAGCCGTGCAGCGGTAGACCTGCGTGCCCGGCGGTTCGGCGTGGTTGCCAGCTGCGACGGCGGACTGATCGAAGTCAGCGGACTATCGGTGCCGGTCGGCGCGATGTGCCGGATCATGCGGGGCTCGGCCCCCGGCTTGCTGGCCGAAGCGATCGGTTTTCGGGGCGGCCGCACGCTGATGATGCTGCTGGGCGATACCGTGATGCTGCGCCCCGGCGCGCGCGTCCATCCCGAGGGTCGGCCGGGCATGCTGCCGGTCGGCGATGCCTTCCTGGGTCGCGCGGTGGATGGCGAGGGCCATCCGATCGACGCGTCCGGCCCGCTGCGCACGCGCGATGTCTGGCCGGTGGGCGGCGTGCGGGCGGGTGCGCTCGATCGGCGCCCGGTGCGCCGGGCGTTCGACGTGGGGGTGCGCGCGCTGAACGCGCTGACCACCTTAGGGGTCGGCCAGCGCATCGGCATCATGGCCGGATCGGGGGTGGGCAAATCGGTGCTGATCGACATGATCGCCCAAGGCGCCGAGGCCGAAATCGTGGTCGTCGGCCTGATCGGCGAACGCGCCCGCGAGGTTTCCGATTTCGTCGAACGTCACATGGCCGGGGCAAAGCGCGCGCATACCGTGGTCGTGGCGGTGCCCGCCGATCATGCGCCCAACCTGCGCCTGCGCGGCGCGTTGCTGGCCACCGGCATCGCCGAACATTTCCGGGCCCGTGGCAAACACGTGCTGCTGATCATGGACAGCCTGACCCGCGTGGCCCATGCCGGGCGCGAGATCGGGCTGTTGCTGGGCGAACCCGGCGCCGCGCGCGGCTACCCCCCCTCGGCGCTGGCGGGCATCACCAAGCTGGTCGAGCGCGCGGGCAATTCGGGGGCCAGCGGCGGATCGATCACCGGGCTGTACACCGTACTGGCCGATGGCGACAACCAGGACGATCCGGTGGTCGATACCGCGCGCTCGATCCTGGATGGCCACATCGTGCTGTCGCGCGACCTGGCCCAGCGCGGCCAGTATCCCGCCATCGACATCGCCGCCTCATTGAGCCGGGTGATGAACGATATCGTCACGCCGCAGCACCAGCAGCTGGCCCGCCAGTTCCGCGCGATGATCGCCAGTTACGAGGCCAATCGCGACCTGGTGCTGATGGGCGCCTATCGCGCGGGCGCCGATCCGCAGCTTGACCGGGCCATCGCCATGCACGCCGCGCTGAGCGCCTTCCTGGCGCAGGACGCGCACAGCGTGGTGCCGCTGGCCGAAAGCGTCGCGCAGCTGACGCAGTTGATGGCCGGATGACAGCGGAGCGGCAGAAACTGGCGCGGCTGGTGCGGTTGGAACGCGTTCGTGCGATCGCCAGGCAGAACGCGGCCAGCGAAGCGGCACGCGCCGAAAGCACGCTGGTGCAGTTGCGGGCGCTGGCGGCGCGCAGTGGCGATCTGGCGGCGGAATACAATTCCCGTGTCGATGCGCTGAACGGTGCGGAACTGCGCCGCCTGTCGCTATTCGCCGGCGGACTGCATAGCGTCTGCCGCCACACCAGCGCCGACGCCGCGCGCGCGCAGGCGGTGGCCGATCTGCGCCAGGGCGAACTGGCCGGCGCCGAACGCCGCCGCGCCGCGGTGGAGGATCGCGCCACCGCCACCAGCCGCGCCATCGCCACCCGCGCGCAGGCGCCGATCCTGAACGCCCGGGCCAAGGCGCGCGGCGAATGACCGGGAACTCCGACAGTCGAATTTTGGCACGGATCTTGATGTGCAGCTCGATGAGGCAACGTGCTCTCGCCTGCTTTCTGCATCGGACCTGCGAATGATGACCGATCCGGCCTCCCTGCTGTCCGCGCTGATCGCTCAGCCTGGCGCAACCGCGCTGGGGTCGCTCGGCGGTGCGGTGCTGTTGAACGCCGCCAGCGGCAGCGGCATCGGGCTGCCCGCGGGAGTGCCCACGGACCTAACCATCGCCTCCGGCAAACCTTGCGACGGGTCGGCGACCACCGTTGCCACGAATTTCCAGGCCGCGCTGGCATTGCAGGGCCAAATCCCGGCCATCATTGCACCGCCTGCGCCGGTCAAGCCGGGCATTGCCGGACCCGCCGCCCGGTTGCTGCAGGCCCCGGTGGCCCCGCTGGCGCAGGCGTCCGTCCCGGCAAGGCCTTCGGTTGCCGAACCGGTCACGCCTCCTTCACTGGCGCACCCACCATTGCAACCAGCTGTGGAAGCAGCCGCTCAAGCCGAACCTCTTGCGACCCCGGCCACCCAGCCAGGCACGCCTTCCGCAAAGCGCAGCACGGACGGCAAATTGCCGAAGACGGGCAATATCTTGCCGGTTTTGCCAGTTCTGGCACCGCCCGGTGGCCTTCTCCAACGTGGCACCGCCAAGGCTGAGCATCACACGTCGGATGATCCGACGGACGATAAGTCCACCCGCTCGATCGGCGTGACCGACGCCTTTGCGCAACCGCTGCCCGCGTTGGTGGGCGCGGCGGTACAGCCTTTGCCGCCAGCCGCGATCGACAATGGCGCGGTACGCTCGACAAGGCTGGCATCTGCTGCAACCACGCCCGCCTTCGGCCCGCCGACGCCCGCGCCGAAGATCGTCGGGCCGGCCGCGCCCTCGCCCACCACGCCCGGCGCGCCGGCAACGGTGTTGCTGGCGGCGCAATCATCCACACCGGCAACCGTTGCACCACAGGCAGTGACCATCGCTGTTTCCCCGGTATTGTCGGCGCAATCGGCGCCGGTCGCGTTGGCCCAGCTTGTGCCGAATTCGATCGCCGGGGTTTCGTTCGCGACCCTGCAACCCGCAGTCATGGCCATGGCCGCGCCAACGCTCGCCAGCCCGCCCCCCGCCAGCCCGCCCTCCGCCAATCTGTCGACCGCCGGCCGTCTGGCGCGGCAATCCGGCGTGCCGCGCGGTGCCATTCGCGATACTCCCATGGTCGACAGCTCCGGCGCGCTGGCGCCGACTATCGGCACCTTGGCCGTTGCCGTCGATCCAGCCAGCGCCACCGCCGGTACCACGGCGCCCGCCCCGGCGGCGCCGCAGGATTTCGCGGCGCTGGTGGACCGGCTCCTCGAAGCCCGCGCTTCGGCGCAGGGTTCGACCGCACCGCAGCGGATCAGCACCAGCGTCACCCATGCCGATTTCGGCAAGGTCTCGCTGACCTTTCAGCAGGACACCGCCGGGCTGTCGGTCAGCATGGCCAGCGCCGATCCCGGTTTTGCCCGCGCGGCCCAATCGGCGATTGCCGGCTCCGCCCAGGCCGGCGCGAGCCAGGGCTTCGCGCAACCACATACGCCCGCCCCGGCCAATCCCGCTGCATCCAGCCAGGGCGCCAGCTTCTCCGCCGCAAACGGGGGCGCGCCGCAATCGCAGGCCCAACCGCAACCGCAGCAACGACCCGGTTTCATCGCCGCCGCAACCCGACCGCCGGCCGCTTCCGGCAGTGGCTCAGGCGGCACGGCGGCTACGCGCCAGGGCATTTTCGCTTGAGCATACAGGGGTAGATCATGGCCAGGGACAAAACCGAAACCGCCGACAAGCCGAAAGGCGGCGGCAAGGGCATGATGATGCTGATCATCGTCGCCGTAGTCATGCTGGCGATCGGCGGTGGCGGCGCCTTTGCGCTGGTCAGGGCCGGGGTCATCGGGGCCGAAAGGAAGAAAGAGGACAATGCGCCCAGGCTGATCCGCAAGGGCGACGAGGATCCCTACGCCGCCAAGGCCGAAGGCGCCAAGGATGGCGCTCCGGCGGATGTCGATGGCGACGGCGGCAGCCCCTATCGCACCAGCTATTACAATTTCAGCGATGAATTCACGTCGAACCTGCGCGATTCCACCTCGCTGATCCAGGTCAGCCTCGCCTGTTCGACCCAGCGCGACGGCCGGGTGCTGATGTGGCTGAAAAAACACGAACTGGCGGTGCGCTCGGCGATGCTGGCGGTGCTGGCCGATACCCCGGAAGCCGACGTCAACAGGATCGCGGGCAAGGAACTGCTGCAGAAGCGGCTGGCGGGCGCAATCAACCGGGTGCTGATCGAGAAGGAAGGCTTCGGCGGGGTCGACAACGTCTATTTCAAAAGCTTTCTGGTGCAGTGAGCCGATGAAACCGGAACACGCCTTCATCGCCGAACGCGCCCTCGCCCGCCACTGCCCCGAACTGCTGGGCCGGGGCCCCGATCATGCCGAACTGCTGCCGCTGCTGGAGCGCGTCGGCGAGCGGCTGGGGCGGCGGCTGGCCGGCGCACTGGCGCCGTTGCTGGGCGGCGAAGCACCGCTGGTGCGCTGCTCGGCGTTGCGCGAAGGCGCGATGTCCATGCTCCGCGATAACGCGCATGCGCTGACTGCCAACAGCCTGTTCGCCGTCGGACCGGGCGAGGCGCCGCTGCTGGTCGCGATCGATGCGGCGGCGATATTCCGGATCGTCGATCGCGCCTTCGGGGGCAAGGGCGCGGCGCCGCGGCCCCTGCCCGAAGCGTTCCCGATGGCCGCCGAGTTGATGATCGCGCGGCTGGAAACCATGGTGGCGGCGCAGATCACCGGCGCGCTCGACGCGGTGACCGATGGCATCGCGGCGATGGCCGGCGTGCGCGCCATCGTTCCCCTACGCCGCGACGGCAGTCTCGCCCAGCTGGCGCCATTCCCGGAAGACCAGTTGCTGGCGATCCTGGCCATGGAGGTAAAGGAGTCGGATGGGTTGCCGTGGACCCTGACGCTGGCAATGCCGGTTACCGCGCTGCCTGCGCTGTTCGGCATGGCGGGCGCCGCCGCACCGACGCCGCGTTCGCGCATGCGCCTGCAAGACAGCGCCATGACCGCGCCGTTTGCCGATCTGCCGCTGACCCTGTCGGCGCAGATCGTCGACATGGTGCTGCCGTTCGCCAGGGTTGCCGCGCTGGCCCCCGGCCAGATCCTGCCCGTCACCGTCGCGCGCAGCGTGCCGCTGTGCGTGGGCGAGATGGCGATCGCGCATGGCACCATCGGTGCGGTCGACGATTGCGTCGCGATCCAGATCACCGCTGCTTTTTCCCAGTAACGAGGTATTTCGTCATGGCGACAAATTCCCAATTCCAGCCGCCTTTTCCGCAGCCGCGCGGCTTTGATTTCCTGAAAGATGTCGATGTGCGGCTATCCGTCGAACTGGGCCGCACCGACATGAAGCTGAAGGATGTGCTCGGCCTGGGCGATGAGAGCGTGGTGATGCTCGACCGGCTGACCGACGAATTGCTCGACGTGCTGGTCAACGGCAAGATCATCGCCAAGGGCGAGATCGTCGCGCAGGGCAATCGTTTCGGGCTGCGCATCGTCGAGATGGCCGATGGCCGCGGCGTGAACGACGACGCGGCCGGCACCAGCCCGGCGGGCGTCGCCTGATGGCGTGGTATATCGTCAAGCTGGTGCTCCTGCTGCCGCTGATCGGGGGAATGATCTGGGGCAGTTTGAAACTTACCCAGATCATGCAGGCCCGCGTCGGTACTCGACCTGCCAGCCCGCGTTCCGTGCGGATTGTCGAAACCACGATGCTGTCGCCGACGCTGAAGCTGGCGGTGCTGGAATTCCATGGCCGCGAGATTCTGGTGTCGGTCTCGCGCGCCGGGCTGACCCGGCTGGCCGAGGCTCCCGGCCGCACCAGCTTTGCCGTGGAATTCGACCAATGACCACAAGCACCCTCGCCCTCCCCGGCGCGCTCGATCGCGCCTTTGCGCAGGTGAACGGCGGTCCGGGCGGCGGCATGACGCTGTCGCTGCAATTGCTGCTGATCATGGGCCTGCTGACGATCCTGCCCAGCCTGATCCTGATGATGACCAGCTTTACCCGCATCCTGGTGGTGCTGTCGATCCTGCGCCAGGCGCTGGGGCTTCAGCAATCCCCGCCCAATCAGGTGCTGATCGGGCTGTCGCTGTTCCTGTCGCTGTTCATCATGGCGCCGACGCTGGAAGCGGTCAATCAAAAGGCCGTCGCACCTTATTCGGCGGGCACGGTCAATGCGCAGCAGGCCATCGGCAACGCCGGCGACGAGTTTCACGCCTTCATGATCCGCCAGACCCGCAATCACGACCTGACGATGTTCGCCGATATCGCGCACGCGCCGCATTTTCAGCGCCCCGCCGACGTGCCGTTCTCGATCCTGCTGCCCGCGTTCGTGACCAGCGAGCTGAAGACCGCATTCCAGATCGGCTTCATGCTGTACCTGCCGTTTCTGGTGATCGATCTGGTGGTGTCTTCGGTGCTGATGTCACTGGGGATGATGATGATGAGCCCGACGATCGTCTCCCTGCCATTCAAGCTGCTGCTGTTCGTGCTGGTCGATGGCTGGGCCCTGCTGATGGGCAGCCTGGCCGCCAGTTTCGGGTAAATTCATGGACGAGACGAACACGCTGCTCGGGCTGGCCGACCGCATGCTGTGGATCGCTGCGCTGGTCGGCGCGCCGGTGCTGGTGGCCTGCCTCGCGGTCGGGCTGGTGATCGGGATCGTGCAGGCCGCGACCTCGGTCAATGAGCAGACGCTGGCGTTCGTGCCCAAGCTGGTGGTGACCGCTGCGGTGCTGGTGCTGTTCGGGGGATCGATGATCGGGCTGATCGGCGATTTTACGCAGGATATTTTCGTGGCGATTGCGCATATCGGCCAGGAGACGGGAAAGTGACCGCTATTGAGCCCCTCCCCTTCAGGGGAGGGGTTGGGGTGGGGCCTCGCCGCCAAGCCCGAGTTATCCGGAGCGGCCCCACCCCCGGCCCCTCCCCTGAAGGGGAGGGGGGTAGAAAGCTGCTCCTCTCAGGTTTACCATGACCGCGCTCCACTTTGGTTTCGGCCCGCTGGAGGCGGAATTCTGGCGCTGGGTGTTCCTGATGACGCGGATCGGCGCGGCGATGCTGGCGGCACCGTTTTTCGGATCGGCCAGCGTCGCGCCGCAAGTGCGGGTGATGCTGACCGCCGCGGTGGCGGCGCTGGTTGCCGGCTGGACGCAGGCCGCCGCGCCTGCGGCATTGTTCACCGCCGCCGGGGTGATGACGGTGCTCGGCGAAGTGCTGGTCGGGCTGACGCTGGGCTTCGTGCTGCAATTCGCCTTTGCCGCGCCGCTGATCGCGGCTGAACTGGTTGGCGGCGGCATGGGCATGGGGATGGCCAGCGCGGTCGATCCGCAGAACGGCGCGCGGTCCCCGGCGCTGGGTCAGTATTACGCGGTGGTGCTGACGCTGGTGTTCCTGGCGCTGGGCGGCCATCTGCAATGGATTGCGCTGGTGGTGCGCAGCTATGAGGTGTTCCCGCCGGGCCACACCTGGCTGGGGGCGGAGCGCCTCGGGCAGGTGGCGGGTTTTGCCGGAGCGATGTTTGCAGCGGCGGTCGCCATGGCGCTGCCGATCACCCTGGTGCTGCTGCTGGTGCAGGTGCTGACCGGGGTGCTGAGCCGCTCGGCCCCGGCGCTCAACCTGTTTTCGCTGGGCCTGCCGGCGGGGATCATTGCCGGCGTTGCCGCGCTGATCGCATCCGCGCCGCTGCTGACCGACCGGATGATCGACTTGTCCGCCGATGCCATTTCGGCCACCGCGCAGGTGCTGGGGACATTGCCGCCCCATGGCTGAAACGGCCGGCGAAAAAACCCTCGCGCCATCCGAAAAACGGCTGGAGGATGCCGCCCGCGACGGCGATGTACTGCGCTCGCGCGAGCTGGGCACCGCCGCCACGGTATTGGCTGGCGCGGCGTTCCTGCGCTTTGGCGGGCCGTGGCTGCTAGGCGTGTTGACCCGCACGATGCGCATTGGCCTGACCTGGGATCGCGCTGCGCTGGACGACTTCAGCCCGGAACGGCTGTGCCTCGCCCTGGGCGCGCTGGCCCTGCCGCCGGTGCTGGTGCTGGGCGTTTGCGTGATCGCGGCGACGCTGGTCTCGCAACTGGGCCTGGCCGGGCCGGGCCGCTGGAATATCGGCAACCTTGCTCCCAAACCATCGCGCATCAATCCGGCCGCCGGCCTGTCCCGCATGTTCGGGGCGCAGGGCTGGATCGAGGCAGTCAAGGGGATGGTCAAGGTCGGCCTGCTGGGCGGCATCGCCTATGGCTGGGGCCGCAGCCGGGTGGCGGCACTGGCAGGACTATCGGCGGTCGACCTGGCGGGCCAGCTCGGCTTTGCCTGGACGACGCTGACCTCGCTGTTTTTCGCGCTGGCCGCAGGGCTGGTGGCAATCGCGCTGAGTGATTTTCCGGTACAATGGCTGCGGCGCCGGCGCCGGCTGCGCATGTCGCTGCAGGAACAACGCGACGAGCACAAGGACAGCGAAGGCTCGCCGCAACGCAAACAGGCGATCCGCCAGCGGCAACGCCAGCTGGCGATCAGCGGCGTGGCCGCCGCGATGCGCAAGGCGCAGTTCGTGATCACCAATCCCACCCACTTCGCCATCGCCATGACCTATGATCCGCAGCTTGCCCCGGCCCCGGTGGTTCTGGCCAAGGGGCGCGGCGAAAAGGCGCTGGCGATGCGCGAACTGGCGGCGGAACATGGCCTGCCGGTGCTGGAATTCCCGGCGCTGGCGCGCTCGGTCTATTACACCACGCGCGAGCGGCAGATGATCCGCGAAGAACTCTATTCCGCCGTGGCCGGGGTGCTGACCTTCGTGTTCGCGCTTAAACGCGGCGACGAGCGGCCGGACCCGCAGATCGAGGTGCCGGTGGCGTTGCGCTTCGATGCCGATGGCCGACTCGATCCCGAAGCTTCGCGCTGAATCAGCCCGGCCGCCACTTAAGCCGCCCCGCCGCGCACCGTTCTTGCCCTTATGACCACCACCTCCGCCACCACGACGCCCGCGACCACGGCGATCGCCGCGACCGACCCGGCGTCGATCGGCTCGGCGCTGGCGACGGCGCTGGGCGGCGGAACCGGGGTGGACATGACCCAGCTCGCCACCAATGTCGCCGATGCCGAATTTGCCGGCCAGCTGGCCAATCTCGCCACGCGCAACACCGCGCTGACCACCGAAATTTCCGCGGCCACCCAGCTGCGCAGCGATCTGCTCGCGCTATCGGGCTCGCTGGGAACCGCCGTCCAATCCGGCAGCCTCTCCGCGTCGCCGACCGTGGCCAACGCCGCCGTCGCGACGGCCAGCCTGCCGATCGGCGAAAGCGGCGCCGCCAGCAGCTACACCCTCGAAGTGGACAGCCTGGCATCGCCGCAAGTGCTGGTCTCGCCCACCTATGCGTCGGCCACCGCGACGGTTGGCTCGGGCACGCTGACGATCGCCGGCGGGACCATCGCCAACGGCAGCTTTACCGCCGGATCAGCGAGTGCCGTCGCCATCACCATCCCCAGCGGCGCGACGCTGAGCGATGTCGCCGCCGCCATCAACAGCTCCGGCGCGGGCGTTACGGCCTATCTCGCCACCACAGGCACCGGCGTGCAACTGGTTCTCAAGGGCGCGCAGGGCGCCGCCAGCGCGTTTACCGTGTCCGCCACCCAGGCTGCCGGCGACCCCGGCCTGTCGGCGCTCGCCTGGGATCCATCGACCGGCGCTTCGTCGCGGCTCGCCGAAAGCGCGGCCGATGCCCATTACAAACTGGACGGCATCGCCGAAACCAGCCCCGGCAACACCATCCCCAGCGCCGCGCCGGGGCTGGCGCTGCAACTGACCGGGACCAATGCCGGCAATCCGACCACGATCACCTACAGCGATCCATCGAGCAACATCGTCTCGGCCATGCAAAGTTTCACCGCCGCGCTGAACGGTATCGTCAGCGAACTGGGGACCGACATGGCGGGCAATCCGGGCGCCTCCGGCTCCGGTACGTCCAGCGCCGGCGCCTTGCGCAGCGATCTGGCGGCGCGGTCGATTCAATCCCGGTTGCAGCGGCTGGCCGGAGCGGTAATCATGCCCGGAGCCGCGCCCGGTGCGCCGACCACCCTGGCCGACCTGGGCCTGTCGATGAACCAGAACGGCAGTTTCACGCTCAATTCCGCGGTTCTGAACAAAGCGCTGCAGGCGAACCCCGCCGCGGTGGCCGCCATGTTCACCACCGGCGCCAGCGGGGTGTATGACAGCGTGTTCAATCTGGCGAACGGCGCCACCTCGATCAATCAGCCCGGTTCGCTGGACTATTCGATCACCACCTACACCACCGACCAGACCAATCTGGCGACCCGGCAGACCGCTGTTACTACCCGGCAAAGCGCGTTGCGGACCCACCTGATCAGCCAGTATGCCGCAACGAACGCGCAAGTGGCGACCAACAAGTCGACGCTGTCCTATCTTCAGGACCAGATCGCCTCCTGGAATTCGAAATCCAGCACATCGAACGGATAAGGCTCCATCATGCTCGCCCGGCAGAATCCCCAGACGGTCTATCGACGCATCGATTTCGACGCGCGCATCAGCGCCTCAGACCCCGGCCAACTCGTCGAACTATGCTACGAACAGCTCGTTGCCGCACTGGGTACCGCGCTGTTTGCGCATGACCGGCACGATAACGGCATGAAGAGCGAAGCGCTGACCCGCGCGGTAGCGGCGCTGACCGCGCTGCAACTGGGGATCAGCGGCCACGGCACCGTGGTCGATGCGCTGCACCAACTCTACGACGCGGCGCGCCGCTCGATACTGGACAGCGCGTTGCGCTTTAAACCTGCGGCGATCGCCGCCATCCGGCAGGATTTCATCGAGATCGCCCGCGCTTTGAGCGCCGCGCACCATGGACATTCCTGACCGATTTCGTCCAATCTGGATACTTTAGCTTCCCGAAACGGAGGCAACTGCGCACCTGTCCTAAGCACAATCTGCTAGGCACAAACCCATGGACAGGGTAAATAATCTTTTCGTCGTCGATGGCGATTTTCGCCGCCGGGCTGCCATTTCGCACTGCCTGGCCGGGGCTTCGATTCATGTCGAACCGTTCGAGGATGTGCAGGAATTGATCAGCCGATGGCCGCACAGCGGCTTGCTGCTCGTCCATGACGATACCCGATCGGTCAGTGCGCTGCTCGGCCATATGGACCGATCGGGGTACTGGCTGCCCTTGATCGGCTACGCCGAAAATCCTGCGACCCGGATCGTGGTCCAGGCCGTGCTGGAGGGGGCGATCGATTACATCAGCTGGCCGTTCGCCGCCGACGAAATCGGCGAAGTCGTGAGCACCGCCGGCACCAGGGCAAACATTTTTGGCAGCACCAAGCTGCGCGAGTCACTGGCCCGCAGCCGGGTCGACCGCTTGACCAAGCGCGAACGACAAGTTCTCGCCGGCGTTGCCGACGGCCTTTCGAACCGCCTGATCGGCGAAAAACTCTCGATCAGCCCGCGCACCGTCGAAATCCACCGCGCCAACATGCTGACCAAGATGGGCGCCAATCACACCTCGCAAGCGATCCGCATCGCGATCGAGGCGGCGGTGGTGGCCTAGACCCGAATTCGATCATATCTGCCTCCCGGGACGGAGCCGATCGGACTCAAACCTCTCCCCGCGCCCCGTCGCATCTACCTATTGTGTTCGTGGTCCCGCAGACGCCGAGGCCGGGTCATTGCCGTATGTCAGACGGTTATCCTGAACTCTCCGTATCCTGAAACACCGCATCCAGCTGCCGCAGCACTTCCGCAATCACCCGGGGATCGTAGGCAAAACCCAGATGGTTGCAGCGCACCGCCACCGCCCGGTCGCGTTCGCCCGGCCAGCCGCAGGCGGAACGCGGGCTGACGATGCCGTCGCGCGGGCTCCACAAGGCGATGGTCGGGACGGGCGGTTTTACCGCGAAATCGCCGGGGATGGGCGGCGTATCCACCCCGTGGCCGGTAACCAGTTCATAGGCTCGCCAGGCATTGTTGTTACGCCGATCGCCCGAAAAAGGCGTGCCCATGGTGATCACCCGGCTGACTGCTTCGGGGCGATTCTTGGCGATTTCGCGCGCGAACAGGCCACCCAGACTCCATCCGACCAGCGCCACCGGCGCACCCTCGGTGCGCGCGAGATTGGCGACCCGCTTAAGCAGGAAGGCGAAATTTTCCGGGGTTGGTCCGAAGTTGAAGCCCAGCCCCCATTCGTGCGAGCGATGACCGGCGGCTTCCAGCGCGCGCAGCATCGGCCGCATCCGCATCGGATGCGACCCGAATCCGGGCAACAGCATTACCGGCTGCGGGATCACCGCGACCGGCGATGCGGTCGCTTGGACTTGTTCGCGCCGGGGCGCCAACGCTCTCAATTCGGCCAGCAGCAGGTGCAATTTCGGCCCGCCCACCCCTTCGGGCCGGGGCTGGCGAACCAGTTCGGCGCGACGAGTGAGGGAATGCACGCCAAAGCCGCGCTGGCCGGTTCCATTCCGGACCAGGCCGGTATGCCCGTCAGCCATCTTCAATGCTGCGGCCTCGCGTGGGGATTCATGCCAGTGCCGGCGGCCTGGAACCTCCTGGTTGAAACGTGCTTCATTATCGGCTGACCGGGTTTATCCATAACGGGGGGAATCAGGTGCGGTACATTAAAATGCGCCGAAAGTCGAGATGGTCGGAAAGCGTCGGTTGGGCACCCGGCGCATTGCATTCCGGGCAGCGTTCGCCATATGTGCCGGATGGCCGAACTGATCATCCGCCGCGGACTCGAAGAGCCGGATACCTCCGGCCAGTTCGTGCCACATAAACCAGCACGCCCCGACAAGCTGGACGCCCCAAGGCGCTTTCACATCGTCTCCGAATATGAACCCGCCGGCGACCAGCCGACCGCCATCGCCGACCTGGTGGCCAGCGCGCGTGACGGGGATCGCACGCAGGTGCTGTTGGGCGTGACCGGCAGCGGCAAGACCTTTACCATGGCCAAGGTGATCGAGGAATTGCAGCGGCCGGCGCTGATTTTGGCCCCTAATAAAATCCTGGCCGCGCAACTTTACGGCGAATTCCGCAGTTTTTTCCCCAATAATGCGGTGGAATATTTCGTCAGCTATTACGATTATTACCAGCCCGAAGCCTATGTCCCGCGCAGCGACACCTATATCGAAAAGGAATCCAGCGTAAACGAGGCGATCGACCGCATGCGCCATTCGGCGACCCGGTCGCTGCTCGAACGCGATGACGTGATCATTGTCGCCTCGGTATCGTGCCTCTATGGCATCGGTTCGGTCGAAACCTATTCGGCGATGATCTTCGACCTCAAGACCGGCGCCAGCGAGGATCAACGCGAGATCATTCGCAAGCTGGTCGCGTTGCAATACAAGCGCAACGACGCGGCCTTTCAACGCGGCAATTTCCGCGTGCGCGGCGATAATCTGGAGATATTCCCCAGCCATTACGAAGACATGGCCTGGCGCATCAGCTTTTTCGGCGACGAGATCGAAACCATCGCCGAGTTCGACCCGCTGACCGGCAAAAGCGGCGCGACGCTCGACAAGGTGCGGATCTACGCCAATTCGCACTACGTCACCCCCGGCCCGACAATGAAGCAGGCCGCCGATGCGATCCGCTTCGAACTGTCGGTGCGGCTGGAGGAGCTCGTGTCGGAGGGCAAATTGCTGGAAGCGCAGCGGCTGGAACAGCGCACCAATTTCGACCTGGAGATGATCCACGCCACCGGCAGTTGCGCGGGGATCGAAAACTACAGCCGCTTTCTGACCGGCCGCCTGCCGGGTGAGCCGCCGCCGACACTGTTCGAATATCTGCCGGAAAACGCACTGCTGTTCGTCGATGAAAGCCACCAGACCGTGCCGCAGATCGGCGCCATGGCCAAGGGCGATCACCGGCGCAAGATCACGCTGGCCGAATACGGCTTTCGCTTGCCCAGTTGCATCGATAATCGCCCGCTGCGCTATAATGAATGGGAGGCGATGCGCCCGCAGACCGTCGCCGTGTCCGCGACCCCCGGCCCATGGGAAATGGAGCAATCGGGCGGTGTCTTTGCCGAGCAGGTGATCCGCCCGACCGGACTGATCGATCCGCCGGTGGAAATCCGCCCGGTCGAGGATCAGGTGCAGGACTGCATCCAGGAATGCCGCCTGACCGCCGCCAATGGTTATCGCACGCTGGTCACCACGCTGACCAAGCGCATGGCCGAAGATTTGACCGAGTTCATGCACGAAGCGGGCCTGCGCGTGCGCTACATGCACAGCGACGTCGAGACGCTGGAACGTATCGAACTGATCCGCGACCTGCGGCGCGGGGTCTATGACGTGCTGGTCGGCATCAACCTGCTGCGCGAAGGGCTCGACATCCCCGAATGCGGGCTGGTGGCGATCCTGGACGCCGACAAGGAAGGCTTCCTGCGCAGCGAAACCTCGCTGATCCAGACGATCGGCCGCGCCGCGCGCAATGTCGATGGCCGGGTGATCCTCTACGCCGACCGCATGACCGGCAGCATGGAACGCGCCATCGCCGAAACCGACCGCCGCCGCGACCGCCAGCACGCCTTCAACCAGGCCAACGGCATCACCCCGACCACCATCAAGCGCGGCATCGCCGACATCATCGCCGACACCGCCAGCCGGGATGGGGTGATCGTCGGGCTGGAAGATGACGGGGTGAACAATCTGGTGGGCCACAATCTGCGCGGCTACATCGAAGATTTGGAAAAGCGCATGCGCGCCGCTGCCGGCGATCTGGAATTCGAGGAGGCTGGACGGCTGCGCGATGAAATCCGGCGGCTGGAGGCGAACGAACTCGGCCTGCCGGAGGGGCAGCAAAAGGCGGCGGTGGTCGGACGGAGCAACGAGGGCAAGCCGGGTACACGCAAGATGCGGTATGGGAAGGTGCAGAAGAAGTGGGGGAAGTAAGGGTAAATAATTGATTATGTTCAAGCTAGTTGACGTGTGCCGCAACATATTCTATAAAGCTAAAGCCGAACTGCCGGTAAGAGTTCTGGCCTCCGTGAGGGCGCCGGGGGTTAGTCGCCCTACCTTTCCTCTTAAGTCGGTGGGTACAAAAGGCGACCTTCGAGGTCGCCTTTTGTTTGTTAGGGAAGCACATGGTCTTGCCTGGTAGGCTCGATTGCACTCGCTGTTGGTCCAATAAATTCGATACAATTCAGGAGTGCGGATCGTTCCGACTCGTGCGTGATCCGGGTCATTGGGGCGCCAGTGATCCGTATGCATTCGGCGGGCACCCTGTGAACTGGCACCGATGATGCTACGAGCGGT
>CAXTOS010000051.1:0-18260 GCA_964245935.1 uncultured Novosphingobium sp.
CAGCGTTGAATCAATAGGCGAGTCTCTTGTCAACCTTTGTCCACAAAACCTAAGGGCAATGGTAACTTGTTAAGTGCGCCTGATGCACAAGGCGAGAAAATTGCCCAACAAGTACAAGAGGAGCCTAATTTTCAAAGCGGGCTTGAGGTCCAGAAGTCGGTTGGTCAATACGCTTTTAAGGCGAAGCCTAACCTTCCAGCAATCGACGAGTCAGAAGAAGACTCTTTCGTGGTACTCCCCGTCGCAGGCGCTTTTCAGCAGAATATTATTGGGAAGCGAAGCATAAATACGCTGCAGGAATGGGAAGGGTACGTCTCATCTATCGGAACCACAAATTTCGATGCAGTCTTATCAGATTTGACAGATAAATCTCGTGATCAAGAATTTGCTACTATCCCGTTAAGTAATCTAAATGATGAAGAAAAAAGGTTTCTAAAACTTGGCGCAGCATTTCGATTCGTAATTGGTTTTGCTGTGACTGCCCGCGGCAATCGTATTAATGATCATGTGATATATTTTCGCCGCTATACTCCAAGTGCATCGCATTCCGGTAAGGTGCTGACGGATTTAGTTCGATCTCTGAGATAGACATTTGTAGTGCAGCCGAGTTCGAACGAACTAGAAGTTTCAATATTCAGCAGGGGTAGCGGCGAGGCGGCTGCTGTTCACGTTGGAGGCGGGCGGTGGCTGCTCATAGACAGCCTGCTGAGCGAAGATAAAACACCTGTTTCGCTGGATTATCTTGAAGATATCGGCGTGCCGTTTGACGCCGTCGATGCCGTATTGCTTACCCATTGGCATGATGACCATATCGCAGGTGCCAGCAAGATTGCCGAGCTGTGCCACGCTGCTGTTATTGCAATACCCGTAACTTTACAAAATGACGAATTTCTGGCGTTTATCGACCGAGTAGAGCCATCTGGAAGCGCAACGTTCAGTTCTGGCGTCGTAGAATTGCAAGGCGTTTTGCAAGCTATTGAATCTCGGAACGCGTATCCGCACTGGAGTTTGGCACAACGACGTATTTCGGGTGGACCAGGATGCCATTATGACTTTGAGGCATTGTCGCCGTCAAATGCAGATGTCTGCGATTTCATGGAATCAATACCCGCTTGGCTCAAGGTGCAGGCCGTGGGCGGCCGGTTGAGTGCTCCCACTCGCAATCACTCATCGGTTGCAGCGGTGGTCGCGGCAGGCGAGCATCTTCTGCTATTTGGGGCCGATCTAGAAGTCCAAGGCGTTGATAGCGGCTGGGCAGCTGTGCAAAATGGGGCTTGGCAAAATCGCGGTAAGGCGAGCTTTTTGAAAATACCCCACCATGGTTCAAAGAATGCTCACTATGAACCAATGTGGTCTGAAATGGCAGTTACCGGTGTCTATTCAGTTTTGACCCCTTGGAATAAGAATAAAGGCCTACCTACTGTTGAAGATGTCAAACGAATTATTAGCATTACACCTAATGCGTATTCGGCCTCGCGCCCATTGGCGAGAAAAGCGATTAGGCGAATGGCGGCGGTAGATCGAGCACTTCGAGACAAAGGGATTCAACTTTTTAGATCGTCATCGGACACGGGACATGTCCGATTTAGGTGTCTGCGCGAAGGTGGTACCAGTTGGGTCGTCGAGTTGTTAGGAGTTGGATCTGCCCCGCTGGCTGACCTCGCTGCCTAGCCTGTATCAGTTCGATCGCCCGTTTCCGGCCGAGCGAATGGCGGTTGACGCGACGGGGGAGTTTTGGGGCCGGCGTTGATCAGAGGGCGCCGCTGCCGGCCCGGGTAGTTACCCAAAATCCAAGCTAGCGGGGACAGAATGGCGCCATGTGCATATCGAGCCGTTGGAATTGCTACCCAAAACGGCAAGCCATGCTCACGACCGACCGCAATGCACGAAAAAAGCCGAGCCTCGCCAGAGGCTTGCGCGAATCCGGGCATGCGCTTTTATCTTGCCCTCTTAATTTCGGCTCATTCCGGCCCTTTTAAGCCCAAACAGCGCATCACACGACAGCCGAAGGTTGCTGCCCTGTCTGAATCGACACTGCGTCCGACCTTCCAGCCTGATGCCTATCTGATGCTTAATCGCCCTCGCGTAGTTTCCACATGACAGCTAAGTTATTGATTTAATGGTGCGCCCGACGGGATTCGAACCCATGGCCCCCAGATTAGGAATCTGGTGCTCTATCCGGCTGAGCTACGGGCGCGCCAGGGGGTTCAATAAGGCGAGGGCGGGGTCAAGGCAACTGGTTCGACCGTCCGGTTCACCGCGTGCAAAAAGCCTGCACAGGCGGCTGGTCAATTGACGTGGTCGGGCGGCGCCAGGGGGAACAGGATCGGGGCGATCTCGATCCCTTCTTCCAGCAGGTCATGCGCTTCCTGCGCGGTGGCCTGGCCATGGATGATTGCGTGGTCCTTGTCGCCGTAATGCATGGCGCGCGCGTCGTCGGCGAATTTTTCGCCTACCCAGCATGATGCCTTGAGCGCTTCAGCCTGCATCCGGATGAATGCCTGCATCATCGCCGCCGCTTCGGGGGGTACGATGGTGGGTGCACCGCTTGGGGCTGATCCACGAGCGATTTTCGCCGGCGGAGCGGCCACCGTGGGCGGCAAGGCTCGTTCGGCCTGTGCTGCTGCCGCCAGCGCCGGCACACCGACCTGATTGCCCTTGCGCGCCAGATGCGGAGCCATCGGCGCCTTCAGCACATCGGCCGACAGGCACTGCGGGCAACTGACCAGTCCGCGCGCCTGTTGGGACGCAAAATCATCCGACGAGCCGAACCAGCCCTCGAAACGGTGGCCGCCGGTGCGGCATTCGAGATCAAAAACAATCATGTCGGGTGTTGATCTAGGAACTTCCCGCAGGTTGGCAAGGCCGCTTGTTGGCCAGACTGGGAAGTTGCCGCCGCACATCGCTGATCCGGCGGGGATCGATGTCGCAAAATCCCACCTGGCTGGATGCTTCCTCGCCCATGTCCAGCAGGACATCGCCCCACGGACCAACCACCAGGCTGTGGCCATAGGTATTGCGCCCGTCGTCGTGCCGGCCCGCTTGCGCCGCCGCGACGACATAGGCACTCGCCTCGATCGCGCGGGCGCGTTGCATCACGTGCCAGTGCGCCGCGCCGGTCGGCACGGTAAATGCGGCGGGAATTGCGATGACATCGCAGCCCGCCTGCCCCAGCGCCTCGAACAGCGCGGGGAAACGCAGATCGTAGCAGATCGCCAGGCCCAGCAATCCCACCGGCGTCTGCACCGTCACTACTTGGTCGCCGGCGACATAGGCTGCGGATTCGCGCCAGCTTTCGCCGGTTGCCAGATCGACATCGAACATGTGAATCTTGTCATAGCGCGCGGCGATCTGCCCGGTGGCATCGATGACCAGGGCGCGATTGGCCCACCGGCCATCTGCCCGCGCCACTGCCAACGATCCGATCGCCACCCAGATCCCCGCGCGCGCCGCCGCTTCGCGCACCGCGGCCAGCACCGGATCGGCCTCTTCGGGGACGATATGCGCTGTCGCGCGGGCGCGATCGCGGTCGATCAGTCCGGACATTTCGGGGGTGAACAGCATCGCCGCGCCGCCCGCTTGCGCTTCGCCGATCGCGGCCACCAGCGCCCGGGCATTGGCGTGGGGATCGATTCCGGCGGTCATCTGGAACACCGCGATACGCGCGGGGTCGCGAATTTTGCCGGCGGGCATCAGTTGCCCAGCAGCGGATCGAGCTTGCCCGCGCGGTCGAGCGCATAGAGATCGTCGCAGCCGCCGATGCCGGTGTCGTCGATGAATATTTGCGGCACGGTCATGGCGCTTGGCGCGCGCGCCAGCATTTCAGCGCGTTTGGCGGTGGTCATGGTGATGTCATGTTCGGTGTAGGACACGCCCTTGCCGTCGAGCAGCGATTTGGCGCGCACGCAATAGGGGCAGCCCCATTGGGTGTAGATCTCGACCTTGGCAGTGGTCATGGGCATCCTTTGCAGGGTCTTGAAAACGCCTTTGCCTAACATATCTCCCGTATCGTGTCATGCGCCGCCAAGGGCATGACACTGGGGGAATGCCATGAGGGGTTCCCACAGCCGTAAAATTGCTCATTCGAGGATTTGACCATGACCCGTTTCGATTTTACCCCTTACCGTCGCAGCACCGTCGGCTTTGACCGCGTGTTCGATCTGCTCGAAAACCAGGCGCGCGCCACCGCCGGGGACAATTATCCGCCGTTCAACATCGAACGTCGCGGAGAGGATGCCTATCGCATCACTTTGGCCGTGGCCGGCTTCAAGACCGGCGATATCGACATCACCGCACAGCAGAACCTCTTGGTGGTTCAGGGCCGCAAGCCTGATGAAACCCCCGCCGGCGCCAGCCAGTTCCTGCATGTCGGCATTGCCCAGCGCGGTTTCGAGCGCCGGTTCGAACTGGCCGATTTTGTCCGCGTCGAAAATGCCGCCCTGGAAGATGGCCTGCTGATCATCGACCTGCTGCGCGAGATCCCCGACGCGATGAAGCCGCGCAAGATCACGATCGGCGGGAACGCGCCGCTGACCGTGGTGGATGGCGGGGAAACCAGCCAGGCTGCTTAAGGCCTGTGCGCCCGGTCGGCGGCATTGCCGTCGGCCGGGTGTTGCGCCGAGGATTTAGCAGAGGATTTTTGTCCTCCTCTCCAGTTCAGGTTTGCTGTCAAACCAGCCGCGCCTGGCGCAGGGCTGCTGCGATGAACCCATCGAACAGCGGATGCGGATCGAACGGGCGGCTTTTCAGTTCAGGGTGGAACTGCACCCCCACGAACCACGGATGGTCGGGTCGCTCGACGATTTCGGGCAGCAGGCCATCGGGCGACATGCCTGAAAACACCAGACCGCCCCGTTCCAGCGCGTCACGGTAATGCAGATTGACTTCATAACGGTGGCGATGGCGTTCCTCGATCCGGGTCGTGCCATAGATCGCGGCGACATGGCTGTTATGGGCCAGGTCGGCCGGATAAGCCCCCAGGCGCATCGTTCCGCCCAGATCGCCGCCATCCGCGCGGGTCTGGAGGCCCTCGGCGCTCATCCATTCGGTGATGATGCCCACCACCGGCTCGGTGGTTTTGCCGAATTCGCTGGATGATGCGCCGGCAATGCCGCCGATGTTCCGGGCGCCCTCGATACAGGCCATCTGCATCCCCAGGCAAATGCCGAAGAACGGCACCTGTCGCTCGCGCGCAAAGCGCACGCTGGCGATCTTGCCCTCGGTGCCGCGCTCGCCAAAGCCGCCCGGCACCAGAATGCCGTGCAACGGTTCCAGATGGGCGGCGATCTCGTCGTCGTCCTGTTCGAAAATTTCGGCATCGATCCACTTGATGTGCACCTTGACCCGGTTGGCCAGGCCGCCATGGACCAGTGCCTCGTTAAGCGACTTATAGGCGTCGGGCAGCCCGACATATTTGCCGACCACGCCGATCGTGACCTCGCCTTCCGGGCGCTGGTAGCGATCGACGATGTCGCCCCATACCGCCAGATCGGGCTCGGGCGCGGTCAGGCCGAAATGGCGCAGCACTTCATGGTCCAGCCCCTCGGCATGATATTGCTGCGGGACGGCATAGATATTGGCCGCATCCAGCGCCGGGATCACCGCCGCTGCCCGTACGTTGCAGAACAGCGCGATCTTGGCGCGATCGCTGGCCGGCAGCGGCTTTTCGCAGCGGCAGAGCAACAAGTCGGGCTGAACCCCCAGCGCGGTCAGTTCGCGCACCGAATGCTGGGTCGGCTTGGTCTTGAGTTCGCCCGCTGCGGCAATGTAAGGCACCAGCGTGACATGGACCGAACAGGTCAACTCGCGCCCCAATTCGTTGCGCAACTGGCGCAGCGCCTCGATGAACGGCAGCCCCTCGATATCGCCTACGGTACCGCCGATCTCGCACAGCACGAAATCCAGATCATCGGTATCGGCCCTGGCGAATTCCTTGATCGCGTCGGTGACATGCGGGATGACCTGCACCGTCGCCCCCAGATAATCGCCGCGCCGTTCCCGGATGATGATGTCGCGATAGACGCGGCCCGAGGTGATGTTGTCCGACTGGCGGGCCGAAACCCCCGTGAAACGCTCGTAATGGCCGAGGTCGAGATCGGTTTCGGCACCGTCGTCGGTGACGTAGACCTCGCCATGCTGATAAGGGCTCATCGTGCCCGGATCGACGTTGAGATAGGGGTCGAACTTGCGGATGCGGACGCGGAACCCGCGCGCCTGCAGCAATGCGGCGAGCGATGCCGCCATCAATCCCTTGCCCAGGGATGATACCACGCCGCCGGTGATAAAAATGAACCGCGCCATGGGAGTTGAGCCTTAGCTGCTGATTGTGACACAAGACAAGCGCTGCGATCGCGAGGGACCGCGCAATCCACAGGTTTGGGCGTTGATCGGAGCCTATAGCCCTTTCTTCAGAGGAGGGGCGGGGAGAGTCGCAAACAGAGCCTTGGCGACGCAGCCTTGATAGCCGCTGCGCGGCGGGCGCCACGTTGTCATCTCGCACAACCAAAAATGAGGGGGAGCACGAGGGGTTTGCCCCTCGCACCTTAACCTTATGACTATTTCTTAGCGGCGCCGCCCAACGGATCAACCGGAACCGACGAATCCGCCGCACTGCTGGACGCCGCACTGTTCGCCGCCGCCGGGGCTGCGGTCTGCGCCGCGCCGGCCAGCGGATCGACCGGCGCGCTGCGCACCAGCGAGGTATCCACGCTTTGTCCGCTGCTGGCGCGGACCGCCAGCGCGGCCAGCACAATGCTGAGGATCACGAACAGGATAGCCAGCACGGCGGTGGCGCGGGTCAGGAAATCAGCCGCGCCGCGCGCCGACATCAGACCGGTGGGGCTGCCACCCATGCCCAGGCCGCCACCTTCCGATTTTTGCATCAGGATCACGCCGACCAGCGCGGCGGCAATGATCGCCTGAAGAACGGTAAGGAAGATGAACATGCAGGCGGGCCCTCAAGGCGTTGGGTGTGTACTCAACGGCGCATCTAGGCGCGCAGGGCGCCGAGTGCAAGGCAGGCGGAGTTGGCCTAGGCTTCCAGGTTCATATTGGCGGCATTGATGATCGCGGCGAAACTTTCGGCCGACAGGCTGGCCCCGCCGACCAGCGCGCCCGATACTTCATCGACGCTCAACAGCTCTTCCGCATTGCCGGCATTGACCGACCCGCCGTAGAGAATGCGCACAGCGGCGCCGTCATCGCCATGGATTTCGACCAGCCGCGCACGGATCGCACGGTGCATCGCGGCGATATCGGCCACCGTGGGCACGCGGCCGGTGCCGATCGCCCACACCGGTTCATAAGCGATGGCCAGCCGCGCCGCCGCCCCTGGCGAGCGCGGCAGCGAACCGTCGAGCTGGGCCATGACGACGGCCTGCGCCTGCCCCGAATCGCGCTGGGCCTCGCTTTCACCGACACACAGAATCACTGTCAGGCCGGCGGTCAGCGCCGCTTCGGCCTTCGCGCGCACGGCTTCGTCATCTTCGCCATGCAGTTCGCGCCGTTCGGAATGGCCCACGATGGTGAAGCGCGCGCCGGCATCGGCCAGCATGGGTGCGGAGACATCGCCGGTAAACGCGCCGCTGGCCCCGGCATGGCAATCCTGTGCGCCCACCGCCAATTCCGGCACCGCTTCGGCCATCAGGTGCAGCAGGGTAAACGGCGGCGCGATACCGACATCGATGTTGGGATGACGGGCTGCGGCACGGCCGATGGCGCGCGCTTCGCTGAGCATGGCGCGCGTTCCGTTCATTTTCCAATTGCCGACGATGTAGGGGCGTAGCGCCATAAATTTCCCTGCGTGTTGCGATTCGCCGGGGCACGGCGCGGATGCGAAGCGCCCGGTGTGTGGCTTGCCGCTAGCCGGGTGGCCGGGTGCTTGTCAAAGTTTCCGGCGTGATGCCGCTGCATCGGGGAAAGTTATACCAAGCGGCGTTGATCGGGAATCCATAGCCCCCTCCCCTTCGGAGGAGGTGGAAGAGGCGCGATGAGCGCAGCGTGGTATTTCGAACGAACTTCAGATTCAGGACACTAGCCTTCGGCGATGCTTCGGGCCATGAGCGCGCCCATGGATTCCCTTTCGTCGCCGCCAGCCAAACCTGCCGTCAGCCGAACCATCGGTCCGCGCGAATTCGTGGGGTTGATGGCGATGCTGCAGGCCCTGCAGGCGCTGGCGATCGATGCGATGTTGCCCGCGCTGGCGCGAATTTCGCACGATCTGGGCGCGACCAGCGCCAATCAACGGCAATTGGTGGTCGGGCTGTTCCTGATCTTCGCCGGGATCGGCTCACTGTTGCCGGGTACGCTGGCGGACCGCTTCGGGCGGCGGCCGGTGGTACTGTCCTGTGTCGTCGGCTATGTGGTATTGACGATCGCTGCGGCTCTGGTCACCAGCTTCGACGCGCTGCTGGTCACGCGCGCGTTGCTGGGTCTGGCATCGGCCGGGCTGGCGGTGCTGCCACCCGCGATCATCCGCGATCGCTATGAGGGCGACCAGATGGCGCGGCTGCAATCGTCGATTGCGATGGTGTTCATGATCGTGCCGATGATCGCGCCCACGCTGGGCCAGGCGGTGCTGCTGGTCGCGGGCTGGCGCTGGATTTTCGGGATGATGGCGGCGCTGGGTTCCATCGTGCTGGTCTGGACCTGGCTGCGCCTGCCGGAAACGCTGCATCCCGGCCACCGCCAGATGATCCATCCGGTCGCGATGGCGCGCAGCATGCATCAGATCCTCACCACTCGCATCGCGATCGGCTATGTGCTGGGCATGGCGCTGCTGCAGGGCGCGCTGTTCGGCTATATCAACAGCGCACAGCAATTGGTGGCCGAGCATTTCGGCGCCGGCACGCGTTTTCCGGCGATCTTCGGCGGCATGGCGCTGATGATGGCCACCACCTCGTTCATCAATTCGCGCATCGTCGAGCGATTTGGCGCGCGGAGGGTGTCGCATAGCGCATTGTTCGTCTACATCGGCGCCAGCCTGATCCAGCTGGCCTTGGCCACCAGCGGACGCGAGACGCTGTGGAGCTTTATCCCGGTGATGACCGTGAACATGTGCCTGCTGAGCTTTGTCAGCGCCAATTTCAGCTCGGTTGCGATGCAGCCCTTTGCCCGGTCGGCCGGTGCGGCCGCATCGGCGCAGGCCTTTATCCGCATGATCATGTCATCGGTGCTGGGCTCGCTGATCGGGGCCGCTTACGATGGCACGGCGCGCCCGCTGGCGGTTGGGCTGTCGGGCGCGGGCGGCGTCGCGATGGCGCTGGTGCTGTTCAGCGAGCGGGGGCGCCTGTTTGGGCAAACCCGTCCGCCGGGAACGGCCGCACCGTGACGTGGGGCGAAATCTCGGTGCCGCCGCCGCAGCGCATGGTGGCGATATCAGGCTCGCGCGCAAATCCCGTTCGGGGAGGAATTGGTAACTTGACCGCGCCGGGCCGGGCCAATACCCCGCGCGGCCATGCATGATATCAAGTTCATCCGCGATAATTGCCAGGTGTTCGATGCCGGGCTGCAACGTCGGGGCGTAGCACCCGCCTCGTCGGCCATCCTGGCGCTCGATAGCGAGCGGCGCGCCGTGGCGACACGGATGCAGATGGCGCAAAGCCGCCGCAACGACGCGTCCAGGGCGATCGGGGCGGCCAAGGCACGCCCGGCCGACGAAGAAGCAGCCGCGCTGATGGCCGAAGTGGCCGAACTGAAACGGACCCTGCCCGCACTGGAGGCGGAAGAAAAGCAACTGACCGCCCGGCTGCATGACGAGCTGGCGCGTTATCCCAACCTGCCCGATGCCGAGGTGCCCGATGGCGCCGACGAGGCGGCCAATGTCGAGGTGTCGCGCTGGGGCATCCCGCGCGCGTTCGATTTCACTCCGCGCGAACATGCCGACATCGGTCCGGCGCTGGGGCTGGATTTCGAAACCGGCGCGGCGATAGCGGGCGCGCGATTCACTTTCCTGCGCGGGCAGATGGCGCGGCTGCAACGGGCGCTGGGGCAGTTCATGCTGGACCGGCAAACGATCGATCACGGCTATGTCGAGTGCGCGCCGCCGCTGCTGGTCAAGGATGAAGCCGTTTTCGGGACGGGGCAATTGCCCAAATTTGCCGAGGATTTGTTCCATACCACCGATGGCCGCTGGCTGATTCCCACGGCCGAGGTATCGCTGACCAATTCAGTTCGCGAGCAGATTTTGGCCGATAGCGCGCTGCCGCTGCGCCTTACCGCGCTGACCCCGTGTTTCCGCTCGGAAGCGGGGGCGGCGGGGCGGGATACGCGCGGGTACATTCGCCAGCACCAGTTCGACAAGGTCGAGCTGGTGACGATCTGCCGCCCAGAGGATGCCGCCGCCGAGCATGAGCGCATGACCAGCGCCGCCGAATCCATCCTGGTCGCGCTAGAGCTGCCTTATCGCAAGATGCTGCTGTGCGCCGGCGACATGGGCTTCACCGCGCAACGGACCTACGATCTGGAGGTGTGGCTGCCGGGGCAAGGCGCTTATCGCGAGATTTCGTCCTGTTCCAACTGCGGCCCGTTCCAGGCGCGGCGGATGAATACACGCTATCGGCCGGAAGGCGGCGAAACCGACCGCAAGCCCGTCCCCGAATTCGTCCATACGCTCAATGGCTCGGGGCTGGCAGTGGGCCGTACGCTGGTGGCGGTGCTGGAAAATTACCAGCAGGCCGATGGCTCGGTGATCGTGCCTGCGGCGCTGAGGTCGTATACCGGCGGGCTCGAAGTTATGCTCCCCGGCTGTTGACGAAGGAAACCGATGCGCATCCTGCTGACCAACGACGATGGCATTCATGCGCCCGGACTGGCGGTGCTGGAAGCGATCGCGCGCAAGCTGTCCGATGACATCTGGGTGTGCGCGCCGGGCGAGGAGCAATCGGGCGCGGGCCATTCGCTGACGCTCAACCGCCCGGTTCGCCTGCGCGAGCATGATTCGCGGCGCTTTTCGGTCAGCGGCACGCCCACCGACGCGGTGACCATGGCGTTGCGCAAGATCATGCCGGAGCCGCCCGAGCTGATTCTGTCCGGCGTCAATCGCGGTGCCAATCTGGGCGATGACGTGACCTATTCGGGTACCGTCTCCGCCGCGCTGGAAGGCGCGCTGGCGGGCATCCGCTCGATCGCGCTCAGCCAGGTCTATGCCAGCGAGGGCATGGGCGATAGCGTGCCGTTCGAGGCGGCAGAGCTATGGGGCGAACAGGTGCTGCGCCCGTTGCTCGACGTGCCCTTTGCCCCGCGCACGCTGGTCAATGTCAATTTCCCGGCGCTGGCCGCCGATCGGGTCGCGGGGATACGCGTGGTGCGGCAGGGTTTTCACGATTACGCGCGGGGATCGCTGGTCGAAGGCACCGACCCGCGCGGCTATCCCTATTTCTGGTTCGGGCTGCATGGCATGGAACACACGTCGGGCCATGCCACCGACCTGGAGGCGATTGCCGACGGCTTCATTTCGGTGACTCCGCTGTCGCTGGATCTGACCCATGAGGCCTCGCTGGAAGCGATGCGCGCGCGGTATCGGCCCTGATATATGAGTCAGGCTATGCCCGGCGGCTGCATGGCTGGTACGGCATGGATGATGGCGATCGACAAAACCGGCGCGGCTCAGCGCAACGCCCAGAACACCGTTCCGGTTGCCAGGTAAACCACCAGCCAGAACCCGGCATCGACCAGCGCCTCGCGGCGGCTGATGCGCTGGTGCGCGTAGCTGATCCACAAGGCTGGGATAATGAAGGCCAGGGCGATGCCGCCCGACTGCATCCAGTACAGCCAGGGTTTGGCCGCCAGCCGGTCCGCGCCCAGCCGTGCGAAATTATGCGCCAGCATCAGCGCCGACAGCGCCTGCAGCAGGATCGCGCCAGCGATGCCGCCGAGCAGGCCGGTGCGCCGGCCCTGGCCGCCGCCGACCCGGCCGAACAGATCGGCGCCTCCGAACAGCGGCCCGTACCAGACGAGGCCGACCGCAATCGCCAGATTGGCCGACAGGATCACCGCCAGCCAGTTGATCGGTCCCATGATCTCTCCCAAAGCCGCAACAGTAGCGCAAACAGGCCGCACGGTGTAGGGGCGCGGCTTATGACACGCAATTCAACTCTGCTGCTGGCGCCGACCGCGATCCCCCCTACGACAATATCGGGCAGCCCGCGCGTGGGCATGGTCAGCCTGGGCTGCCCCAAGGCGCTGGTCGATTCCGAGCGTATCCTGACCCGGCTGCGCGCGGATGGCTATGCGATGAGCGCGAATTACGCGGGCGCCGACGTGGTGCTGGTCAACACCTGCGGCTTTCTCGATTCCGCCAAGGAGGAAAGCCTGGCCGCGATCGGCGAGGCGATCGCCGAAAATGGCCGCGTCATCGTCACCGGCTGCATGGGCAACGAAGCCGAGGCGATCCGCGCCCGCTTTCCGGCCGTGCTGGCGGTGACCGGGGCGCATCAATACGAGGCGGTGGTAACGGCAGTGCATCAGGCTGCACCGGCTTCTCGCGGGCCCTATGTCGACTTGATCCCGCAACCGTCCGAAACCGACATCAAGCTGACCCCGCGCCATTACAGCTATCTCAAGATTTCCGAGGGTTGCAACCACAGCTGCTCGTTCTGCATCATCCCGCAATTGCGCGGCAAGCTGGCCAGCCGGCGCATCGACGCGGTGCTGCGCGAGGCCGAAAAGCTGGTGGCGGCGGGCACGCGCGAATTGCTGGTGATCAGCCAGGACACCTCGGCCTATGGCGTCGATACCGGGCACGAGCCGCGCGGCTGGCACGGGCGGCAGGTGCGCGCGCATATGACCGACCTGGCCCGCGAACTGGGCGGGCTGCGCACGCCAGCGGGGGCGCCGCCGTGGGTGCGGCTGCATTATGTCTATCCCTATCCCCATGTCGATGCCGTGATCCCGCTGATGGCTGATGGGCTGCTGACGCCATACCTCGACATCCCGTTCCAGCACGCCGCGCCCGAAGTGCTGAAGGCGATGAAGCGCCCGGCCAACGAGGCCAAAGTGCTGGAACGGCTGAAGAAATGGCGCGAAATCTGCCCGGATATCGCGGTGCGCTCCAGCTTTGTCGTGGGTTTTCCCGGCGAAACCGAGGCGCATTTTCAATATCTGCTCGACTGGCTGGATGAAGCGCAGCTCGACCGCGTCGGCGCGTTCCGCTTCGAGCCCGTTTCGGGTGCCAGCGCCAACGATCTGCCGGGCGCGGTACCAGAAGCGGTGAAGGAGGAACGATATGCGCGGCTGATGGAAAAGACCGCGGCGATCAGCGCCGCCAGGCTGGCCGCCAAAGTGGGTCGCATTTTCCCAGTAATCATCGACGAGGTTGGCGAGCCGGACGAGGATGGCGACATCGGCGCCACCGGCCGCAGCCAGGCCGACTCGCCCGAGATCGACGGGCAGGTGTTCCTGCGCGATGTGCCTGCATCGCTGGCCGCCGGCGATTTCGTCGCGGCGGTGATCGAGGATGCCGATGCGCATGACCTCTATGGCGTCATTGCGGAACCCGCCTCATCGCGCCGTCCCCAAATAGCTCCACAGCGGAATTGATTGCGATTTTTGCAACTGACTTAGAGCTTTTCGCACTTGCAGCATAGCGCAGTTTCGGGCCTAAGGAACAGGCCTTTCAGGCATCCTCTCCCAAAACTTCCAAGGCCCGGTCGGCAACGATCGGGCCTTTTTTTGTTGAAATTTCCAGCACAGCCAGAGGCCGCGGACTCTGTCCCAATTGTCCGCGGCCAAAGCCTCATGGCCTCAATGAGGTGCCAAGTCCTCCCCCTCCGGGCAGCGCTATCGCATATGAAACACATCGGGTCCGTCATCCTGACGAAAGTCAGGACCCATTCGGCACAAGCGTCCATTGCCAGGCGATCCGCCAGGGCTTGTCGACAATCAGGGTTGAACTAATCCACTAACGCGGGAGATGGGTGGGTGTCGGGGGAATGGCATCAGCCCGCCCCCTCCGTCAACTCTGCGGGCCGGCCCCTCCCCCAGGGGGGAACGATCAGAGGGCCGTATCTTCAGCGGCGTCGATCTGTTTTGCTGAAATCTTGCGGCAAAACACATTGGGGGTCGCGCCGTTTCGCGGGCGGGAGTAGACAATCGGTGCCATGCGGCTCGCGTTCACTCTCTCACCCGTTGCGCTGATCCTGATCGGTGCCGCCGCCCATGCGCAGCAGATCAACGCCGATCGCCCGGGGGTCGGTTCCAGCCCCCAGGTGGTGCCGCAATTCACGCTTGAGCCGGAACTGGGCACGGACAACCAGGCGGTCAGGCTGGGTGTCCTGCCCGGCTTCGAGCTCGACCGGGACGACAGCAGCTGGGGCGCCAAGCTGGCGCTGCACGATGGCAAGAAGCTCAAACTGGCGTTCAAGCTGTCCTATGACAGCGACTTGCACACCGTCCTCGAACTGCCCGCAAATTACGTCTTCAGTGATAAATTCAGCCTGGGCACGACGGCGATCTGGTCGCGATCGATGCAGACCTATGCCACCGGGTTCAACTTCACCCCGACGACCCGGCTGACGATTACCCCGACGCTCTATTACGAATCCAAAGCCAGGGCGGCGATCTTCGTCGCCTGGCTGCTGCCCGGCCACGACAATTGGCAGATCGATATCGGCTACGATCAGCAGCGGGTCAGCGCCGGGATCAGCACGGCGGTCGATTTTGCGCGACTGCTGAAGAAGCGGTAAGGCCGGTTGTGAAGCGCGGCCATGCGCCGGTGATGCTTGTCCAAACCGCAGCTACAACCTAACCCGTTGGCCATGGCCGAATCGTCCCGCATCTACACCGCCGCGCTGATCGTCATCGGCGACGAGATCCTGTCGGGCCGCACGCATGACAAGAATATCGCCCAGGTGGCCAGCTGGCTCGGCGTGCAGGGCATCCGGCTGAAGGAAGTGCGGGTGGTGCCCGACGACACGCCGGCGATCGTCGAGGCGGTCAATGTGCTGCGCGCGCGCAACGATTACCTGTTCACTACCGGCGGCATCGGCCCGACCCATGACGACATCACCGTCGATGCGATCGCTGCGGCGCTGGGCGTGGCGGTGGTCGTGCACCCCGAAGCGCGCGACATCCTGACCGGCTATTACCAGCAGCGTGGCGGCCTGACCGACGCTCGGCTGCGCATGGCACGGGTGCCCGATGGCGCGACGCTGATCCCCAACAGCTTCACCGGCGCGCCCGGCATCCGGCACGGCAATATCTTCATCATGGCGGGCGTGCCGGCGATCACTGCGGGCATGCTGGATGCGCTGTCGGGCACGCTGGAAGGCGGCGCGCTGCTGTTGTCGGAGACGGTGGGCAGCTGGGTGCAGGAAAGCGCGGTGGCCGAATTGTTGCGAGTGACCGAGCAGGCGCATCCCGGCACCCAGATCGGCAGCTATCCGTTCTGGAACGAGGGCCGCACCGGCGCCAATTTCGTGATCCGGTCGGTCGATCCCGAGGTGCTGGCGGATTGCCGCCGCGCGCTGGTCGCTGGCCTGGAAGCGATGGACCAGCCGGCGATTCCCGGCGGAATCTAGAGCTTGCGTGGCACGGCAGCGCTGGCCGCAGTCGCTCTGTTGAGCAGCTGCGTGAACCCCCGGCTGCCCGCCTTCGAGCGCACGCTGGCGGCGCAGGACAGCGCGACCGCCGCGCTGGGGAAATGGTGCGCCTTGCGCCATCTGGCCAGCCCCGCGCGCATCACCGCCGCCCCGGTGCACGACACCGACGCGCCGCCGCCTGCCAAATTGCGGGCGTATCTGGGCGCAGGCACCGATGCGCCGATCGGCTATCGCCATGTGCGCCTGTCCTGCGGGGCGCCCCCCGCTCCGACGATCGTGCTGTCGGAGGCGCACAACTGGTATCTGCCGCGCCGCCTTACCGCCGCCATGAACGCCACGCTGGCCACAAGCGACACCCCGTTCGGCCGGGTCGTCGCGGCGCTGCACTTCACCCGCCAGCCGCTGGACAGCCGCCGCGGTCGCGCGCCAGGCTGCCCGGCGCAGACCGTGCTGTCGCATCGCGCCCTGTTGCGCCTGGCCGATGGGCAACCGCTGGCGCTGGTCGTGGAATGCTATACGGCGGCCAATCTGCAAACGCCCTGACGGCCCGTTGCGGAGCATCGCTTCAGCCCCTACCTTGGCGCGATGACCGAAGGCCAGTATCTGACCGGGCGGCTGTTGCTGGCGCTCCCCGGCATGCCCGATCCCCGCTTTGCCCATGCCGTGGTCGCGATGTGCATGCATGATGCGCAGGGTGCGCTGGGGCTGGGTGTGGGCCATCTGATCCCGGGCGTCGGGCTGCACCGGCTGCTCGGCGATCTGGACATCGACACAGGCGACGCACCCGACGTACCGGTGCATCTGGGCGGCCCGGTCGATCCTCAGCGCGGTTTCGTGCTGCACACCGCCGACTGGAGCGGCCCCGGCACGGTCGAGGCCGGCCCGTTCGGCGCACTATCCACCTCGATCGACGTGCTACGCGCCATCGCCACCGGCACCGGCCCCAGCCGCTGGCTGGTCGCGCTGGGCTATGCCGGCTGGGGCGCCGGCCAACTGGACGGCGAAATGCGCCGCCACGGCTGGCACGCCGCCGCCGGACGCGACGACATCCTGTTCAAGCACCCCGCCGAACAACGCTGGACCGCGGCGTGGAAGGCCGAGGGGATTGATCCGGCGCTGTTGTCGGGGGCGACCGGGCGGGCTTGAGGGGTTCGCGTCGAAATAAAATGCGCGGAAGCAACATCTTCGACTCCGCTATTTGGGAAACTAACTTGCCGCACCCCCAATATTGGCCACAGGACGAAATAATTTTTTCCCATGTCTTTCAATTAGCATAATTTGTGGCTAGTACTATCGATTGATATTTGGGGGGAAGCCGATGTCGGGAACGTTGGCTTTGGCGATGGGGGAGTTGGGGCGCCTTGAAAAACTGTATTTTGCTAGCTGGCGGGTTAGCTTTAATGGGCTGTCTGCTCGGTGCAGGGATTGCAGTAGCGGCATTGCCTGAGCCGGCGCCAAAAACGGCGGTTCTTGCGTCCGCATCGGTTGTTGCACCTTTTGTTTCTCCTGCCGTAATTCCTGCTTTAACGTCCGTAACCCTGGAAATAGGACAAGCGCTTAGCAGCAAGACCAGCAAACAAGGCGACATATTTCCGTTGCGTCTTGCCGCACCGATCATGCGCGATGGCCATGTGCTGATCCCCGCCGGAGCGCAGGGCATCGGCGAAGTGATCGATGCCAAGCATGGCGGCATGAGTGGATCATCCGGAGTCCTGATACTGGTAGCAAATTATCTGACCATTGATGGCCGCCAGCTTCGGCTGCGCTCCATGCATATTGCGCAAGCCGGTGCGGACAACCGCAAAACGGCGTTCATCATCGGCGCAACACCGTTCGTCGGGCCGCTTGGCCTGTTCATTACGGGCGGCGAAACACTCGTGGCTGCCGGCACGGTCGCTCAAGCAAAAACTGCAGAAGGTTTTGTTACCAATGCAAGCGCCTCACCCGTCGAAACAAAATTGGGCGATTTGTCACCTACATCCAAATAATGAGCGCATCGCGATTCCAAGGGGAGAAGTAAAATGGTTAAACTTATCGGTTTGGCAGCTCTGGTCTTTTTTGCTTCGCTACTGACTTCGCCAGCATCGGCGGACAGTTCTGTACCCGCTGCAACTGAGATTCCCGTACCACCTGCCGGGAAGGGAGAGGTGGTCTTTTTCCGCTCGGGCACCTTCATTGGTTCAGCAATTAGTTGCGCAGTTAGCGAAAATGGCCAAAAGGTCAGTTCGCTGCCTCCCGGTGATTATTTTATTGCCGTGGCCGAGCCCGGCAAGCACACCTACCTAGTGTCAAGCGAAGCGACCGATCGCCTGACAGTACAAGTCGAGGCGGACGAAATACAATACGCCAGTTGCCATATCAAGATGGGGATTATGGCCGGTCGACCCGCCTTGGCTCCAGAGAGCGAAGCTGCCTTCAAAGCCAAAAAATATAAGCTGGTTGCAGCCGCAAAAATGGGTGAAGGCGCGCTCAGGCCAGACGGCACGACTTCTGCCCATCCGCAGGCGTTCATCCCCGCGCCCACCGCAGTCGCCGCACCCATACCGTCCCCGGCTACCGCTCCAATAGCTGCGGCCTCGGGTTCGAGTCTGGCGCATGCATCTACTACATCACAGTAATTGATCAATGGGGCAAATACTGCTGAGGACTACCTCGTATTAAGTCGATCAGCGCATTTGATAATGACAATCACCAAGAAAAAGGGCCGGAGAGGTTTCCCTCCCC
>CAXTOS010000052.1:0-18246 GCA_964245935.1 uncultured Novosphingobium sp.
AATCCTCCCCCTCTGGGGGAGGTGGCTCGCGCAGCGAGACGGAGGGGGCCGGCCCGGCGAATTACTTACATTGTGGCGAATGGCTTTTTTGGACGCGCCCCCACCGTCAGCCCTGCGGGCTGCCACCTGAGGATCGCGGCAAACTGGGCGTCCTTGCTATCCTGTTCGCGGTATCGGCGGCCGCATGGACCACCACCGCAATGGCTGCCGGCTTTGTCGAACCAGCCGCCATCGATCGCGAGATCGCCGCCTTTACCGGCGCCGCCGCAGGCGAGATCGGCGGCGCGCCACCGGTGGACCGGCGGCTGCGGCTGGCGCCCTGCGCCGGGCCGCTGGCGCTGAGCTGGCGCGGCGACCGGCACGACACCGTGCTGGTGCGATGTCCCGATGCCGATGGCTGGCATTTGTTCGTGCCGGTCCGCAATCCGGGAAATCCGTCGTCCGGCGTGGCAGCGGTCGCCCGTGGCGAGGAAGTGACGGTGGCGATCACCGGCGACGGCTTTACCGTGTCGCAATCCGGTGAGGCGCTGGAAAGCGGCGTGGTCGGCGACTGGATCAGGGTCAACCCGGTGAAGGATGCCAAAGCTGCCGGCGAGCCGATCCGGGCCCGGATCGTGCGCCCCGGCCTGGTGGCGGTGCTGCTACCTTGAAGGCGGGTTGCGACCCGATTCTGCCGCTGGCCGGCAAATTCCTGCCCCGCCCCCTTAAATGCGCGGCGCGCCGGCCGTCCTTGGTTGGGTCAAGCCAAGGAGCTTCGTGATGTCCAGCATTGCATCCGGCCCGGCGATCGGTTCGGGTCTGATCGTCGAAACAGGCGCACTGCGCACGATCGGTTCATCCGGTCCGATGGTACTGGGCGGCGCCCCGGCGTTGCCGGCCGCGCCGGCGGTTCCCGTGGCGACCGCCGCGGCGCTCGACGCGGGCGCCGCGCCGGTCGATCAGGACCGCATCGTCACGATCCGCAAGGCGATCGCCGACAACAACTATCCGGTTATCCCCACGAAGATCGGCGACGCCATGATCGCCGCCGGGATGCTGCTGAGGATGGCGAAATGAATGCCGACCTGATGACCACCGGCGCCTTGCGCGATGCCTTGCGGCAGATGGTTGCCGTGTTGCAGAGCGAACGGCAGGCGCTTGCCGGGCTCGACCTGGACGGCATCATGGGCTGCGCGCATGACAAACAGGCGCTGTGCAACCGGCTCGACGACACCGCCACGGAGCTGGTGGATGAGGAATGTCGCGGCTTGCTGGACGCGGCGCGGCGGCTGAACGAGGTCAATCGTCAGGTCCGCAACCTGATCGCGGCCAATGTCGCGGCGCGGCTGGAAGCGATCGCCGGCGGTCCGGCGCTGTATCGCGCAGCCGGCCATTCCGCCCCGGCCTATGCCTATGCCTTCAACGGCGCGCGCGGCTGAAGCATCTGGCACGGAGCTTGCTGAACCCCTTTCTGCAACTGAGCGGTTTGGGAACAGGGTTTGAGCCAGGCGAATCTGAACAATACGGCCACCGATGCCGTCGTGCCCGCAACCGGCGGCGCGACCGGCGTGCGCGGGGCGATTGCGCGGGCCGCGCAGGCCACCGGCGTCGATTTCACCTATCTGCTGGCACAGGCGCGGCTTGAATCGAACCTGGACCCGCAGGCGCGCGCCACGGCTTCCAGCGCGGCGGGGCTTTATCAGTTCACCAGGGGCACCTGGGGCACGATGCTGGCGCGGCATGGCGCGGCACTCGGCCTTGACGCGACGGCCGGTGCGACCGCCCGATCGATGGCGCTGCGTTATGATCCCAATGCCGCAGCGATGATGGCCGCCGAACTGGCAGGCGACAACACCGCCGCGCTGACCACCGTGCTGGGCCGTGCTCCGACTGCCGGCGAGCTTTACCTGGCGCATTTCCTGGGAGCCGCCGGCGCGACGCGGTTGCTCGGCGCGCTCGCCACCAACCCCGATCAATCCGCTGCCGCGCTGCTGCCCAGGGCGGCGGCGGCCAATGCAGCGGTGTTCTTCGATACCGGCGGCGCACCGCGTTCGGTGGGCGCGGTCATGGCGCTGATCCAGACGCGGATGGATGGCGCGTTGCAGAACGAGAACGTCTCCGATCCCGCCGGTTTCGCCACGACCGGCGATCTTGGCGGACTGGGGTCGCCTGCGGTAATCCCGCTCGGTCCGGGGCCGATTGCCAGCCAGTTTACCGATGCACAGACCACCAGCGAAGCGCCCGCGGCCGAGGGCGGCGGCACCACCGCGATGTCCGACACGCTGCGCACCACTTTCGGCGCGGGCGAAGAGAGTGCCACGGGCACCGCCCCGGCGTTCGTCCGCTATGCTTATGGCCGCATGCAGGCGTTTGGGCTTTGAACAAGCTGCTGGCCTCGATCGACCCCGGCGCGCTGGCCTTGCCGCTGGGCATCCTGACGATCATCGCGTTGATGATCGTGCCGATCCCGGCGATGCTGCTCGACGTGTTCTTCGTGCTCAACATCGCCTTGTCGGTGGCCGTGCTGATGGCGGCGATGAACGCTGCGCGGGTGCTCGATTTCTCGTCCTTTCCCTCGGTGCTGCTGTTCGCCACGCTGCTGCGGCTGTCGCTCAACGTCGCCTCCACCCGCGTGGTGCTGATGCATGGCCATGAGGGCGGCGGCGCGGCGGGGCATGTCATCGAAAGCTTCGGCGCCTTCCTGATCGGCGGCAATTTCGCGGTCGGGCTGTTCGTGTTCATGATCCTGATGATCATCAACCTGGTGGTGGTGACCAAGGGCGCGGGGCGCGTGTCTGAAGTTTCGGCGCGCTTTACCCTGGATGCCCTGCCCGGCAAGCAGATGGCGATCGACGCCGACCTGGCCGCCGGGCTGGTCACTGCCGAAGACGCCCGCACCCGCCGCCGCGATGTCGCCACCGAGGCTGATTTCTACGGCTCGATGGATGGTGCCAGCAAATTCGTCAAAGGCGATGCAATCGCCGCGCTGCTGATCCTGGGGGTCAACATCGCCGCCGGCTTCTGCCTGGGCATGATCAGCCACGGGTTGTCCGCCGCCGATGCCGCGCAACGCTATATCACGCTGGCGGTGGGCGATGCGCTGGTGGCGCAGGTGCCCGCGCTGCTGCTGTCGATCGCGGCGGCGGTCATCGTCACGCGGGTCGCCGATACCCGCGACCTGGCCGGGCAGATCGGCGGGCAATTCGGCGATCCGCGCATTTTCCTGCCGGTGGCGATGATCCTGGCCGCGATCGGCGCGATCCCGGCGATGCCGCAGCGGGTGTTCCTGCCCGCCGCCGCGCTAGCGTTCTGGCTGTGGAACGCGCTGCGCAAACGCCAGGCGGCAGCGGCGATCCCGGTCGCCGCCGCGCCGCCGCCGCCGCGCGATCCCGCGCTGATCACGCTGGACGATGTCAGCGATCACACGCTGGTGACGATCGAGCTGGGCTATGGGCTGGTACAGCTGGTCGATGAACGGCGCGGCGCGCCGCTGGTCGGGCGGATCACCGGGGTACGCAAGCAATTGTCGCAAGGCTTCGGCTTTGTCGTGCCGCAATTCCGGGTGCGCGATTCGCTCGACATGCCGCCCAACGATTATCGCGTCATGCTGGGCGGAGTGCCGCTGGGGGGCAGCAGCATCCATGCCGATCGCACCCTGGCGATCGACGCCGGCGAAGCACGCCCGGGCCATGGCGTAAAGGGCGAGGCGACCGTCGATCCCAGCTTCGGCTGCCCGGCGCTGTGGATCGATCCGGGCCAGCGCGACATGGCGATCGCCGAGGGTTTCCTGACGGTCGATGCCAGCACGGTCATCGCCACCCATCTCAACCAGTTGCTGAGCGAACGGCCACAGGCACTGCTGGGTCCCGATGAAGTGCGCGCGCTGCTCGACAAGGTGAAGGAACGCAGCCCCGGGCTGGTCGAGACGGTCTATCCCGCGCCGCTGTCGCTGGCCGCGATGACCCGCACGTTCCGGGCGTTGCTGGAGGACGGCATTCCGATCGGCCATCCGCTACCGATCCTGGCGGGCCTAAGCGAAGCGGTGCAGCTGACGCAGGAACACGACCGGCTGATCGATCTGTTGCGCGTCGATCTGGGCGCGATGTTCGTCGGGCGGATTTGCGCGCCCACCGCACGCCTGCCGGTGGTCACGCTGGATGCCGGGCTGGAGGCGGTGATCGCACAAGGTCTGATCGATCCCGCCACCGGCCAGCCGGTGATCGAACCCGATCTGGCGCGTACCATTGGCTCGGGCATCGCCGACATCCTGGCGCAGCGGCAGCAGGATCTGGGCCCGAACGCGCCCCAGGTTGCGCTGATCATCCAGCCGCGCCTGCGCCGCTGCATGGCGGCGCTGCTGCGCCTGCGCGCGCCGGCGTGCCTGGTGCTGTCGATTGCCGAACTGCCCGAAACCCAGCCGATCGAAGTGATTTCGGTGATCGGCGCGCCAGCGCCGCCCGACAACGCCGCGCCAGTGCCGCCCGACAACGCCGCGCCAGTGCCGCCCGAAAGCGCCGCGCCGGTGGCGCCCGACAACGCCGCCCCGGCAGCGCGCGAACCCACCCATTTGGAGAGCATGGCCGCATGATCCACGACCAGAGAGCATTCGTTGCCGGCCTGCGTGCCGACCGGCAGGCCGGGCCGCATCGCGCAAGGGTGGCGCTGGCCTATGGCGGCGATCCTGCCGAGCGTATCCGGCGCTTTCTGCCGATGGTCCGCCGGCTGGCGTGGCATCTCCAAAGCGCAGGCCGTGACGGCATCGAGCTGGAGGATCTGATGCAGGCCGGGCTGGTCGCGCTGACCGAATGCGCGCAGCGGCACGCCGGGCCGGGGGAGGACGGCTTTGCCGCCTATGCCAAGCTGCGCGTGCGCGGGGCCATGGTCGACATGATCCGCCGCCATGTCCCGCTGTCGCGCGGCGCGGTGGAGCGGCGGCGGCTGCTCCGCGAAACCGAGGCTGCATTGCGCGCCAGCCTTGGCCGGACCCCCGCCGATGGCGAACTGGCCGCCGCGCTGGGGATCGGCGCGGCCGAACTGGAAGCCTTGCGCTCGGCCGGGCAGCCGCTGCGGTTCGAAACGCTCGATGATGCCTATACCGACGATAATCTGGCCTTCGCCGATGCTGCGCCCGACAGCCTGGCGCTGCTGCAGGACCAGGAGTTGCGGCAAAGCGTGGCCGCTGCCATCGCGGCGCTGCCCGAACGGCTTCAGATGATCGTGCAGCTGTATTTCGTCGAGGAACTGAACCTGGCCGAAATCGCCAAGGTGCTGGCCGTCAGCATCCCGCGCGTCCACCAGTTGAAGGCGCAGGCGCTGGAGCGGCTGCGCGTGGCATTGGCGGGTATGGCGGAGGTAGTGTGACTTGCAGGCGGCCGGGTCAAAAAATCCCCCTCCCGCAAGCGGGCGGGGATCAGGAAGGGGCGATCACCACCATGCCAGCAGCGCGATCAGTGCCGTGCCCAGGGCGATCATTGCCCCCGCGACGGCCCAGCCGTCCGATCGGGCGGCGGGGGTGCCATCGGCCAGTGGGATTCCGCCGCTGGGCACCGGGCCGGGGATCGCGGTGAAGCCGACCCCGCCGCCGCTATCGTCGAGCCGCAGCACAGCGGGAAAGCGCGTCGGCGTCAGCGGCTGAAATTTCGCACGCGCCAGCGTGATCACCAGCGTATTGCCGCTGCGCGCAAATCGCTGCCGCGCCGCATAATCGATCAGGCGATCGGTGGCGGCGAACAGATGCGGGTGCGCCAGTGGCAGACCGGCGGGCAGCGGCACGGCGAGGCGGATACTGGTCTGGTCCACCGCCATATGCGCTTCTGCGCCCAGTGCCGCCGGCAAGCGCGCCCGCCAGCCGGCGAAGCGCGCGTCATGCGACGGTGCCTGCGGCTCGACCGCTATCATGGCCGTCAGCGCCGCGCGCTCGGGCACGCAGATCTGTTCGGTGCAGGCCAGCCAGTCCGCCTGGACGCGCAATGGCAGGGTCGTGCCGCGTCGGGCGTTTTTGGGCAGGGTCAGCGGCACCAGCACCGCGTAATCGCGGCGGTAGACGTGGTTCATCAACCCTGACTCGAGCAGCGTATCGGGCACGGGATACTGCGGTACGCCCGTGCCGGCACCCGCGGGCAGGTTCCAATCCAGCCGCATGCCGAAGCCGGCATCGCCTGGGTTCGACCAATAGCCGTGCCAGCCCGGCGCCGGTTGCATCCGGATCGCCAGCAGCACCTGGCCGCCCGGCGCGCCGCCGGATTCGGCCAGCAGGGACGCGGTGATATGTGTTGGCGCGGCAGCCGGTACGGGCGCGGCGCCGGCCAGACCGGGCGCGGCGATCTGCCACAGCATCGCGATCATTCGGCGATAGCAAGGCATGAACCGGATACTCCCGAACCGGCGTCGATGTCGCCGCCGGTTTTGCCTGTAGCATCACGTCGGAGCGCCGCAACGTCTCGACATTGCACGCGGGGCGCGATAGCTGGACACCAAAGGACACCTGCCATGAACGCCCCTTTCGCCACGCCTGCATCCCCCCCGGCGGACCGCCGTGATCTCGTCATTCTGGGCGGGGGCCTGGTCGGCATGACGCTGGCGCTGGCCGCCGCGCGCGCCGGCATCACCAGCCATGTCGTCGAGCGCGCCGATCCTGCCGACCTGACCGCCGACGGGGCCGATGGCCGGGCTTCGGCGATTTCCACCGCCAGCTGGAACCTGATGTCCAATATCGGACTGGCACCGGCACTGGCGCCGCTGGGGTGCGCGATCGAGGCGATCGCGGTGACCGATGGCATGAAGCCGGGCCGGATCGATTTTCGCCCGACGCCGGAGGAAGGATCGCTGGGGCGGATGTTCGCCAATCGCGACATCCGCCTGGCGCTTCATGCCGCCGCGCGCAAAGAGCCGGCGATTGCCTGGCATACCGGGGTCGAGCCGGTGGAGCGCGACCGCGGTGCGCACGGCGTGACGGTGGCACTAAATGATGGCCGGGTGCTGGGTGGCAGCCTGCTGGTCGGTGCGGAGGGGCGCCGCTCGCCGACGCGCGACGAAGCAGGCATCGCGCAGGTCGCCTGGGATTATCATCACCGCGCGATCGTGGCCGGCCTGACCCATGAAATTCCGCACGGCGGCACCGCCTGGGAAATCTTTTATCCCGCTGGGCCATTTGCCTTGCTGCCGCTGATCGACGACGCGCAGGGCCGCCATCGCAGCGCGCTGGTATGGACCGTGGCGGAACGCGATGCCAACGGCGTACTGGGACTGTCCGACGCGGCGTTCCTGGTCGAGGTCGCCCGCTGCATGGATGGGCTGTTCGGCAAGATCGAGCTGTCCGCGCCGCGCATGTCCTGGCCGCTCAGCTACCAGAATGCGACCCGGCTGACCGGCCCGCGCCTCGCGCTGGTCGGCGATGCCGCGCATGGCATGCACCCGATCGCCGGGCAGGGACTGAATCTCGGTTTGCGCGATGTCGGCGCGCTGGTCGAGGTGCTGGGCGAGGGCATGCGGCTGGGGCTGGAGCCGGGCGATGCGCAATTGCTGGCCCGCTACGAACGCTGGCGCGCGCTGGATATCTTCACCGTGATGTCGGTGATGGATGGCATCGTCCGGCTGTTCGGCATGCCGGGCCGCCTGCCGTCGGCAGCGCGGCGGCTGGGGATGGGCGCGGTGCAGCGGATGCCCACGCTCAAGCGCCTGTTCATGAACGAAGCGCGGGGCATGGGCGGAAAGTTGCCCACGCTGTTGCAGGGCTGAACCATCTTAACGCCTATCGCATATGAACCACATCGGGTCGTCAGCATGACGAGCAAATGCGATAGCCCTCCCCAGGGGGGGACAATATAGGTGGATCAGCTTATCCCGACACCGGGTTGAGCGGGTTTCCGCCCGCGTCGCGCAGCTGGTGCGGTTCGAGCAGGGCGGTGGTGTCGATCAGGTCCAGCGCGCGTTCGACATCGCGATAACGGCGCGCTGACGCACTCCAGCTGGCGGCATCGGCGCCGTTCGACACATGCTGGACATCGGCCACCGCGTCGTCGATGCGCCCCTCGCTCAGCGCCTTGCGGGCATCGTCGAGCCGGGCGTCGGCATCCGACCGCAGCGGGCGGTCGCGGCGCACGACGAACATCTCGGCCAATTCGCGGGTCACCCGGTTCCATGGCGTTTGCCGGCCGGATTGCGTCAATTGCGGCGCCAGGGCAGCCAGCCTGACGGCCAGCTGGTCGAGCGGGATCAGCTCCCTGCTCTCGCCGATGATCGTCGCCACGGCGTTGGGCTGGGCATCGCCGAAACGCAGCTTGAGCTGGTCGGCCAGATAGCCGAGCGGCGCGCCGCGTTCGACCACCCGGCGCACGGCAAAGGCCACCAGCAATGCCTCGGCCCGCGCCGCATTGCCCGAAGCCGCCGCCACCCGCAGGTCCACCCGGTCAAGCCGTTGCTCCATCGCGGCGACCCGCCCACCCAGTGCCAGTTCGTCGCGGGTCGCATTCTGCGCGCCGCCGGTCACAAGGGGCAAGCCGGACTCGCGCGCGGCCAGGTCGGGATTTGACGGCGATATACGCCAGTTTCCGGCGACCCCCGACAATCCGGGGAAATGGCCGAAATCCGCGCCGCTCAGCCACCCCAGCCAGCCGGCCACGCCCAATCCCAGCACAAACGCCACCAGTGCCGAGAGCCAGGTTCTTCGCCCCGATGCGCGGCCGGGACGCAGCGCGATCGGCTCGGACAATTCTGGCTCATTGTGGGCTTCATCCGCCATCTGCGCTTATCGCCCCGGGTTGTGCATGAGCGAATTCTGACACAATTGCCCGGTCAACGCCAGCAGCGCCGTATCGTCGGGTCTTTCGGCAATGGCGACATCAGCCCACCCGCTGCCCGCTGCCGCAGCGATGCGCGGGCCCAGCCCCGCCAGCCGCAGGCGCCCGCGCGGAATGCGCAGCCGGCTGCATTCGTCCGCGAAATGCTGCGCGGCCTCGGCGGAATGGAGCAGAACCACGGCGCCCGCCAGCGCCTGCGTGGTCAGCAGGCGGGCGAGATCCCGCGGCATGGGCACGGCGATGCTGTCATAGACCACCTGCTCGATCACGGTGACACCCGGCGGCGGCACCAGCGTAACCCGCGCCCGCCCCGCCAGGCGCAGCAAACGGCGGTGATCGGGCACCAGTTCGGCAAACAGCGCCTGCATCCCGCCGCTGCCGCAGGCGACCACCCGCAAGCCGGCCGCTGCGGCAGCCTGCGCCGTGGTCCGGCCCACCGCATAGGCGGGTTTGCCCTTATACGAAACGAGACCTTGCCCGCCATGACGCAGGCTGTTGGCGCTGCCGATCAGCAGTGCATCGAAGGTCGCGGGCTGCGGAGCCACCCAGGGCAACGGCCGCACTGCGAACAAGGGATAGCTGACCGCCTCCAGCCCGGCCGCGCGGGCATCTGCCAGCGTCGCGGTGCTGCCCGGTTCGGGCCGGACGATCACCACCAGCGTCACCTGGCCACGGGGATAGGCTGGGTAAAATGGGCCGGTCCGGCAAAATGGGCGGTTATGGCAGGCGAAGACCGGGCCAGCAGCGCAGCCGCCAGACGCGCGGGCGCTGCTGCGTCACTCGAAGCAAATCGTACTTCATCGGCCACGCGCTCGACGCCATCGGGACTGTACAGCGCGGCGTGCAGCACCAGGTCGTCGCCGGCGAAGCGCGTCAGAACGGCAATCGCGCTATGACAATTGCCGCCCAGTGCTGCCAGCAGCGCGCGTTCCGCCGTGACCGTGGCCCGGCTGGGCGCGTGGTCGATGGCCGCCAGGCGTGCGTGGGTTGCAGCGTCGCCGGTGCGGCATTCGATGGCGATGGCGCCTTGTCCCGGTGCCGGCAGCCAGCTGACCGGATCGAGCGGCGTGCCCGCCCCCGTTTCAACCAGGTCTGGCTGACCCAGCCGGTTAAGCCCGGCCATGGCGAGCAGCGTGGCCTCGGCCTCGCCCGCCGCCAATCTGGCCAGCCGCGTTGCGACATTGCCCCGAAAAGCCACGATCCGGCAATCCGGCCGGGCGTGCAGCAATTGCGCGGCACGGCGCGGCGCGCTGGTGCCGACGCGGGCGCCCGGCGGGAGTGCCGCGATGCTGGCCGCGCCGACCAGGGCATCGCGCACATCCTCGCGCGGCAGCACGGCGGCGATGGTGATCCCGGCGGGGCGGATCGTCTCGACATCCTTCAGCGAATGGACGGCAAAATCGATCTCGCCGGCCAGCAGCCACTGGTCCAGTTCCCTGGTCCACAGCTCCTTGCCGCCGATATCGGCCAGGGGCCGGTCCTGCACCTTGTCACCGCTGGCGATGACCGGCACGATGTCGATGGCCAGGCCGGGCCAGGCGCGCTGCAACCGGTCCCGCGCTTCGCCGGCCTGCGCCAGTGCCAGCGGCGAACGCCGCGTGCCGAGGCGCAACGGGACAAGTCGGGTCGAACGTGCGACAGGTGCGGAGGAACGATCGGGGGCCATCGCAGCTTGTGCTAGGCGGGATTGGCTTTAAGGGAAAGTCGGGATGGCAATCGTGCTCGGAATTGAATCGTCGTGCGACGAGACCGCAGCAGCGCTGGTGCGCGACGATCGCACCATCCTGGCCCAGCGCATCGCCTCGCAGGACGATATCCATCGCCCCTATGGTGGCGTCGTGCCGGAGATTGCCGCGCGCGCCCATGCCGAACGGCTGGCGCCGCTGATCGCAGCGACGCTGGCCGATGCCGGAATGGCGCTGGCCGATGTCGATGCGGTTGCCGCAACTGCCGGGCCGGGCCTGATCGGCGGCGTCATGGTCGGGCTGGTCACTGCCAAGGCGCTGGCGATGGCCGCCGACAAGCCGCTGCTGGCGATCAACCATCTGGAAGGGCACGCGCTGTCGCCGCGCCTGGCGGAGCCGGCGCTGAACTATCCGTATCTGCTGCTGCTGGTGTCGGGCGGCCATTGCCAGTTGCTGCTGGTTTCGGGCGTCGGGCGCTATCGGCGGCTGGCGACGACCATCGACGATGCGCTGGGCGAAGCGTTCGACAAGACCGCCAAGATCCTGGGGCTGGGTTATCCCGGCGGCCCGGCACTCGAACATCTGGCCCGGTCGGGAAATTCCCGCGCGGTGGCGCTGCCCCGTCCCCTGCTGGGCAGCACGGAGCCGCATTTTTCCTTTGCCGGGCTCAAAAGCGCGGTAATGCGGGCGAAGCAGGCGCAAGCCGGCGCGAATTACACCGATGCCGATCTCGCCGCCGCGTTTCAACAGGCCGCGATCGATTGCGTGATCGACCGGACGCGGCGGGCGCTGGCAGCGGTACAAGGCGGCGACACGCCGATCACCGCGCTGGTGGTGGCGGGCGGCGTAGCGGCCAATGCGGCAGTCCGCGCCGCGCTGGCCGCGCTGGCCACGGCGCATGACCTGGCGTTCGTTGCGCCGCCGCCGGCGCTGTGTACCGACAATGCCGCGATGATCGCCTGGGCCGGAGTGGAACGGCTGGCGCTGGGGCAGAACGATCCGCTCGATTGCCCGGCGCGCCCGCGCTGGCCGCTCGATCCCGCGGCGGCGGTGGTGCGCGGTGCCGGAGTGAAAGCGTGAGCCGGACCGTGGGCGTCATCGGCGCTGGCGCCTGGGGCACGTCGCTGGCGGCGATGCTGGCCGCCGACGGCAGTTCGGTCATGCTGTGGGCGCGCGAGCCGGAACTCGCGGCGGAAATCAACGGTCGCCGCACGAATACGCCATACCTGCCGGGCATCGTCCTGGCCGGCACGATCACCGCAACCAGCACTATCGCCGATCTTGCCGGTCTGGCGGTGCTGCTGGCGGTCACGCCGGCGCAGCATCTCGCCGGCGTACTCGCCTCGCTGGGCAATGCGGCAGACACGCGCGATCTGGTGCTGTGCGCCAAGGGTATCGAGGCGGGCAGCGGGCGGCTGATGGTCGATGTGGCGCGTGCAGCAGCGCCGGCTGCGGCGCTGGCGGTGCTGTCCGGGCCGACCTTCGCGCGCGAGGTGGCGCTGGGCCTGCCCACCGCGATCACCCTGGCCTGCGAGGGTGGCGAGGCGCAGTGGCAGCGGCTGTCGCGCGCCATCGCCCGGCCCGCGTTCCGGCCCTATTATTCCGACGATCTGATCGGCGCGGAGATCGGCGGCGCGGTCAAGAACGTGCTGGCCATTGCCTGCGGCGTGGTCGACGGGCTGGGGCTGGGCGAAAACGCCCGGGCCGCACTGATCGCGCGCGGCTTTGCCGAGATGCTGCGGTTCGGTGAAGCGCTGGGCGCGCGGGCGGATACGCTCTCGGGATTGTGCGGGCTGGGCGACCTGGTGCTGACCTGCGCCTCGACCGCCAGCCGCAATTATTCGCTGGGCAAGGCGCTGGGGCAGGGGGTCGCCGTCGCCGACGCCCTGGCCGGCAAACTCAGCGTTGCGGAAGGCGCGCATACCGCCCCGGTGCTGGCCGGTCTGGCACAGGCGCGCGGCATCGCGATGCCGATCGTGGCGGCCATCGCGCGGCTGCTGGCGGGCGAAGCGGCGGCGCGCGACATCGTGTCCGACCTGCTGGCGCGCCCGTTGACCACGGAAAGCGGCCTGCACATGTCCAGGGCGAGTGCGCTGGCTTGACCACGCCTGCCGATAATGCCGACATCGCCGCATTGGCGCGCGGTGGGCGCACCAATTTCCTGGGCTTTCTGCTGAGACTTGCGGCGCGGCTGCCGTTCCTGTTCATTGCCGGCCGGCTTTACGGCGCGGAGGCGCTGGGACGCTTCGCCTCGGCGATGGTGATGATCGAACTGGCGGGCCAGTTGTGTACGCTGGGGCAGAAACGCGGGCTGGCCCAGCGCTTGTCCGAGGATGAGCGCCACCCTGCCAATATCGTCGCCGATGGCATGATCCTGAGCCTGGGGATCGCCGCGCTGGTCAGTTCGGTGCTGTATGTGCTGCCGGAGCCGATGTTCCCCAGCGGGCATTATACGCAGATCGACCGGCTGCTGGTCACCGCGATCTTTCCGGCCACGCTGACCGATATTGCCCTGGCGGCGCTGGCCTATCGCTATGATGTCGCGACCACGGTACGCTCGCGCTCGGTGGTCGAGCCATGGTCGCTGTCGATCGCCGCCGGGGCCTGCTGGTATATCGCGCCGCATAGCGCGCTGTCGGCAAGCGGCCTGTCGATCGCCTATATCATGTCGATCTACGCCTCGGCGGTGGTGGCATTGGTGGCGCTGCTGCGCAGCTATGGCCTGCCGCGCCAATGGTTCCCGCATCCGCTGCGGATTGCCCGGCTGGCGCTCTCGACCATGCCGCTCGCCGCCGCGGACGCGGTGGAATGGGGCACCCGCAAGCTGGACATCGCGATCTTGGGCCTGTTTACCGGGCCGGCGGCGGTGGGCGTCTATTACGTTGCCCAACAGGTTGCCAGCCTGCCGCAAAAACTGAAAACCAGTTTCGAGCCGATTCTGGGCCCGGTGATCACCCGCAATCTGAAACACCGCAATTACGCCGAGATTGCCCGGCAGGTGTGCCAGGTCGGTTTCTGGATCACCGCCGCTCAGGCCGGCATCGCCCTGGCGCTGGGCATTCCCGGACGGGGCGTGATGGGGCTGGTCGGGCCGCATTTCGTCGGTGGCACCGGCGCGCTGGCCTTTTTGCTGCTGGGCGAAGTCGCCGCCGCCACCGCCGTGGTCAGCGAAGCGGTGCTGATCTACATTGCCCGCATGCAGAACCTGCTGGTGTCGCTGGGCACGATCGCCTTGCAGGGGCTGCTGACGGTCGGCGGCATCCTGCTGGTCAAGCGGCTGGGGCTGGGCGAATTGTATCGCGACGCGGCGGCGGCGATTTCGCTGATGCTGGCGCTGGGCATCGCCTCGATCGTCAAATCGCGGATGCTGTCGCGCCTGCTTGAGCAGCCGATCAACAATTGGCGCTGGGCGCTGTTTCTGGCGGTGGCGAGCGCCAGCCTGGCGGGTTGGCTGGCGGTGCGTTTCCTGCCCGAATGGGCCGAATTGATCCTGGGCATTCCGGCGATCCTGGGGCTTTACTGCTGGGTGCTGTGGCACAAGGGCTTTGGTCCCGACGACCGCGTGCTGTTTCGCCGCAACGTCGGCGGGGAGATCGCGGCCGAAGCTGCGGTGCTGGCCAAGGCGGGGCGGCTTTGACCGGGCATGGCCATCAAATCGCCCTGATCGGCGCCGGTGCGATGTGCACCGCGCTGATCGGCGCGGGCGCCTCGGTGGCGCACGCGCCGCGGCTGGCGGCGGGGCTCGATCGCGCCGCGCGCGTGGCGCTCGATCGGGCCGGCGGCGGTAGCGTGCGCGCCGGTTTTACCGATCGCTATGGCTGGCTGACGCGCCATCCGGTATTGAGCGGCGGCGATGGCCTGGACGACGCCACCCGCACCCGCGCAGCGGAGGCGGTGGCCGCCATTCCTGGCATCGGCGGGGTGACCTGGGCGTCGCGGGCGCATCATGCAGCATCCGACGCTCCGGCGCTGCAATGTCAGCGCAGCATCGAGGCCATCCTGCGCGCTCGGTCGATCCGCTTTGCCGAAGGCAGCGCCGCGATCGATCCCGACAGCCGCGAACTGCTCGATGAGGTGGCCGCCGCGCTGCGCCCCTGCACCGGCAGCGTGATCGCGATTTCCGGGCATACCAATTCCGGCGGAAACACCGCCGCCAGCCTGGCGCTGGCACAGGCGCGCGCCGATGCCGTGCGGCAGGCTTTGGGTCAGCGCGGCATCCCGCTGTCGGGGCTGCATGCGCGGGGAATGGGCGATACGCGGCCGCTGCCGGGGCTGGACCCCACCGATCCCGCCAATCGCCGCATCGAATTCGCGGTCATCGCGCCGATGGTGCTGGTGCCCACGCCGGTCGATACGCCGGGGCCGGGGTAACGCCATGCCGCTGTGGCTGGAAATTGAGGTTCTGCTGCTGATGGCCTATGGTGCGGGGCTGGGCATCGGCTGGGTGTTGTGGGGCAGGTGATCTCCCCTCCCCTTCAGGGGAGGGGTCGGGGGTGGGGCCTCTTGTCCAGGCGCAGCGTGCGTGGAGAAGCCCCACCCCAACCCCTCCCCTGACGGGGAGGGGCTTTAAGGAGCGCAAACGATGTTGGCGATACTTCAGGAAAACTGGCCGGCCTTCGCGCTGGTGCTGCTGATCGGGCTGCTGGTCGCATGGTGGCTGTGGGGCCGAGGCCGGGCCGACCGCCGGGTGCGCCATCATGCCCCCGACGCGCTCGACGAAGGCGCGAGCCCCGCCGCGCGCAACCAGGCGTTCATCGACGCCCCCAGCGCCGCCGCCGCCGTCACCGCGCCGCTGGCTGCGACCGGGCCGGACATTCTGGGCGGCATCGGCGAGATCGCCGCCTGGGGCGCGGCGTATGAAGTGGACAACGCCGAGCCTGCGCAGGCGGAATCATCCCCGGTCCCAGCGCCCGAATCCACCGAGAGCGACGACCTTACCCGGATCAAGGGCGTAGGCCCGAAGTTGTCGACCCGCCTCGCCGAACTGGGCATCAGCAGCTTCGCCCAGATCGCCGCGTGGAGCGACGCCGATCTCGCCCGCGTCGATAGCATGTTAGGCACCTTCGCCGGCCGCCCGGCGCGCGACAACTGGGTGGCGCAATGCCGTTTTCTGGCATCGGGCGATGTGGCGGGGTATGAAGCGCAGTTCGGCAAGTTGTAGATCGCTGCTGTGAGCATGATGACAAGGTCTTGGAAGCGCTGATAGACTTTCCCTGTGGTATGATCAGTGCAGGGATTCGCACCAATGGACATCGACAAGGACAAAATCGACGAGGCCGTTCTGGCGCTGTTATGGCTCAACGCGGAAGCCACCGGCTCGGCCTGGAAAGGTATCGACTGGCCGGCCTTGTCGCGGCTGCATGACCGCGGGCTGATCTCCGACCCCGCGCGCAAGACCAAGCCGGTGCGGTTTTCAGAGGAGGGCGACTGCGAGGGCGAACGGCTGTTCCGCGCGCTGTTTACCCGGTGAAAAGGACGATCGAATGAACGGCAGGATCGACATCGCCGCGATCGGCTACCCAGCCGTTCGCCAGGCGTTCAATGGCGTTTTGCAGCGATGCATCGACAAACTTTCAAAGGCCGAATTGAGGCTGGCGGAAGACATTCTCGATGTGGCCTTGCTTGACGAGAATACCCCCGCTTTCCACGAGATGCTGGCAGATACCGCGCTTTATTCCCGCAAGGGGACTCCATCTTCGCGCAAGGCGAAACGGGCCATCGACCGCATCGCGCCAAAGCTGGCGCATCTGCACGACCCGCTGAAATCGGCGATCGCCGCGCGCCTGCCGACTGCCATTTTTTCAATATTCGGGGTCGAAGCGGGGCAGGAGCCCGGCACCGTCCTGGCACGGGATCTGCTCGACAATGGCCGCGCCATTTCGGTCATGGACAATGCGATGGCGGCGCTGGTCGCCAAACAGGGAGAAATGTTGATCGCCGGGCGGTTCGTCGATCTGGGCCCATGGCACATCGGTTTCGGTATCGTCAAACCCCTGCGCAAGAGCGAGGCAATCGCGATCAGGCTGTCGCTGGCCGATGAGGAGGATATCGAGTCCAGGCGCAACGATCTGCACGAGCTGTTCTATCCGATGCAGCTGCATGGCGAGAACCTCATCATGACGGCACTGGAACCGATGATCGCGGCGCTGGCCCTGGCGGTCGATGCGGACATGATCGACGCGGAGGATTTCATGGCGAGGTTTGGCTCGCTGTTTTCGGGGGGAAGACGGGGCGAGGGCAAGAGCAAGGCTGTCTCCGGGTAGACCTGCCCTCTCGTTGCGGTAGGCTTCGAAATTGCTGCTTGAAACTGGGGCCAACCTATAATAATTATAGGTCATGGCCGAGCCCGTCCCGCTGCGAATGAACGACGCGACGGCTCTTAAGCTTCTGCGTAAGATTGCTCGCGATAGTGCCAGCATTATTTTCACGGCTCATGCGCGGCAGCGGATGCGCCAACGTTACGTGACGCCGACACAGATAATAGCGTGCCTTCAGCGCGGGATCGTGAGCGAACCGGTTTCGCTGGATTTGCACGGCAACTGGAAGCTGACCGTCGCGCACCGAGCGGCAGGCTGGGATTTGAATGTTGCCGTGGCGATTGACCTTCCGAAACGGGCCATTGTCATCACGGTATTTTAGGAGGCAAACTTGTATCATTATCGGGAGTGCGGCCTTCGCAATGTCTGGCTGGAAAATGGCTATGACGATCACGAAACGCCCTATGGCCATGGCATTGCCATCCATGATCTCGATGGCTTGCACCGTGCGCTGGCGCGCGGACTGATTGCCAAAGGGGGCAAGCTGGCCGGCGCCGAACTACGCTTTCTGCGGCAGGAAATGGGGCTTAGCCAGACGAAGCTGGCGGTGATGCTGGGCAACGAAGCCCAGACCGTGGCACTATGGGAAAAGCGCGGCGGCCAGCCGAAAATCGCCGACCGCTTCATCCGCGCGATCTATCGCGAGCAGCAGGAAGGCAACGCCCATATCCGCGAGATGATCGAGCGGTTGGTCGATGCCGATCTGGACGATCATGAGGTTCGGATTACGATGCAGCAGGGGAGTGGCGGGTGGAAGCTCGCGGCTTGACCGGGCCGGGCATTCTGATCCTTAAGTTCCCAGAGTAATGTACAAAGCGGCTAAGCGCGCAGATCAAATGAATATCCTAGATCGCCAGCGCCATTTTAGCCCAGTCGCGCTTTGCTCCCGAGACACCCTCTCCGCGAACAAATTTCCCAAAATGTCCGTTTCCCTTTGAAGGGTGAGCGATATGTACAAAGCGTACGCCATTGGATATATAAGCAACTGGATTTATTAGGGAAATCGATCCACGCCGGCGAATTATTACGTTGCGGAGAGCATTTATGTAAGCATCAGTATTTCCAAGCAATAAAATTAGTCGAGATCGGCGCCCTAGATTGACTAAATGCTGATCGACGCAAGTTTCGACAAATCTATTACCCGGACTTTCAGATTTGAACGCAGGTAAGACGTTTGGACTATCTGAGGTATGGACGCCTTTTTTCCGATCCACACCAGTCAGCGAACAGCGAACAACGCTTGCGAATGCAAAATCACGCTCCGAGCCCTTGAAACGATCGTCAAACTCGGTTGTACTCTCATTCAGTAGCAAACCGACCGCATGGAACGCTTCGAGCATGCGGTCGCGTATGCCTTTGAAGGCGACGTTTTCGAAGGCTTCTTTCACGAGCGCCTTCGATTGCGTGTTACCTTTGCTAATACCTAACACCAACGTGTGTGGATCACTGTCTGCATCCGGCGAAGGC
>CAXTOS010000053.1:0-18226 GCA_964245935.1 uncultured Novosphingobium sp.
GCTGCCAACTGGTGACCAGGGTCAGGCAGTCTCGCGCTTGGCTTTCACGAAGCGCAGCAGCGAGCCATAGTTGTCGAGCAGTTCGCCATCGACATCGTCATCGTCGATAACGATGTCCAGGCGGTCCTCGATTTCGGTCAGCAGCCCGGCCACGGCCATCGAATCCAGCTCGGGCAGATGACCGAACAGGCCGGTCCCGACGGTGAATCCGGCGACCTGTCGGGAGTCGAGCCCCAGCACGTCGCTCAGGATCTGACGCAGCACTTGGTCGGTGGTAGTGGTATCCATAAGCGTCCTCGAACCCTCCGGGTTATCACCGGCCTGGCGCACTGCGACGGAGGGCTTTAGCCACGCTTGGTTCGCGCGGCAAGGCAGAGTAGAGCAGTTCAGCGTAAAAGCCCCCTCCTCTTCAGAGGAGGGGGTTGGGGGCGGTGCCTTTCTTCTTTCTTCGAGGCGCCACGTTGCGAGAAAGAGAGACACCATCCCCAACCCCCTCCTCTGAAGAGGAGGGGGCTAAAGGTGAGATCATCGGAGACTGCTTATTTCGCCTGCCGACCTTGCCCGGCCGCTCGACCATCTCGCCTTGCGCGGCGCGGTGGATTCGCCTGCGCTCGTACTCCGTGACCGGGTGCTGCGCTATGCCGATCTCGATGCGCGGGTCGCCACTCTCGGCGGGTGGCTGCGGGACCAGCTGCGTGAACCCGGCGCGCGGGTTGCCAGCTGGGCCGCCAAGGGCGAATTGACCTGCCTGCTGCCGTTGGCGGCCGCCCGCGCGGGGCTGGTCCATGTGCCGATCAATCCCCTGCTCAAGCATGCCCAGGTTGCGCATATTCTAGGCGACAGCGAAGCGCGCCTGTTGCTCGGCACACCGGCACGGCTGGCCACGCTGGTTGCGGGCGACGTGCCCGACACTTGCATGGTGGTAAGCGAGAGCGCGGCACTGGCGGCGGCCGACCTGGCGCCGGCGCTGCCCCCGTCCGGCGCTGACCCCGCTGACCTTGCGGCGATTTTGTACACCAGCGGCTCGACCGGCAAGCCCAAGGGGGTGATGCTCAGCCATGCCAATATGTGGCTGGGGGCGCAAAGCGTGGCCGGCTATCTGGGGCTCGCCGGCGACGATCGGGTGCTGGCGGTGCTGCCGCTGAGTTTCGATTACGGCCAGAACCAACTGCTCTCCAGTTGGTATGCCGGGGCGAGCGTGGTCCCGCTCGATTACCTGGTGCCGCGCGACGTGGTGAAGGCGGTCGAACGGCACACCATCACCACGCTGGCTGCGGTGCCGCCTTTGTGGGTGCAACTGGCGCAGCTCGACTGGCCCGCCGCACCCGCGGCACGGCTGCGGCGGCTGACCAATACCGGCGGCTCGCTGACCGTCGATCTGGTGCGGCGCCTGCGCGCGCAGTTCCCGGCGGCGCGACTGTTCGCGATGTACGGGCTGACCGAGGCGTTCCGCTCGACCTATCTCGATCCCGCGCTGATCGACAGCCACCCTACCTCGATCGGCAAGGCGATCCCGCATGCCGAAGTGCTGGTGATCGATGATGCCGGCGAAGTGACCGCCGATGGCGAGGAAGGCGAACTCGTGCATTGTGGTCCGCTGGTGGCGCAGGGCTATTGGCGCGATGCCGTGCGCTCGGCCGAGCGGTTTCGGCCCGCGCCTGCGGCCTCGCGTCATGGGGGGATTGCGGTGTGGTCGGGCGACCGGGTAAAACGCGACAGTGACGGCCTGCTGACCTTCGTCGGGCGCCGCGACGCGATGATCAAGAGCGCGGGCAACCGGATTTCGCCGCAGGAAGTGGAGGAGGTCGCACTGGCGACCGGGCTGGTCGCCGAAGCGGTGGCCCTCGGCGTGCCCGATCCGCAACTGGGCCAGGCGGTGCATCTGGTGGCCCGCCGCAGCGCCGGGGTGACGGCGGCGGTCGCGGAAGCGGAACTGCCGCATCTGTTACAACGCGAATTGCCCAATTTCATGCAGCCCCGCGTCATTCACTGGCATGACGCGATGCCGCTGGGCGCCAATGGCAAGATTGACCGCAATCGGCTGCTTGAAGACATCGCCCGATGAAGCCGCTGGGCCCGATCCCCGAAGGGTTTGCCGCGACCGGCGGCGTGCTGGCGATCGGCGGTAGCGCGGTTACCGAACTGGTCGGGCGGGCCGGGGATACCCCGCTGTTCGTTTATTCCGCGCAACGCGTGCAGGCGCAGGTGGCGCGGTTGCGCGCCGCGATGCCTGCGCGGCTGGCGCTGCATTATGCGGTAAAGGCCAATCCCTTCGGGCCGCTGCTTGAACTGATGGCCGGACTGGTCGATGGTTTCGATATCGCCTCGGGCGGTGAGCTGGCCATCGCGCAGGCGGCCGGGATCGATCCGGCGCGGATCAGCTTTGCCGGTCCGGGCAAAAGGGATCGCGAACTCGAATCGGCGATCGCCGCCGGGGTGACGCTGAACCTGGAATCCGCGGCGGAGACCGACCGTGCGCTGAAGATCGCCGCGCGGCTGGGGATCACCCCGCGTCTGGCCATCCGGGTCAATCCGGATTTCGATCTCAAGGGCTCGGGGATGAAGATGGGCGGCGGTGCCAAGCCGTTCGGGCTGGACGCCGCGCGCGTGCCGGCGCTGGCGCGGCGCATCGCCGCCAGCGGCGCGGAATGGCGCGGTTTTCACATTTACGCCGGTAGCCAGTCGCTCGATGCCGCCGCGATCGCCGACAGCCAGGCGCGGACGCTGGCGCTGGCGGTGCGGCTGGCGCGCGAGGCGGGCGTGCCGCTGCCGCATTGCAATCTGGGCAGCGGGTTTGGCATCCCCTATTTCCACGGCGACCGTCCACTGGACCTCGATCATATCGGCCAGGCCCTGGCGGAGCAGTTTGCGCGGCTGCCGGATGAATGCACCGATACGCGGTTTTGCATCGAGCTGGGTCGCTATCTGGTCGGCGAGGCGGGAGTTTATCTGACCCGGATTGTCGAGCGCAAGGACAGCCACGGCGAGGTGTTCCTGATCGTCGACGGCGGGCTCCATCACCAATTGGCGGCATCGGGCAATTTCGGCACGGTGGTGCGCCGCAACTATCCGGTGGCCATCGCCAGCCGCTTTGGCGCGGCGCCTGACGAGGAGGCAAGCATCGTCGGTTGCCTGTGCACCCCGCTCGATCGGCTGGCCGACAAGGCGGCCTTCCCCCGTGCCGAGGTCGGCGATCTGGTCGCGGTGTTCTGCGCCGGAGCCTATGGCGCCAGCGCCAGCCCGTCGGCATTTCTGGGACAGGGGCCGGCGCAGGAAATGCTGGTATGATCGATGGGCGTTTGATCGCGCGGCATTTGCTGCTCGGCCCGAACCGCGAGGGTACCGGCCGGCCTTGATGCAATCGCGGATATTGGTCGATTTTGGATTTGAGCCAGCCGGAATGGTTCCGAATTCGACGGTTCTCGCATGGCGATCTCAGCTCAGGGCGCGCAACATGGCGGCATAGCGCTGGATCGCGCCTCATCTCTCGGAACCGCTGCTCGGCCCGAGGGGACGGAGTGCCCTCATGTACCGCGATTTTTACGGATTCACCGGAAATCCCTTCCAGTCGGCCACCGATCCGGCCTGCTATTTCGAGAGTGTGGGCCATCGTCGGGCGCTGTCCTGTCTCGGCGATGGACTGGCGCAGGGCGAAGGTCATGTCGTGCTCACCGGGGAAGCCGGGGCGGGCAAAACGGCGCTGGTCGCGCGGGTCATGGCGACGATCGATCGCGACCGGATGACCACCGCGCAAATGGTCGGATGTGATCCGGCTGACGGGCGTCCGGCCGATGATCATCTGGCCCAGGCTCATCGGGAAAGCGGCCCGATCATTCCGGTCGTCGCCTGCGCCTTCGGCCTGGGGGCAGCTTCGATTCGCGGGCTCGGTGCAGAAACACGTCATCCCCTGATGCTCGACGCGCTGCTGTGCTTTCTGCGTGACGAGGCGCGGGCCAATCGCCGATGCCTGCTGGTCGTCGATGAGGCGCAGGCCCTGCCGATCGCCGCGCTGGAAGCTTTGCGCGTATTGTCACTGTTCCAGGTGGGCGCTCGTCCGCTGCTCCAGATACTGCTGGTTGGCCGCCCAGAATTCCTGACCCGGCTGCAATGCCATCCGGATCTCGAACAATTGCGCCAGCGGGTGGTCGCTTCGCATCATCTCGATCCGCTGGAATCGGGCGAAGTGGAACCCTATATTCACCACCGCCTGAAATCCGTCGGCTGGAACGGCAATCCCGGCTTCACCCCCCGGTTCCTTGCTGCATGCTTCGCCCATACCGGCGGCGTGCCGGGACGGATCAACCAGATCATCGACCGGCTCCTGCTGCTCGGCGCCGCCCAGCAGCAGGAGCTTATCGACGAGACCATGCTGTCGCAGGTCCTGGCTGAATCGACCGGGCACGCGTCGGGCGGGGGCGAAAAATATCTGCTTGCCGCTCCGGTTCGGAAACCCCGGCTGGAAGTTGCGCTGTCGCGCTGCGAGCGCCAGATTGCCGAGTTGCAGCAGGCTGTCGTCGAACTGGTGGAAACCGGCGGCGGCCATGCCCGGTCCGCGCACCGCCACGACAACGCGACATTGCTGGAACGGCTCGGCAGTCTGGAAAGCAGCGTGATCGAGCAGGATCGGACCATTCGCCACACGCTGACCATGCTGATCGAATGGATCGAGCGAGGCGAAGCGCATAGCGTGGCGGCGTGAGCCTGGGCGGATTTCCAAACGATCGAGGCGCGTATGGCTGGCATGCCGAAAGATAGTCGAACCGACCCGGATCGCCGGCCTGCCGGCTCCGCCATCGTCAACCCCGACCGTGAAGAGGAACTGGTGGACGCGGCCCGGCTGCGGCTGGCAGTGCCGGAGAGCCTGCTCCAGTTGCAGGAACTGGACGTGCTGTACGATACCGGGGCAAGGGCGCTGTGGACGTTCATGCGTCCATCGGGACGCCCCAGTTTCACCCCCACGATGCTGCGTGATTTCGAATGCTGGCAGGATCTGATCGGCCGGCATTTCGGTGCAACCGGCTTGCCGCTCGATTATCTTATCCTGGGGAGCAGGGTTCCGGGGGCATTCTGCTTCGGCGGTGATCTCGAGTTGTTCTTGTCGCTGATCCACCAGGGCGATCGCGTCGGGCTGGCGCATTACGGCCAGCGCTGCGTGAACATCCTGCACCGCAACCTGCGCGCGCTCGACCTGCCGTTGCTGACCATCGGCCTGGTGCAGGGGCAGGCGCTGGGCGGCGGGTTCGAAGCACTGCTATCGTTCGATGTCATCATCGCCGAGCGCGGCGCGAACTTCGGACTGCCGGAAATGATGTTCGGCCTGTTCCCCGGCATGGGCGCGCATGCGATCCTGTCGCGCAAACTCGGCACCGCGCTGGCCGATCGCATCATCCAGTCGACCAGCCTTTATTCCGCCGAGGATCTGTACGAACTGGGCATCGTCACCGAACTGGCCGATCCCGGCGAGGGGGTGGCGGCTGTGCAACAGTTCATCGACCGGTCCAGCCGCCGCCATGTCGGCCTGGTTCACGCCCGCCGCGCGATGCGCCTGGCCTCGCCCATCGAGATGACGGAACTCCGCGCGATCGTCGATCTATGGGCCGATGCCGCCCTGCAATTGAGCGCCTCCGATCTCAAACTGATGCGTCGCCTGGTGGAGGCGCAGACAAGGCTGTATAGTTCGGCGGCTTGAGGGCAAGTTGGACCGGCGGTGCCACGAGGCAACCATACGAGGAGAAAGGCCGAATTTCTGCCTCCACCCTGCCTTTGGCTAAACCGCGTCCACCAGCACCAGTTCGGCATCGTCGATCGCTTCGACCTCGATCGTCGTTTCGCCGGTGATGGCGATACCGTCGCGGGGTTGCGCGTCCTGGCCGTTGATGCGGATGCGGCCGGTCGGCGCCACCAGATATTGGTGACGCTCGGGATCGACCACGTGGCTGATCCGCTCGCCTGCAGCCAGCGTCGCTGCCAGCACCTGGGCGTTGGCGCGGATCGGCAGCGCCTCGTCGTCATTCGCCGCACCGCTGGTTCCCGTATCGCTGGTTCCCGTACCGCTGGCCCCGGTCCCGCTGGCAAGGGTTACCCAGCGACCGGCGCGGGTGCCGCGCGGGAAATCGCGCTGGCCCCAGCCTGGTTTTTCGCCGCTGCGGTCGGGCAGGATCCAGATCTGGAACAGCGTGGTGTCTTCATCCTCGCGATTGTATTCGGCGTGGACGATGCCGGTGCCCGCGCTCATCACCTGCACGTCGCCGGCGGCAGTGCGGCCCTTGTTGCCCAGGCTGTCTTCATGGGTAATCGCGCCGCGCCTCACGAAGGTGACGATCTCCATATCCTGGTGCGGATGCGGGTCGAAGCCGGTGTTTGCGGCGATGGTATCGTCATTCCAGACGCGGATCGCACCCCAGCCCATCCGGGCGCGATCAAGGTAGCCGGCAAAGCTGAAATGATGGCGGGCATCGAGCCAGCCGTGCCGGGCATGGCCCAGGCCGTCAAAGGGGCGAATTTCGATCATGATATTGTCCGCCTCGGCGGGGTGTTGCCGCCGGAATGAAAACATAATTGGGGATGCTGGCATATGATTTCAACTGCCCCGTCGTGCGAGTCCGGCGGCTCATTGCGGCCCGACCCGGACCGCGGTGCCGTAAGCAACGACTTCGTTCATGGTCTGGCCGATTTGTCCCGAATCGAAGCGCATCATCACCACCGCATCGGCGCCCATCGCGCTCGCATTGGCGACCATGCGGTCGATGGCGTGGCGGCGGGCATCCTCGATGAGCGCGGTGTATTCCTTGATTTCGCCACCACCGAGCGAACGCAGCGCGGCGATGAAATTCGGCCCGATCCCGCGACTGCGCACCACGACGCCGAACACCTGGCCCAGCGTCTGGGTGATACGGTGACCGCCCAGATTTTCCGTCGTCGAAACAATCACGCCATTCCCTTCCGCTGCGTCATCCCCTGACCGTTCAGCCTACATTAGGCTTCGGAGTGGTCATAGGCCAGAGGCAGTGGCAAGCCCTGATAGATAATATAACATCACATTAAGAACAGATGGAACGAGGGCTGGATGCATCGGCAAGGGTGCAGACCAAGCCCGGGTGCCGGCGCGGCAGGGGATATTCCGTAAGTTTTTAAAGGGTATTCATGCGCGCCTCATTCCTGAAATTATCGGCGGTTCCGCTCGTATTGCTGGCATCTGCGCCGGCCTTTGCCCAGGATGCCGCCCCGGCAGCCGCACCTGCACCTTCGGACAAGACCGCTGCCGGCACCGAAATCGTGGTGACCGCCCGGCGGCTTAACGACGCACGCGAAAGCATCAAGCCAAGCCTCGGCGCCTCGACCTATACGCTGACCACCGAGGCCATCCAGAACCTGCCGGGCAGCGACAATCAGCCGATCCAGGACATTATCCTGCAGATGCCCGGCGTCAGCCAGGACCAGTTCGGCCAGTTCCACGTCCGTGGCGAGCACAATGGCGTGCAATACCGCCTGAACGGGGTGATCCTGCCCGAAAGCATCGCGGTGTTCGGCCAGACGCTCAGCCCGCGCCTGATCGAGCGGATGGACCTGGTTACCGGCACGCTGCCCGCGCAATACGGCCTGCGCACCGCCGGCATCATGGATATCACCACCAAGTCCGGCCTCAAGGATTCATCGACCTTCAGCCTGTACGGCGGCAGCCACGGCACCATCGAACCCAGCGCGCAGCTGAGCGGCAGTTCGGGCGGAACCACCTGGTTCGCCTCGGGCGACTACAAGCACAGCGACCTTGGCATCGACAGCGTCAACGGCAGTACCCGGGCGGTGCACGACAAGACCGACCAGTTCAGCGGTTTCGGCTATATCGACCACATCCTGAGCGACAACGACCGCATCGCTTTCACCGGGGGCTATTCGAACCAGCATTACCAGATACCCGATCCGGCCGGCCCGACCGACATCCGGGTTCCCGGTCCCGACAGCCTGTACGACACCAACGGCAACCCGGCGGCGGCGAACGGCGTCACCCGCTTCGACAGTGCCAACCTCAACGAGACCCAGCTGCAAACTTTCGGCTTCGGTGCGCTTAGCCTGTTGCACAGCGCCGGAGCATTGTCGTTCCAGGGCTCGGTGTTCGGGCGGCTGGCCACCCTTGATTATCACCCCGATTACGTCGGCGAACTGCTGTTCAACGGGTTGGCCCAATACGCCAGCAAGAAGGACATTTCGTTCGGCGGCCAGTTTGACAGCGTCCTCAAACTGGGCAATCGCCATACGCTGCGCGCAGGCGGGTATTTCGAGGACGCCAGGTCGAAGAGCTTCACCAATACCAATGTTTTCCCGACCTCCGGCGATGTCTGCGATCCGACCGGCGTATCCTGCTCCCAGGGCACAATCGTGGCCGATGCGCAGCCGGTGTCACTGGTCTACGACACCAACGTCACTCAGAAGACCTACAGCGCCTATCTGCAGGACGAGTGGCATCTGATCGATCACGTCGTGCTGAATTACGGCGCGCGCTTCGATGAGAACGACGGCGTCCGCCACGAACGCCAGCTCAGCCAGCGCGTCAACATGGTGTGGACGCCGGTCCCCAGCCTGACCATCCACGCCGGTTATGCGCGCTATTTCTCCCCCGCGCCCTTTGAACTGGTGGCCAGCGCCAACCTCGCGCAGGTCTACAACACCACCGCCTCGCCGCCATCGCGGACCAACGACCTTGCCTATGCCCAGCGCGAGAACTATTGGGACGCCGGCCTGCAGGAAAAAATCGGCCATTTCACCTTGGGCCTCGACGGCTATTTCCGCCGCTCGACGCATCTGGTGGACGAAGGCCAGTTCGGCGCGCCGATCATCGTGACCCCATTCAATTACGCGAAGGGTCGGATCATGGGCTCCGAACTCAGCCTGACCTATGCGCACCTCGGCTTCAGCGCCTATGGCAACATCGCCTATGAAAAGGCGCAGGGCACGCAGATCGATTCCAACCAGTATAATTTCACCGCCGCCGACCTCGCCTATATCTCGACCCATTACATCTATCTCGACCACAACCAGACCTGGACCGGATCAGGCGGCGCGGCCTACAAATGGAGCAGCGGCGCATTGGCCGGCTCGCGCATCAGCGCCGACATGGTCTACGGATCGGGCCTGCGCCGTGACCTTGGCCTGCCCGACGGCGGCGCCTATCCCGACATCCCCAACGGTGCCGCCTTGCCCGGCTACGTCACCTTCAACCTCTCGGTCGGCCACAAGTTCGGCGACAGCGGGTTCGACCTGCGGGTCGATATCGAGAACCTGTTGGACAAGGTCTACGAAATCCGCGACGGCACCGGCGTCGGCGTGGGTGCGCCGTCATTTGGGCCACGCCGTGGGGTATTCCTGGGGATTTCGAAGACTATCTAGGGTCCGGGCCGTACGCGCTCGCCATTATTGCTTGGTGCGGGTGTATGGCAGGCCGCGGCTTATTCTAACTGACGTCAGGGCGAGACTGGCAATTGTCTGCATTGCTCCCACATCGCCGGACAAGGAGACCTCGATGACCCGGTTCAGTTTTCAAACGGCAAGCGTGCTTGGCGCGGTGTTGGCTTTGTCCGCACTGTGGGTCCAGCCGGCGGAAGCCCGTCGTGGCGGCAGTTTTGGCAGCCGTGGTTCACGGACCTATTATGCGCCGGCCCCGACCCGCTCCTCGCAGGGCTATGTTGCGCCGATCCAACGGTCGATGACCACGCGCCCGGCCGCCGCGCCCGGGGCCGCGATGCCCGCCCCAGCCTACGCCCCGCAACCGACGCAACCCACGCTGGGCAGCCGATTCGGCGGGTTCGGTGGCGGGATGTTGGGTGGCCTGCTGGCGGGCGGCCTGATCGGCGGATTGTTGGGGCACGGCTCGGGTGGATTCGGCGGCGGCGCGGGCGGCGGCGGTTTCCTGATGGGGCTGATCCAGATCGCGCTGATCGGCGGGATCATCTGGTTCGTTGTTGGATGGTTTCGACGCAAATCCGCGAATGGATCTGCTTCTGTGGGAAATTCCACCTCGCCGTTCGGTACCCGATCCCCCGGACCGGCGGCGCCCCAGCCGTTCGCGCCGCAGCCGTTCACGCAGATGACTCCGGTGGCCCCGGCAACGCAGGATATTGCCATCACCGACGCCGACAAGGCGGCCTTCGAGCGTCTCCTGATCGAAGTCCAGGATGCGTTCGGGCATGAGGATTATGCTCGCTTGCGCGCCTGCACGACCCCTGAAATCATGTCTTACCTGTCGGAAGAACTTAGCCAGAACGCGACCCATGGCCTGCGCAACGACGTCACCGGCACGCGGCTGATCGACGCGGAGATATCCGAGGCGTGGAATGAAGGCGCCGCGGATTTCGCCACGATCGCGATGCATTATGAAAGCATCGACGTCATGCGTGATCGAACGTCCAGCGCCATCACAAAGGGCGATCCCGGCCGCCCGAGTGAAACGACAGAGCTTTGGACATTCGTTCGCGAGGGGAATGCACCCTGGAAGCTCTCCGCGATCCAGGAGACGTGAGCGGATGGGGCCGCAGATTTTGGAACCCCGCAGTGAGTGACGATTTTCCGGCACGCGACCCGGGGGCTAGGTCCAGGGCGGATGCGCAGGAATTGCGCGTTGCAGAGGCGTCGGCAAGCCGGCGGCGCTGGATTACGCTGGGTGAAGTGCTCGCGGTGGTCGCAATTTGCATTTCCGCACTGACGCTCTGGAATAGCTGGACCGCGCGCAGCGAAAGCGAGGCGGTCAAAAGCGCCGATGCGCAGCGGGCTTCTACCCGTGCCGTATCGTTGGTGCTCACGGTGGCCGGTTCCAGCGACCGCAAGCTCATTTTGAAGCCTGCCTCTATCGACCAGTCCGTGCAAAGCCAGAAGGTCATGTTCCCAACCGCGCTGGGCACGCCGCCCGCAGAAACATCCGGAGAAGCGCGGATCGAAGTTTCATGGTTCGAGCACGCGCTGAAGAATGCGCGCGGCGTGGCCCATCTGCCTGACGACAGTCGCGGTGACGAACGGCTCCCTGTCGCAATTACCTCCCGCTTTCTGGTAGATGGTGAGCCGCATGAAGATACCGCTCTTTATGACGTCGGCTACGGCATCACCGGCCATTGGGTAGGCGGCCATAGCGTCAATCTGCGCGGTGTCTCGTTCGTATCGCGCGTGAGAAGCAATAGTGTGCAGGCAAAGCTGGATGCCCGCTGGAGCCAATTGTTGGCTCGCAAGTAGGGCAAACCAACGCTGATTGATCGAGGGCTAAGGCGCGAGGGCAAACCCCATCGGCGCTAACTTAAAAATTACCAATATTTTATATATTTCGTCATCCTGACAAAAGTCAAGGGTTCATTATGCCAGCGTTGCGGTTCGAACGATGCAACAGCACGCCACCCTAATTCAGTTGCGCCAGGTCGCCAGCGTTGAAGCCGTGCAGATCCTGAGTGTCGTCGTCGCGTACCTTGGCCGCCCAGGCTGGATCGCTGAGCAAGGCGCGGCCCACGGCGATCAGGTCGAATTCCTCGCGGTCGATCCTATGCAGCAGATTTTCGAGGCTGGCAGGCTGTGATGCCTCTCCGCCGAATGCAGCGATGAAGTCGCCAGACAGCCCGACGGAGCCAACGCTGATCGTCGCGGCGCCGGTCAGTTTCTTGGCCCAGCCGGCGAAATTCAAACCCTCGGCACCGTCGATTTCGGGGAACTCGGCTTCCCAGAAGCGACGTTGCGAGCAATGCAGCACATCGACCCCGGCCTCGACCAGCGGCACCAGCCAGCTGGCCATCTCATCAGGCGTAGTGGCCAGCCGCGCGGTATAATCCGCGGGCTTCCATTGCGAAACGCGCAGGATAATGGGAAAATCAGGGCCTACCGCGGCGCGCACGGCAGCAACAATCTCAACGGCAAAGCGGCTGCGCTCGGCAATGGTCGCGCCGCCATAGCGATCGTTGCGCTGGTTGGTACCTGCCCAGAAAAACTCGTCGATCAGGTAACCGTGTGCGCCGTGCAGTTCGAATGTGTCGAAGCCGAGCCGCTGGGCATCGGCGGCGGCCTTGGCAAAGGCAGTCACGGTTTGGGCGATATCATGTTCGCTCATCGCCACTCCACGCGCTTTACCCGGTCCCGAGAGCCCGCTGGGGCTTTCGACGGGGGCGGCGGGTTCCCAGCCACTCTGGCCCTGCGCCGATCCGCAGTGCCACAATTGCGGGCCCATGCGGCCGCCCGCGGCATGCACCGCGTCGATCACCGCTTTCCATCCCGCCAAAGCCGGGTCGCTGTAAAAGAACGGGATGTTGGCTTCGTTGCGCGAAGCGGGGCGGTTGACCACCGTGCCCTCCGACAGGATCAAGCCGACTCCGCCCAGGGCGCGGCGGCCGTAATAGGCGGCGTTAGCGGGGCCGGGAACGCCCTTGGGGGACATGTTGCGCGTCATCGGGGCCATGACGATACGGTTGCCAAGTTCCAGCGACTTGACGCGGAAGGGGCGGAACAATGCGTTAGATGAGCTCAAGCCGATCTCCATGCTTTCGGGCCGTGACGCGCGGACCTATCGACTCGCCGTGGCACATGTGGGGAGCCTTATGCTGAGCGCAAGGCTTGGTATGCCGTGCTTCCGGCTGCCTCGGGTACGGATTACACTGGATAAACGGGCCGATCCTTTTAACCCGCTCAATCCTCGCCATGCCCCAGTGCCAGATAATCCAGGCTTTGCATTTCGATCAGCCGGCTGATCGTGCGGTCGAACTCAAACCTGCCGTCGCCCGCTTCATACAGCTGCTCGGGCACGGCATCGGCGGTGGCGAACAGTTTTACCTTGTTCTCGTACAGGGTGTCGATCAGCGTGACGAAGCGTGCGGCTTCGTTGCGGTTATCGGGGCTCATGCGGGGGATGCCGACCAGGATGATGGTGTGATAGGCGTGGGCGATGGCGATGTAGTCGGGGGCGCCGCGCGCTTCGCCGCACAGGCGCTTGAAGCTGAACACGGCGACGCCTTTCAGGCTCTTGGGCACGTGCAGCGTGCGACCGCCGAGGTCGAGGTCGGCGGCGGGGACGTTGGCGGCGTCTTCGGGGCTGTAGTCGGTCAGGCGAAAGAATGCCTCGCGCACCTGGGCCGTTGCCGCGTTGCCCAGCGGAGTGTGCCAGGTGTCCAGTCCGCCCAGCCGCTGCAACCGGTAATCGACTGGCCCATTGAGCGCCAGCACGTCCAGCTCGCGCTCGATGGTGGCGATGAAGGGCAGGAAATGCTCGCGGTTGAGCCCGTCCTTGTAAAGCTGCGACGGCGCCCGGTTCGAGGTGGTGACGATGGTCACCCCCTGGTCGTGCATCAGCGCGGTGAACAGCCGGCTCATGATCATGGCGTCGGCGGAATTGTTGACCACCATCTCGTCGAACGCCAGCAAGCGCAGGTTGGCGGCTATGGCGGCGGCAACCGGTGGGATCGGATCGCCGCTCTCACTCCGCCTCGCTTCGCGCAGGCGGGCGTGCACTTCCATCATGAAGGCGTGGAAATGGCTGCGGCGCTTTGCGGGAATGGCCAGCGTGTCGTGGAACAGGTCCATCAGCATCGATTTGCCCCGCCCGACCCCGCCCCACATATAGATGCCGCGCGGTTTGACGACGGGTTTGCGCCCGAACAGCTTGCCGATCAGGCCGTGGCTGGCGGCGGGCGCTTCCAGTTGCGCCTGCAATGCCGCGAGCTGGCGGGCGGCGGCGGCCTGTTCGGGATCGGGCCGCAATTCGCCCGCGGCCACCAGCGCGTCGTAACGCGCGATCAGCATGCTCATCCGCGGGGGCTCGGCTTGCGTCGCGGCTCAGCGAAATGGCGTCGTGACGCGGTGGTCAGACCGCGCGCTCCACCTGCATCTTCTTTATTTCGGCAATGGCGCGCGCCGGCGACAGGCCCTTGGGGCAGACGTTGGCGCAGTTCATGATGGTGTGGCAGCGATAGAGGCGAAACGGGTCTTCCAGCTCGTCAAGCCGTTCGCCGGTCATTTCGTCGCGGCTGTCAGCCAGCCAGCGATAGGCCTGCAACAGGATCGCCGGACCCAGGAACTTGTCCGAATTCCACCAGTAGCTGGGGCACGAGGTCGAACAGCAGGCGCACAGGATGCATTCGTACAACCCATCGAGCTTTTCGCGCTGTTCGGGCGATTGCAGCCGCTCCTTGCCCGAAGGCGTGGTCGAGACGGTCTGCAACCATGGCTTGATCGAGGCATATTGCGCATAAAAATGGGTAAAATCGGGCACCAGGTCCTTGATCACTTCCATATGCGGCAGGGGGGTGATCCGGACATCGCCCTTGATATCCTCGATCGCCATGGTGCAGGCCAGGCCGTTGCGGCCATTGATGTTCATCGAGCAGGAGCCGCAGATACCCTCGCGGCACGACCGGCGGAAAGTCAGGGTCGCATCCTGGTCGGTCTTGATCTTGATCAGCGCGTCGAGCACCATCGGGCCGCATTTGTCCTGATCGATCTCGAACACATCGTAGCGCGGATTCTCGCCGCTGTCGGGATCGTAGCGATAGACGGTGAATTTCTTTACCTTGGTGGCGCCGGATACTTTATGGACGCGGCCCTTGCCGGTGATCCTGCTGATGGCGTTGGGGAAGAAATCGGCCATGTGCTGTCTCTGATCCTGATCGCGACACTGTGCGCTGTGCCCTTTCCCATCTAGCGATTCATCAGCCGGGAGCAAGAGGGGATGGCTGACAAGTTCGCGGCGTCCGGCAGCGAATATCGGAGGTTTTCTTAGCCCTTGCCGCCGACCCGCACCGGCGGGTACTCTTGCGGGATGGCTGACATGTCCCCGGAAGAGCGACCCCAACGGGCGCCGTCGCTGATCTCGATGGCGATCCACCACGGTGATTTGAAAGTGCGGGCGGTGGGGCTGGAGCGCCGGTTCTCGCTCGACATCTATCATCGCCTGATGGGGATGAGCTGGGCGCGGTTGGGGGCGCTGTTCGTCGGGCTGTTCATGGGCTTCAACCTGGTCTTCGCCGGGCTGTACCGGCTGGATCAGGCCGGGTTGGCGGTTGCGCACGACACGATGGAGATGCCGCTGTTTTGGCGCGATTTCTTCTTCAGCGTGCATACCGTGGCGACGATCGGCTATGGCAATGTCTATCCGGTATCGCTGTTTACCAATGCCGTCGTGGTGATGGAAATCACGCTGGGGCTGATTTATTTCGCATTGTCCACCGGGATTGCCTTTGCGCGTTTTTCACGGCCGACGGCGCGATTCCTGTTCAGCCGCCGTGTGCTGATCCGCAATGTCGACGGCGTGCCGACCTTCGGGCTGCGGGCGGCAAACCAGCGCCATAATGTCGTCTATTCCGCGCAGGCGCGGCTGACCTTGCTGGTCGACAGCGACTTGGGCGGGGTTAAGATGCGGCGCTTTCTCGATTTGCCGCTGGTGCGCGACAGCAATCCGGTATTCGCGCTCACCTGGACGATCATGCACAGCATCACTGCCGACAGCCCGATGCGCAGCTGGCTGGACGGCAGCGAGGCGGCCTTTGGCCAGGAAATCATCGTCATCGTGTCCGGCATCGATGAGATCAGCGGGCAAGTCATCCATGACCGCTGGGCCTATGTTCCGGAAGATGTGCACCGGGATGCGCGTTTCGCCGACATCATCACCACCGCGCCCGACGGGACGCGCACGATCGACTACAGCCGGTTTCACGATGTGCTGGAAGGTTGAGGGCGCGACTTTAGAGTCTTTCCGGTTAAGACGGTGCCAGCCCGCTCCCCCGCCCGGCCACCCAAGTCATTGTATAATATGGGCGGCCGGGAGGGGGAGCGGGCCGGCACCGACCCGACGTAAGTCGGAAAGACTCTAAAGCCCGCGGCGCCTGCAAATAACCTCACCCCGACAATGGGATGCAGGGGCCGCCGGCCGCTGCATCCCATTGTCAGTCAGGCGCCGAACGTGCGCTGCCACCAGCCGCGGCGCGGCTCTTCGGTCGGATCGTCGGAATTGGCAGCTTCCTCGCCAGGCGTTGTTGCGAGATCAGCCGGGCGAGTTGGCGCCAGATCTGCGGCAGGACGCGGGGTCAGCGGTTGCTCGCTGGGCGGCTCGACCTCTTCAGCCGGGCTGATCGCCGTTGCGGCCGCCACATCGGCCTTTTTACGGGGTGAGCGCCTGGTCGGCACCGCAGCTTCGGGCGCGGCGCCGGTGGACGCCTCGGGCTCTTCGCCGGTCTCGCTCTTCTTGCGACGAGCCCGCTTTGGCTTGGCCAGGGGCGCATCGCCTTCCGCCGCCGTCGCGACGGGCGCATCTTCGGCTGGCGCGGTTGCAGCGGTTGCGACGGACGCGTCGGCTTTTTTGCGGCGGCCGCGCGTCTTTGGCGCGGGGGCCTCGCCGGCTGCTGCGTCCAAAGCCTCTGCTGGCGGCAGCGCATCGGCAATGCCTGCCTGACCGGCTTCCGGCTCTGCCTCGACAGGCTCCGGCTCTGCCAGTGGAGCGTCGCCATATTCGCCTTGCTCCGCGCCCAGGCTGTCTTCACCGGAAACTTCACCGGTTTCATCGCTTTCCGGTTCACCCCGATTGCGCCCACCGCGACGGCGGCGACCACGGCGGCGGCGCTTCGCCTGCGCTTCGGTCTCTTCGCCAGCGTCACGGGCTTCGCCCGCAATCCCGGCTTCGCCAGCGGCATCGGCGGCTCCGACTTCCTGGAACTCGCCAGTCTCGCCTGATTCATCCGCAGGCTCGTCGGTGGCGTCCAGCGTAGCGTGGCCCGCGCCGTCCCCGCCTGGCTGCTCGTCACCACCCTCGCGGTTGCGCCCGCGCCGACGCTTGCGACGCTTGCGGCGGGCATCGCCGCCGGCAGGGCCTTCTGCGGCACGGTCCGCACCGGACCGTTCGGCGAAACCGCGCTCGCCGGCTTCGTCATCGTCCCGCTCGGCGGCCGGTTCGCGATTCCGGCGTGGTTCGCGCGCCGGGATTTCTTCTGCGACCTCGTCCTCGATCTCGTCTTCCTCTTCCTCGGGAAGAGAATCATCTTCCTCTTCGAGGTAGGCGACGGTCTCGACCTTGGGTACGAATTCGTTGCGCGGGCCTGACGAGGCGACGCGCATCTTCGCGCCCTCGTTCTCGCCCTCGGGGATCACCTCGACCGAAACGCCATAGCGCGCTTCGATCTCGGCCAGGTCGCCGCGCTTGGCGTTGAGCACGTAGACGGCCGCTTCCTGGCTGGCGAACAGGGTGATGACGATGCCGCGACCCTTGGCTGCTTCTTCCTCGATCAGGCGCAACGCGGACAGTCCGGCCGAACCGGCGGTGCGCACCAGCCCGGTGCCGTCGCAATGGGGGCAGGAGCGCGTAGTCGCTTCGAGCACGCCAGTGCGCAGGCGCTGGCGGCTCATTTCCATCAGCCCGAAACCGGAAATGCGGCCGACCTGGATGCGGGCGCGATCGTCCTTGAGCGCGTCCTTCATGGATTTCTCGACCTTGCGGACGTTCGAGCCATATTCCATGTCGATGAAATCGATCACCACCAGTCCGGCCATGTCGCGCAGGCGCAGCTGGCGGGCGATTTCGCGCGCCGCTTCCAGATTGGTGTTGACTGCGGTGGCCTCGATCCCGTGTTCCTTGGTCGAGCGGCCCGAGTTGATGTCGATCGACACCAGCGCCTCGGTCGGGTTGATGACGATATAGCCGCCCGATTTCAGCTGGACCACCGGATCGTACATCGCGGTAAGTTGGTCCTCTGCGCCGAAACGCTGGAACAGCGGCACCGGATCGATATAGGCCTTCACCCGGCGGGCATGCGTGGGCATCAGCAATTTCATGAAGTCGCGCGCCAGCCGGTAGCCGCTTTCGCCCTCGACGATCACTTCCTCGATGTCGCGATTATAGATGTCGCGGATCGCGCGCTTGATCAGGTCGCTGTCGGAATGGATCAGCGCCGGGGCGCTGGAATGCAGCGTAGTGTCTCGAATATCGTCCCACAGCCGGGCCAGATAATCGAAATCGCGCTTGATCTCGGTCTTGGTGCGCTGCAATCCGGCGGTGCGGACGATGCAGCCCATCGATTTGGGCAGCGCCATTTCGGACACGATCGACTTCAGCCGCTTGCGATCGGCGACCGAATTGATCTTGCGGCTGATGCCGCCACCGTGGCTGGAATTGGGCATCAGCACGCAATAGCGGCCGGCCAGGCTGAGGTATGAGGTCAGCGCCGCGCCCTTGTTGCCGCGCTCCTCCTTGACGACCTGGACCAGCAGCACCTGCCGGCGATGA
>CAXTOS010000054.1:0-18148 GCA_964245935.1 uncultured Novosphingobium sp.
GATATGGTTGCATGACTCAAACGAACCCGCCTCCGGAAAACCCGGGACGCTTCAGCCCGTCTATCCACGACGTAGCGGAGGAGCACAAGAAGCTCGTGCCTCAGATTGGCGAGGAACCTTCACTGGAATGAAACCGCGGAGCATGGGCGAACCATCGACCAACAATTTTGCCGATCAATGGAGCGCCAGCATCGACAGGGTGCCAGTGCATTGCTGGTATGCTAAAGGAAAATGAACTGAACAGCGAGACTGGACCGGCGTCGCGATACCCGACATATTTTCCGATGCCAACCAGACATGGTACGGCCTGCACGCAAAGGCTGTTCGAGAGGTGCGGCGGCAGGCGACATCTAGGCGCCCGTATTTTTCTATGCTCGCGCGGATCAGCAAGCGCATGACCTGCCAAACTTGTTCTATTTATGTTCCCATCGTGAGGATGGGTCAGTGTACCCATCAGTTCAAGTACGTGCTCATCGGATAGCCTCAAGATTCGATGATGGTGATGACCAGGATCGCGACTTGGTGCACCTAGACGTCGGTGCCCGGCGATCGAGGTTACGGTTAAGCTTCGAGTGTGCCACAGAACGCCCGCAGAAGCCTCGTGGAGCGCGAAAGCGTCCCGGGGTAAGGGACATGTGCGCACAGCAGGTGGAACGCCTCAGCAGAGCCCCATTGACTTAGTTGACGCTCTTTCAAGATTCGACCAGAGTTGACAACAGTTCCGTTCGCGAATGGTACGGCTGGAGCGGGTCTGGGCCCTGCGGGGTCAAATGTCTCTGGAAAGCGTTGGGTGTTGAGCTTTTTTAATTTTGCTTGGTTGCCGGTCTTGATTGACCGGTGAACTAAGAGTTGATCTACTTTGCTTCCCGATGAGCCTTAGGTTCGGAGGATAAAAAATACGGCCTGCGCTCTTGCGCAGGTTGTACTCCGAAGGAGTAGAACCATAAGATATAGTATTATATAGAGGAGTGCCAATCTGGCACTCGACAGAATGCCTTTTGAGGGTGGTTTGATCGCTATTTTGCAACCCGTTGCACCAACATGTGCGCCCACGCAAATGATACACAAACTCACCATGCTGCTACACTTTCATCTCTGTAATACGTTGATATATATAGCTTTATGAAAATAGTCGGCAATTCTCTCCGTCTCCGCCATAAATCATGTCGCCCTGGTCGTAGCTGCTCACCGGCGGCGATCGACACCGCCATTGCCAAGCGCCGATATTGCAGTGCACAAAGGTGCGATGCGCATTGCTATCGTCGATGAAAGCGCCACGCGCGCTGCGGTGACCAGTGAGGGGCTGGCCGCGCTTGACGATTGCGAAGTTTTCGTCGTCACCGAACGGCGCCGGCTGGTCGCCCGGATTGGCGAGATCGCCCCGGATATCGTGCTGATGGACCTGGGCAATCCTTCGCGCGACGTGCTGGAGGAATATTTTGCGGTCAGCCGCGCGTTGGCCAAGCCGATCGCGATGTTCGTGGATGAGAGCGACGAGGAAGCAACCGCCGCCTCCATCGATGCCGGGGTCTCGGCCTATGTCGTCGACGGCTTTGCGCCGCATCGCATTCGCCCGCTGCTGGACCTCGCGATCCGCCGCTTCAATGCCTTCGCCCGGCTGCAGGCCGAACTTGCCGAGGCTCGGGGCAAGCTGGCGGAGCGTGACGCGATCGACATGGCCAAGCGCATCATCATGGACAGCCGTGGTTTCAGCGAGCCCGAAGCTTATGCACAGCTGCGCCGCACCGCCATGAACCAGGGCAAACGGATCGCCGAAATCGCCGACGCCGTAGTCACCGCGCAGCGATTGATCGGAAAACCTTGATGGCGCAGGAACTTACGATTGGCTTTCTGCCGCTGGTCGATGCCTGCCTGCCGATTCTCGCACATGAGCATGGCTTTGCCGAGGCCGAGGGGTTGTCGCTGCGGTTAGTGAAGGACATGAGCTGGGCGACCGTGCTCGACCGCCTGCTTTATGGTCACAGCGACGCCGCCCACATGATTGCGCCGCTGGCAATCGCCACCACGCTGGGGCGGGGGCGGCCGGCGCAACCGCTGGCGGCCCCTTTCGCGCTGGGCCTGAACGGCAACGCCATCACCATGCGTCCCGACCTTGCGGCGCAGGTGGGCATTGCCGGCCGGCTGGCCGACCCGGCCACGCTTGGCGCGGCCCTGCGACAAGTGGCGCGCGAGCGGTCGGCGGCGGGGCAGGCGCTGCGTTTCGGGGTGGTGCATCGCTATTCCAGCCATAATTACATGCTGCGTTACTGGCTGGCAGCCTGTGGCATCCGGCCCGATCATGATGTCGAGATCGTCACCGTGGCGCCGCCTTTCTGTGCCGATGCGCTGGAGCAGGGCGAGGTCGATGCGATCTGCGTGGGTGAACCATGGAATAGCGTGGCCGTGGAGCGCGGCGCCGGGGTGATCGTGCTTTGCACCGCGCAGATCTGGCGGCGCGGGGTGGAAAAGGTGCTGGCAATGCGCGAGCGGGTGATGGACCAACGCCGCGATGCGGTGGAGGCCCTGATCCGGGCGCTGGTGCGGACGGCGGCGCATTTTGTAGATCCGGCGAACCACGAGCGAAACGCCGCGATCCTGGCCCGGCCTGAGTATCTGGACGGCAACGCGGTGTTGATCGGGCGGGCGATCGCCGACCGGATGCTGCTTCAAAAAGGCGACGAGCCGATTCATTACGCGGATTTCATGTTTCAATATCGCGAAGCGGCTAATTTTCCCTGGGTCAGCCAGGCGGAGTGGCTTTACACCCAGATGGTGCGCTGGGACGGGCCGGCGCTCGACCCCGGCGAAGCCCGCCGGGCCGCGCGCGTATTCCGGCCCGACGTTTACCGCAGTGCCCTGATCGGCACCGGCGAGCCGCTCCCGGGAGCAAGCTCCAAGGTCGAGGGAAGCTTGCGGCAGACCACCTCCGTGGGCTCTGCGCAGGGTGCCATTTCGCTTAGCAGCAACCAGTTTTTCGATGGCCGCGTGTTCGATCCCGCAGACTTGGCGGGCTATCTCGCCGGTCTGCGCTGAGTTAGACCAGAGTGCGTTGATCGGAATCTATAGCCCCTTCTCTTCGGAGAGGGAATAAGCCGCGATCACCCCAGCGTGGTATCAATTTTGCTGCACCGCGAAAAACCGCTTTACTTCACCCCGTCCCGAACGGTATTCCCGGCGCACAGCGATACCGGGATCATCCACAGCGGGATGAGCCAGGCCCGGCGCTGAACTAAACATGGCGTGGCAACGGTGCCGCCCGATCTGGTCCCTTTTGGGGATCAAGTCGTGGCGGCTTTTTTGCGTGCCCATTGGGCCCGCATCGCCCGAAACCGCGCCGCAAGGGACGGCAAGGCACGGCATGGACAAGCGCAGATCAGCGGTGGAGCAGCAGACTGGCGATCAATGCGATCGTCAGCGCCGCGCTGATCGTCTGCCACAGCGCTACGGGGTGTCGCTGAGCCAATGGCGGGGACCGGTGCTGGGAAACATGCAGCGGGCCCCCGCTTTCCAGCACCCGGAGCAGTTCGATCACGTCGCCGAAGCGTTGACCGGGGTCGGGCTGGATGGCGGTGCAAATCGCCTCGTCCAGCCAGCTCGGAACCTCTGGCCGGTGCCGCGCCAGCGGCGGTGGAACGCCGAAGCGCGGGCGCTGGAAGGCCTCTTGTTCACCGAAGGGCATGGCGCCGGTCAGCCAGCGGTACAAGGTAACGCCCAGGGCGAACTGATCGGTCAGCGCGTCGCCCGCGTTCCTGGCAAACTGCTCGGGCGCCATGAAACCCGGCGTGCCGGGGATCTCGTCGCCAAGGAAGTCCTCCACCCGCGGCAGGCGAGCGACCCCCAGGTCGATCAGCCTGAGCCCGCCCTCCTCCGTCAGCATCACGTTGTCAGGCTTGATGTCGCGGTGGATCACATCCAGCCGATGCAGTGCCGCGACCGCCCGGGTCAGCCGGATGGCCTGGGCAATGGCCAATGGCAGGGTGGGCAGGCGGCGCTCGATCCGGGCCGCCATCGTCTCGCCGGTCAGCAGCGGCTGCACGGCGTACAGCGCGGTTTGCCGATCGGGCCGGACGGGATGCGCGCCCAGCACGAAGGGACTGCGCACCCGCTGGGCGATCAGCATTTCCCGCGCGAACGCCAGTCGCATGGTCCGGTCGCCGGCAGCGCCCGGGCGTGGAAATTTCAGCACCACGCGGCCTGCGTCCTTGCCGGTGGCTCCGTCCTCGGTATCGCCGGCGACCAGCAGCACCGCATAGCGTCCGGAGCTGAGCACCCGCTCCACGCGAAAGCCGTCGATGTTCGCGCCAGGCACCGGCGGGATCATGACCGGCAGGTGGGTCAGGCCGGCCAGGATGCCGTCATGGTCCGGCGCCGGCAGACGGAAGACGTCGATCACCAGGGCGGTGGCGTTGTCCTGCCCGCCCGCAGCCAGCGCCGCCTCGACCAGTTCGTCCACGGTGGCTTGTGCGCTGGTCTGGCGAGCGAGAATTGCGGCAATGCGTTTGGGGGAAAGCGGCCCATGCACCCCATCGCTGGTCAGCAGCAGGCGATCGCGCTCGGCCAGTTCGACGGTAACATGGTCGAGCCGGACTTCGGGTTCGATCCCCAGCGCGCGGATCAGCACGTGACGCAGGTCGGGTTCGCGGCGGGTATGGTCCCTGGTCAGGCAGACCAGACGACCCCCGCCGGTATCGGCAGCACAGAACCGCCACGCCCGGCTGTCACCGACATGAACGATGTCGGCCCGCCGCCCGCGCAACGCGATGGCGGTGAAGGTGGTGGCGCAATCGGCCATCGCGTCGGTCCGGCCCTGGGCGTGCAGCCAGCGGTTCCCGGCCTCCAGCGTGGTTTGCAGCCGGCGTGCCGGGCCCTGCGTATCGGGCAGCTCGGCAAATCCCTCCATCGCCAGCCGGACCGCCATGGCCGCTGCCACGCCGCCCTGCCGGCCACCGCTCACGCCGTCAGCCAGCGCGCCGAGCACGCCGTGGCGCGCGCGGTCCAGCGCCGTGCCCAGCCGCACCGCTGCGCAATCCTGATTGTCGGCGCGGGCACCCCTTTCGCTGGCCACGCCGACTCCTGCCACCAGTTCACCGCTGTCGCGCATCCCGCCCTTTTTCACCTGCATGCCGGCCACGCGCCCGCATGCGTGAGGATCGGCCCGTGCCGCCGCCAGTCAACCGTTTCAACAGCCGCAAAATCCAACACCGGGAGTATGACGAAATGAACACCGTGACCATGCCTGAAGGAGGCGCGCTTGCGAACGCCGTGCCCTCGTCCAGTTTCTGGAAGGCGGGGCATCCGTCCACGCTGATCGCCGCCTTCCTCTATTTCGACGTATCGTTCATGGTCTGGGTCATGCTGGGGCCATTGGCACCGATCATCTCCAGGCAGCTCCACCTCGATCCGGCGCAAAAAGGCATGATGGTGGCAATCCCGACGCTGGCCGGCGCGGTCCTTCGCCTCGTCAACGGAGTCCTCGTCGACCGCATCGGGCCAAAGCTCACCGGCACGATCAGCCAGATCATCGTCATGGCCGGGCTGACCGTGGCCTGGCGGTTCGGCATTACCAGCTATCAGGGCACGCTGGCGCTAGGCGTCGTCCTTGGTTTCGCCGGCGCCAGCTTCGCGGTGGCATTGCCTCTGGCCAGCCGCTGGTATCCGCCCGAGCATCAGGGCAAGGCGATGGGCATTGCCGGGATGGGCAATTCGGGCACGGTGTTCGCGGCGCTATTCGCGGCGTTGCTGGCCAAGGCTTATGGCTGGACCAACGTCTTCGGGCTCGCGCTGATCCCCCTGGCCATCATCTTCGTCAATTACCTCGTCAACGCCAAGGACAGCCCGGACCAGCCTGCCCCGAAGCCGCTCTCCAGCTATGCCTCGGTCCTGGCGGAACCGGACAGCTGGTGGTTCATGCTGTTCTATTTCGTAACCTTCGGCGGCTTCGTCGGCTTGTCGACCTCGCTGCCGACCTACTTCGTCGATACCTTCAAGGTGACGCCGGTCATCGCCGGCTACTGCACTGCCGCTTGCGTGTTCACCGGCTCGCTGGTGCGGCCGATGGGCGGCGCGCTGGGCGACCGTATCGGTGGCATCCGGACGCTCACCTTCGTCTACGTGATCGCGGCGATCATCCTGGCGATCGTCAGCACCGGCCCGGCGACACTGCCGCTGGCGGTGGGAATGTTCATCGTCGCGATGGGCACGCTGGGCGTGGGCAATGGCGCGGTGTTCCAGCTGGTGCCGCAACGCTTCCGCAAGGAGATCGGGGTGATGACGGGGCTGGTCGGCTTCGGCGGCGGTCTTGGCGGGTTTTACCTTGCCTCTTCGCTGGGTGCGATCAAACAGGCGACGGGCAGCACCTCGATCGGCTTCCTGATCTTTGCCGCCCTGGCGCTGGTGGCGCTGGCCGGGCTCACCTCGGTCAAGCGCCGCTGGCGGACCACCTGGGGTGCCGCGCTGCTGGGCGCGCGTATCTGATACCGGCATAGGCAGGGGCGGTGCTTCCGCCCCTGTGATGCTGCACTGCAAAATTCTGCTTGTCGAACCCATCCCAGATCGGGTATGGAAGTGCTACGGAAGCAGCCGCCGCCCAACGTTGGGCGATATCGCGCTGCTTCCGTCCAGCCTACATTGCGTGGCAACGTCGCCGCCCGGTCCAGTCCATTTCGGGCATGGTTCGTGGCGGCTTTTTTGCGTCTGCGAAGGAGATGAACGGTGAATGGTCTCATGTGGTTGAGCGAAGGCGGCGGCGGTGCGGCGCGGCGTGAAAAACTTGTCGTGATCGGCAACGGCATGGCCGGTTGCCGCGCCGTCGAGGAGATACTTGCGCGCGACCCTGGCCGCTATGCGATCACCATTATCGGCGCGGAGCCGCGGGTGAATTATAACCGCATCATGCTGTCGCCGGTCCTGGCAGGCGAAAAGAGTTTTGCCGAGATCGTGATCAACGGACCCGAATGGTATGCCGAACACGGCATCGCGCTGGTATCGGGCGATGCCGTGGCGGCGATCGACCGCGTTGCCCGGACGGTCCTGACGGCATCGGGCCATGTCGAACCCTACGACCGCTTGCTGATTGCCACCGGCTCGGATCCCTTCATCATCCCGGTGCCCGGCGCCAACCTGCCCGGCGTCGTCACCTTCCGCGATCTCGATGACGTCGACAAGATGGTGAAGGCTGCCGAAACCGGCGGCATGGATGGCGAACAGGGCCGGGCGGTGGTTATCGGCGGGGGCTTGCTCGGGCTGGAAGCGGCGCATGGGCTGACCCTGCGCGGCATGGCGGTGACCGTCATCCACCTGATGCCGACACTGATGGAGCGCCAGCTCGACGAGGCGGCGGGCTGGCTGCTCAAGGCCGAGCTGGAACGGCGCGGCCAGATCATCCTGACCGGCGCCGATACGGCCGAGATCATCGGCCACGATAATCATGTCTGCGCCGTTCGCCTGAAAGACGGCCGCACGATCCCGGCCGGCATCGTCGTGATGGCGGTCGGCATTCGCCCGGCGACGGCGCTGGCGCGGGCGGCGGGGCTGGAGGTGGAACGCGGCATCGTCGTCGACGACCACATGGTGACTTCCGACCCGGCGATCATGGCGGTGGGCGAATGCGTGCAGCACCGCGGCGCCTGTTACGGCCTGGTCGCGCCCCTGTGGGACATGGCGCGGGCGCTCGCCGACCATTCCACCGGCAGCCCCAGCGGGTATTCGGGCTCGGTCACCTCGACCAAGCTCAAGGTTTCGGGCATCGACCTGTTTTCAGCCGGCGATTTTTCGGGCGGCGACGGCTGCGAGGATATCGTCATGCGCGATGCCGCGCGCGGGCTCTACAAGCGCGTGGTGGTCAAGGAGAACCGCCTGATCGGCGCGGTGCTTTATGGCGATACCGCCGATGGCAGCTGGTATTTCGACTTGTTGAAAAAGGGCGAGGATGTCTCGGATATCCGCGAAGCATTGATCTTTGGCCAGGCTTTCGCGTCCGGAGGGGCGCAGCTGGACCCTAATGCGGCCGTTGCGGCGCTCTCGGACGATGCCGAGATCTGCGGCTGCAACGGCGTTTCCAAGCGCGCAGTGGTGAACTGCATCGCCGGCGGTGCAGCCAGTCTCGACGCGGTACGCGGGCAATGCAAGGCCTCGGCCAGCTGCGGCTCCTGCACCGGCCTCGTTGAAAGTCTGCTGCGGCTGACGCTGGGAGACGAAGTCCAGCAGGGGGCCAGGACGCTGTGCAAATGCACCAGCTTCGGCCACGGCGACGTGCGCCGGTTGATCGTCGAAAAGCGCCTCATGGCGATCCCGCAAGTGATGCAGGAACTGCACTGGTCGACGCCCGACGGCTGCGCCTCGTGCCGCCCGGCGCTCAATTACTACCTGCTTTGCGCGTGGCCGGGCCAATATATCGACGACCAGCAGAGCCGCTTCGTCAATGAACGGCTCCATGCCAATATCCAGAAGGACGGCACCTATTCGGTGGTGCCACGGATGTGGGGCGGGCTGACCACACCCAGCGAGCTGCGCGCCATCGCCGATGCCGCCGACAAATACGGCGCGCGGACGGTGAAAGTGACCGGGGGCCAGCGCATCGACCTGTTCGGCATCCGCAAGGAAGACTTGCCGGCGATCTGGGGCGATCTCAATGCTGCCGGCATGGTTTCGGGCCATGCCTATGGCAAGGCCCTGCGCACCGTGAAGACCTGCGTCGGATCGGAGTGGTGCCGCTTCGGCACGCAGGATTCGACCGGCCTGGGCGTCAAGATCGAGCACATGACCTGGGGCAGCTGGATGCCGCACAAGTTCAAGATCGCGGTGTCGGGCTGCCCGCGCAATTGCGCCGAGGCGACGATCAAGGACTTCGGCGTGATCTGCGTGGACTCCGGCTACGAGTTGATGGTCGGCGGCAACGGCGGGATCAAGCTGCTCGGCACCGACCTGCTCTGCAAGGTCACGACCGAGCAGGAAGTCATGGATGTCTGCGCGGCCTTCATCCAGTTCTACCGCGAGGATGCCTGGTATCTGGAGCGGACTGCGCCATGGATCGAGCGGGTCGGGCTGGATACCGTCAAATCGGCGCTGTTCGACGATCCGGAGGCGATTGCGCGGTTCGCCCGCCGCTTCCGCCATTCGCAAAGCTTCATGCAGGACGACCCCTGGGCGAAACGCGCCCAGGGCGCCGACGCCGAACTGCACCAGCACCTTGCCGAGGTGCGGCCCTTTGCGCTGGAGATGGCCCTGTGATCGGGGATTGGCTCGATATCGGCCCGGTCAGCCAGATCAGCCCCGGCAATGCCCGTACCTTGCCCGTCCGGGGCGGTGCCGATGGCACCCGGGAGATCGCCATCTTCCACACGCTGGACAACCGCTTCTATGCGCTGGTCAATCGCTGCCCGCACAAGGGCGGACCGCTGTCGCAGGGCATTGTTCACGGCAACGTCGTCACTTGCCCGCTCCATTCGTGGCACATATCACTGAAAACCGGCGAGGCGCTCGGCGAAGACAAGGGCTGTGTCCCCACGATCCCGCTGAAGGTCGACGCCGGGCGCATCTATCTCCTGCGCGGCGCGGTCATTGGCCAGGCAGCGGCCTGAAACGCGTGGCGCCTCCCCCAGCCGCGATCCGCACCACCTGCGCCTATTGCGGCGTCGGCTGCGGCATCACCGCCACGGCAACCGGGCCGCGCGCGGTGATCATCCGCGGCGATGCCGATCACCCCGCCAACGCCGGGCGGCTGTGCTCCAAGGGCACGCATCTGGGGGAGACGGTGGGGCTGGAAGGGCGGCTGCTCCACCCGATGATCGGTCAGGCGCGCGCCACCTGGGATGCCGCGCTGGACATGGTGGCCGGGCGCCTGCGCGACACCATCGCGCGGCACGGGCCCGACAGCGTGGCCTTTTACGTCTCCGGCCAGTTGCTGACCGAGGATTATTACGTCGCCAACAAGTTGATGAAGGGGTTCATCGGCTCGGCCAACATCGATACCAATTCGCGCCTGTGCATGGCATCTGCGGTCGCCGCGCATACCCGCGCCTTTGGCGAGGATATCGTCCCGTGTTCCTATTCCGACCTGGACGAGGCCGACCTGATCCTGCTGGTCGGCAGCAACACCGCCTGGTGCCACCCGGTCATCTGGCAGCAAATCGAGGCGGCGCGCGCCAGGCGCGGTACCAGGCTGGTGGTAATCGACCCCCGCCGCACCGAAACCGCCGAGCAGGCAGACCTGCATATCCCGATCGCCCCTGACGGCGATGTCGCCTTGTTCAACGCCCTGCTGGCACGGATGCGAGCGGGCGGGCTGGTCGATGACGCGCATCTCGCGGGCCATCTCGACATCCCCGACCGGTTCTGGGCCGGGGTTGACGGCGAAGGGCCCGGCGTCGATCCGGTCCTGTTCGACCGGCTTGCCGCCATGGTCGCCGCCCATCCGCGCATGATCACGCTGTTCAGCCAGGGCGCCAACCAGTCGGTGGGCGGCACCGACAAGGGCAACGCCATCATCAACCTGCACCTGGCCACCGGCCGCATCAACCGGCCCGGCGCCGGCCCGTTCAGCATCACCGGCCAGCCCAATGCCATGGGCGGGCGCGAGGTCGGCGGACTGGCCAACATGCTTGCCTGCCACCTTGGCTTTTCCGAAGCGGAACGGGCCGATGTCGCGGCTTTCTGGCAAGCGGAGCGGATATGCACCGGGCCGGGCCTGAAAGCCGTGGACATGTTCCGCGCCGTGCACGATGGCCGGATCAAGTTCCTGTGGGTCATGGCCACCAACCCCGCTGTTTCTATGCCCGATGCCGGCTTCGTGCGCGAAGCACTGGCCCGCTGCCCCACGGTGGTCGTATCCGATGTCATCGCCGACACCGATACCGCGCGCCTTGCCCACATCCGCCTGCCGGCGCTGGCCTGGGCCGAAAAGGACGGCACCGTCACCAACTCGGAGCGCTGCGTCAGCCGTCAACGCGCGCTGTTCGCCAGTCCGGGCGAAACGCGCGCGGACTGGCGGATCGTCTGCGACGTGGCCGCGCGGCTAGGCTGGAAGGAAGCCTTCGCCTATGCCACGCCCGGCATGATCTGGCGCGAATATGCGCGCATGACCGCCCTTGCAAGGCGCCACGGCAAGCTGCTCGACCTGACCGCGCAGGCCGATCTCTCGGACGTCCAGTACTCGGCGATGGCGCCGTTCCAGTGGGGCGGGCGCCATCCGCTGGCCGGCGGCTATCCGACGCCCTCGGGAAAGGCGCATCTCGTCGCGGTAGCCGCGCCACGACCCGCTGCGCCCGACGCCAACCTGCCATGGCGGCTCAACACCGGGCGCTATCGCGATCAGTGGCACACCATGACCCGCACCGGCCTGTCGCCGACGCTCTCCACTCACCGCCGGGAGCCTCTGCTGGAAATCCATCCCGCCGATGCGCAGGCTCGGGGCGTCGCCGAGGGCACGCTGGTCAGGGTCGTGACAGCCAGCGGCGGCGCGGTGTTCCGCGCCACCCTCACGCCGGACCAGCGGCGCGGCGACATATTCGTGCCGATGCACTGGAGCGATGCCATGGCCGGGGGATCGGAGCATGGCGGTCGCGCCAACAGTCTGCCCGCACAACTCACCGATCCGGTCTCGGGCCAGCCTGCCTTCAAGAACACGCCGGCCAGGATCGAGACGATAACTCCCGAATGGCGCGGCTTTCTCGTTACCTGCGGCAGTCCGGTGCCCCAGGGCATGCTGTGGTGGAGCCGTTCGCGCGTGACGCGCGGCTGGCTTTACGAATTGGCCGGCAACGGCGCCATTGCCGAAGACACGCTGCTGCCGGAGGGAAACCGGCTGGAAGCAGCCGACCTCGTGCGCGGCATGCGCCGCATCGCGGTGCTGGACGACGACGGCGCGCTGGTCGCGGGACTGTACCTGACCCGCAGCGGCGAATTGCCGGCGCGCGCGTGGGTGGCCGGGCAACTCGGCAAGGTCGAGGCTGGTTCGGCGGAACTGCTGGCGGCGCGGCCCAGCAGCCCGGTGCGCGATCGCGGGCCGATCATCTGCGTTTGTCACGATGTGGGCGCAAGAGACATCGTGGCGGCGGCCCTGGCGGGCGCCGTCGGCGTCGCCGCGATCGGCGAGGCTACCCGGGCGGGCACCAATTGCGGCTCCTGCCGTCCGGCGATCTCCCGGCTGCTGGCTGCTGCCTAGACCCTGTTCGCTTCAGACGGCACCAGCCCGCTCCACCGCTCACGGCGCCATTTCTTCCAGCAAGGTCTGAACGCGGCCGATCCGCTCATGGTCCTGTGTCGGCTCCAGCAGCAGCAGCCGGCCGTTCTTCTTGCACAGGCCGGGTTGGTCCTGCGCTGCAAAACCGCTGCGCGGCGTCAGGGCGATGGCGGCCGCACCGGCATCGATCCGATCGACGCACAAGGCACGCGCGGCGGTGCGGATGCGGGCATGCGCCATTAGTGTTTCCGCCTCGGGCGGCAGCGGCCCGAAACGGTCGAGCAGTTCCGCCTCGAATTCATCCAGCCCGGCGTCATCCTCCAGCCGGGCCAGCCGGACATACAGCGCAAGGCGAACGTCAGCCTCCGGGATCCAGCGTTCGGGCAGCACTCCGTGCGATCCCAGATGCAGTTCGGGCGTCCAGCGCTCGACGTCCTCACCGCGCGCCTGGCGCAGCGCCGCGCTCAACAAATGCTGGTAAAGGGCCACGCCGATCAGCTTCAGGTGCCCGGTCTGCCGATCCCCCAGCATGTCGCCCGCGCCCCGCATATCGAGATCCCGGGCGCTGATTTCGAACCCGGCGCCAAGCCGGTCGAAGGTTTCGAGCGTTCGGAGCCGTTTCATCGTGGGCTCGGCGATTGCCGCATCGGTGTCGGTCAGCAGCATGACCTCGCCGCGACGGCTGCCGCGTCCCACGCGGCCCCGCAGCTGATGCAGCTGGGCAAGGCCGAAGCGATCGGCGCGCCAGACGATCATCGTGTTGGCGCGGGGCACGTCGAGCCCGGCCTCGATGATGTCGGTGGCCAGCAATACGTCGCCGGACCCCTGGGAAAAACCGAGCATCACATCGTCGATCTCGGCAGCCGGCAATTTGCCATGCGCCACCACCAGCGCCAGGTCGGGCACGATGCGTTGTAGCTTCCCGGCCAGCCCGGCAATATCCTCGATCCTGGGGACCACGACGAAGCTTTGGCCGCCGCGCATCTTTTCGCGCAGCAAGGCGGTGCGAATTCGCCCGTCGTCCCAGGCGCCGATGCCGGTGCGGATCGGCTGGCGCCGGGCCGGCGGCGTGGCGATGAGCGACAGCTGCTGCAACCCGACGAGCGCCATTTGCAGGCTGCGGGGGATCGGTGTCGCGCTCAGGGTCAGCAGATGGATGTCTCCCGAACCACGCAGCCGGGTCTTGTCGGCAGTGCCGAAACGCTGCTCTTCGTCGATCACCACCAGCCCAAGCCTGGCATAGGCCACGTCCTTGCCCATGACCGCAGCGGTACCGATGACGATCCGCACCGATCCGTCCGCCAGGCCGACCTTCACCGATTTGCGTTCGGCGGCGCTGGACAAGCGCGAGAGCCCGGCGACCGCGATGCCCGATCCCGCGAACCGGCGACGAAAGGTTTCGAGATGCTGGCGCACCAGGACGGTGGTGGGGGCGGCAACCGCGACCTGGTACCCGGCGAGCGCGGCAAGCCCGGCGGCCCGCAGCGCCACCTCTGTCTTGCCATATCCGACATCGCCGATGATCAGCCGGTCCATCGGCTTGCCGCTGGCCAGATCGTCGCGGACCGCCGCTATGGCGCGCGCCTGGTCGGCGGTCTCGTTGAACGGAAAACGGCCTGCGAAGCGTTCGTACGCGGCGTTGTCGGGGGCGATGACGGGGGCGGTCAGCGCTGCCCGAGCGACCGCCAGCGCGGTCAGCGCCCTGGCGCTTTCGGCGATCGCCGCATCGATCGCAATACGCCGCTTGCGCCAGGAAGACCCGTCGAGCTTGTCGAGCGCCACCGCATCGGCGTCGGCCCCATAACGCCAGATGCGGCCGGCCTCCTCGCCGGGCACCAGGCGGCGGCCGCCCCCGGCATATTCCAGCGCGATCAGCTCGCCCGGACCGTCCTGCGCCGCGGGCGCCGGTTCCAGGCCCGCAACCAGTGCCACGCCATGGTCCTCGTGCACGACAACGTCCCCGATGCGGATGTCTTCGGCGCTGCCCCTCCACGGCTGACCGAGGCCTGTGGGCAGGTCGCCGATCCGGGCACGGCTGCCGATCAGGTCGGCCGCGGCAACGACCACCAGGCGTTCATCGCAGAAGCCGGCGTCGACCGGCAGGGCCATGGCGGCGCCCGCCCCGGCGCGCAGTGCCTTGACCTCCGCCCAATCCTGCACATCGCCAAGCTCGATGCCGAGCCGCCGCGCGATTTTCGGCTTGAGGAACCGCAGGTCGCGCCGGCTGCCGGCCAGCAGCAGGGACCGCCCGTTGGCAAGCATCGGGCCGACGAAGCGGGCCAGCGCCGCCAATGGCGCGCGGGCTTCGACGAAACGCGGCACCGGCGTAAAGGCGTTGTCCCAGGCGACGATGGGCCAGGGCTCGATGGCGGCTGCCCAGCCATCGTCATCGACCGCATCCATGCCGCCGCCTGGCGCCGGCGCTTCACGGGCCAGGGCGATGAACCGCCGACGCTGCCGATCGGCCTGTTCGGCGATCACCATCACCCCGGGCGTCAAATGATCCAGGATCGTGGCCTGCGCGCCGGGCGGCTCGACCGCTGCCGCGATTTCGAGCCGGTCGTGCCCGGCTACGCTGCGCTGGTTGAGCGGGTCGTAGGAACGGATGGACACGATCCGGTGTTCGGCAAGTTCGATCCGCGCGGGAAGATCGCCATCGGCCGGAAAGATGTCGATGACGTCGCCGCGAACCGCCATTTCGCCGGGCTGGTCGACCCGGTCGTCGGCGGTATAGCCCAGTTCCTCCAGGCTCGTTGCAAAGGCGGCAAGATCGAGCAGGTCACCCACCCGCAACAGCGGTTGTTCGCCGTCGAAGGTGGAGGGCGGCGGATAACGGCGCGCCGCCGCCTCGCCGCTCAAAATGCAGATCAGGCGCGGTCGCGGCTCCTGCCGCTGCGTCCGCCGCAAGCCACGCAACGCCGCGATCCGCTGCGCGGCATTGGCCGGCGACGCCGGGGCAACATCGCCCGGCAAGGCATCGCTGGCGGCGATCCGGAAAACGCGATCGAGCGGCAACAGCGCCCTGACCGCAGCGGCCAGTGCCTCGGCCTGCCGGTCGTCGTCAGTTACGACCACCAGGTCGGCCGTGGCAATGGTCTCGGCGATGCGCGTCGCCATGAAGGCCAGGTTCAGCGGTTTTTCCTCCCGATTCAAGGCTCCCACGGCGATGAGCCAGGTGCCTCGCGTCGCTTAACGCGCGAGCGGACGAGAAGGTCGTGCGGTGCGGAATTTATTGTCGATGGGCACGACCGCCGCAAGCAACATGGATCGAGGCGGGTCAAGATGCTAGGCCCGGCGGCATGCTCCAATTCTTTCCGATGCTAGCGTGCTGCCTGCTGGGCGGCGTCATCGGCAGCTTCCTGGCGCTGGTCGCGGACCGCTGGCCGCGCGGCGAGGATATCGTCCTGGCGCCTTCGCGGTGCCGGGCCTGCGGGCAGCGGCTAGGCCCCGCCAATCTGGTCCCGGTGGTCAGCTACTGCCTCCAGCGCGGACGCTGCGTGTGGTGCCGGGCGCGGCTGCCCGGTGACCTGTTGCTGGCCGAACTGGGTGGCGCCGGGATTGCCGTGCTGGCGCTGACCGGCGCTACAGATGCGTCCGGAATGGTGGCATTGGCGATGTTCGGCTGGGCATTGCTGCTGCTGGCGCTGCTCGACGCGCGCCATTTATGGCTGCCCGATGCGATCACCCTGCCGCTGGCGATTGCCGGGCTGGCGGCAGCGGCGATCCTGCCGGAGCCCACGCTGGAGAGCCGGCTGATCGGTGCGCTACTGGGATATGGCGCGCTGGAGGGGCTGCGGCGCGGCTATCGAAAATTGCGCGGGCGCGAGGGGCTGGGAGGCGGAGATCCCAAGCTTCTCGGCGCAATCGGCGCATGGCTGGGCGCCGCAGCCTTGCCCGGCGTCGTGTTGATCGCGGCGCTGATCGGCCTGGCCTGGGCCGGCGCGGAGCGGATGCGTGGCCGGCCGGCGGGCGGCCTGGTGCCCATTCCGCTCGGCACCGCGCTGGCCGGCAGTGCGCTGTTGTGGCTCGCTTTCGCGCTCTCTGGGCTTGCCGTCCAGTCTGCGGCAATCGTGCTGTCCAACAAAATTGCGACAGCTCTGTCGTACAGTGGACATTGGTGACGCAAGCGAATACAGTCCGACCGCAGTGAAGCTTGATATTTTCCCCGGTCTCGCATCTCGTGCGAATGCCAACCCGGATTTCGGCCAGACCGATCTTGCCCTGCCCGATCACGTGATAAATACCTACCCGCCGGTAACCGCGCCGGGGCTGCGCTCCATTGCCGGTGTCCTGGCCGCGAGCGATCTGCTCAGCCGTGAGGCGTTGGCGCGGGCACAGCTGGTCAGCCAGGAGAGCGGCGAGCGGCTGGAAGCCGTGGTCACCCGACTGGGCCTGGTAAGCGAGCAGGCGCTTTGCGATCATCTGGCGGGGGCGAGCGGCATGGTGCCGGCCCGCCCCGACCTCCTGCAAGATCCGATGCCGCTCGATCGGGCGATTACCGCCGAATTCCTGCGCGACATCCGCGCCGTCCCGCTGGCTCACGACGCTGACCAGGTGTGGGTCGCGGTGGTCGATCCGTTTGACCCGTTCATTGAATCGGCGTTTTGCTTCATCTTCGAACGCCGGGTCACGCGGGTGCTGGCGCGCGCCAGCGACATCGACGCGGTGATCGAGCGGTTGTGCCACAATGGCGCGGCGCCGGTCCCGCTGGACGAGGCGGTGAACGCCGACGACATGGACCGGCTGCGCGACCTGATCAGCGATGCCCCGGCCATCCGCACGGTCAATCGCCTGCTCGCCGAAGCGGTGGACCAGCTGGCCTCGGACATTCACCTCGAACCCGGCGACGACAGCCTGACCGTGCGCTACCGCATCGACGGCATGCTGCGCGAAGTGGCGCGGCTGCCGCACGCCATGAAAAGCGCGGTGGTGGCGCGGATCAAGGTGGTGGCCGGGCTGGATATTGCCGAGCGCCGCCTGCCCCAGGACGGGCGGCTGCGGATTGCGGTGCGCGGGCACGAGATCGACCTGCGCGTCGCCACCGCGCCCTCGATCCACGGCGAGAGCGTAGTGATGCGCATCCTCGACCGGTCCAATCTGAACCTGGATTTCGCCACGCTGGGCTTCGATGCCGACCTTGCCCGGCAATTCGGCGCGGCGATCCACCGCCCGCATGGCATCGTGCTGGTAACCGGCCCGACCGGCAGCGGCAAGACGACGACGCTGTATGCCGCGCTGACCGCGATCAACCAGGTCGAGCGCAAGCTGCTGACGGTGGAAGATCCGATCGAATACCGCCTGGGCGGGGTGGTGCAGACCCAGGTCCAGCCGGGGATCGGCTTCACCTTTGCCGCGGCGCTGCGCTCGTTCCTGCGCCAGGACCCCGACGTGATCATGGTCGGCGAAATTCGTGACACGGAAACCGCGCAGATCGCGGTGCAGGCCGCGCTGACCGGGCACATGATCCTGTCCACGCTGCACACCAATACCGCCGCCGGCGCGATCGGGCGCCTGATCGACATGGGGGCGGAGCCGTTTCTGCTCGGCTCGGTGCTGGCCGGGGTGCTGGCGCAGCGGCTGGTGCGCCGCTTGTGCCCGGAATGTCGCGCAGCCTATCATCCCGATCCCGAAACCTGCGCCGAACTGGGCCTGCCGGCAGATTGCCCGCAACCGACCTGGTATCGCGCCGCCGGCTGCGACGCCTGCCACGGCACCGGCTACAGCGGCCGGGTGGCGGTCTTCGAATTTCTGGCGATCGACCAGACCATCGCCCGGCTGATCAGCCGCCGCGCCGAAATCCACGCCATCCAGGACGCCGCAGCGGCGGCGGGCGGCCGCAGCCTGCTGCAGGACGGCTTCGCCAAGGTTGCGCTGGGGCTGACCTAGGTCGAAGAAGTGTTGCGCGTGGCCAGGGGCGAATGAGTACCTCTGCTTTCCGCTACCGCGCAGCCCTTACTTTCCGCTATCGCG
>CAXTOS010000055.1:0-18091 GCA_964245935.1 uncultured Novosphingobium sp.
AACTTCCCTCATGGGAATCCCTTCCGATTCAATCGGGTCACAATCCGCTCTAGAGCGTGATGACAAAAAGTGGGTACCGGTTTTTGTTCTTAAATCACGCGAAAACAAAGATTCTAGAGCATGAGGCGATGCTATCTTATCGCATCATGCTCTAGCGCACGATGCTTCAGTGCCCCGACGCACCAAACATCGGCAGCGGGAACAGCCAGATGAAGCTGCGCGGGGTGACCCAGCCGTGGGTGAAATTGAGGTAGAACAGCGCCATCAGCACCGTCGACAGCGCCGTGGTCCATAAAGCGATGCGAACCGGGCGGAAATTGCCGGGGGCGCTGTGCACCTGGCCGGGGATCAGTTTCTCGCCCATTTCGCGGTGCGTGCGGATGCCGAAGGGCATGACGGCGAAAATGACGAGCCACCAGATCAGCAGATAAATCGCCAGAACCGATGTCCACCTCATCCTATGCCCCTTCGGCCAGCAGCATGACCTTTACTTGCGGTTTCTTGCCGCACCAGCGCGTCGCGGCGCGGCGGGCGGCCAGGCGGGCGGCTTCGACGACCGCCTCGCGGTCCCGGCCCGCGCCGTTCAGCTTGCCCAGCGCCGTGACGACATCTGCCTGCGCTTCGCTGATGAAGTCGTCATAATCCTCGACCAGCGGCAAGCCGATCGCGCTGATCCGCACGCGGTTTTTGTCGCCCAGCGCAACTACCACCAAGCCATTTTGCGCCAGGCGGCGGCGCATGACGATCGCCTCGCCATCGGCAGGCGAGATGATATCGCCGTCCAGGATCAGGCGACCATTCTGTACTTCGGCGAATTTGCCCGGCACTCCCGGCGCCAGGCGGACGAGGTCGCCGTTCTTCTGGAACACCTGTTGCGGGATGCCGCAGGCTTTGCCCAGGGCGACCTGCTCGCGCATGTGGCGAATTTCACCATGCACCGGCATCAGGATTTCCGGGCGAATCCAGCCGTACAGCGCCTCAAGCTCTGGGCGTCCGGGGTGGCCGGAGACATGTATCATCGCCTGCCGGTCGGTGACGATACTGATGTTGCGCAGCGCCAGCTGGTTCTGGATGTGGCCGATGGCCACTTCATTGCCGGGGATCTGGCGGCTCGAAAACAGCACGACGTCGCCCGCTTCCAGCGACACCGGGTGATTCTTGTCGGCGATCCGCGCCAGCGCGGCGCGGGGTTCGCCCTGGCCGCCGGTGGCCAGGATCAGCACCTTGCCGCGCGGCAGGTCCATCGCCCGTTGCACGTCGATGATCTCCGGCAGGTCCCTGAGATAGCCGCTCGCCTTGGCGGTGCGGATGATGCGGTCGAGCGAGCGCCCGGCCACGCATAATTCCCGCCCGCTGGCCCGCGCGACTTCGCCCAGCGTCTGCAAACGCGCGACATTGGACGCAAAGGTGGTGACGACGACCCGCTTGCCCTGGTGGCGCGCAACCTCGGCCAGCAGTCCGCGCGCCGCATCGCCCTCCGATCCGGACGCCTCCGCATTGAACACATTGGTCGAATCGCAGACCATCGCCAGCACGCCCTCATCGCCGATGGCGGTCAGTTCGGCGACCGTGGCGGGAATGCCGACCAGCGGTTCGGCGTCGAGTTTCCAGTCGCCAGTGTGGAAGATGCGGCCGTACGGCGTGTCGATGACCAGCGCGTTGCCCTCCGCGATGGAATGCGCCAGCGGCACGTAGCGCAGCGTGAACGGCCCGATCTGAAAGCTTTTCAAGTGATCGATCACGTGCAGATCGACTTCGCGGCGAATTTTCGCCTCTTCCAGCTTATCCACCACCAGCCGCGCGGTGAATGGCGTGGCGTAGAACGGCACGTCGAGGTCTTGGGCGAAATACGGGACCGCGCCGATATGATCCTCATGGGCGTGAGTCAGCACCACTGCCAGCAGATCCTTGCGCCGCGCCTCGATAAATTCCAGATCGGCGAACACCAGTTCGGTACCGGGATATTCACTGGCGCCGAAGGTCATGCCCAGGTCGACCATCAGCCATTTTCCATCGCAGCCATAGAGATTGACGTTCATGCCAATCTCGCCCGATCCCCCCAGCGCGCAAAACAGCAGTTCTTTACCCGGATTCAATTTTTGCCCTTGGGTCGGCTTTTTCGCATTCACTTGGTTTCAGCCCTTTCGGCGAGGATCGCTAGTCCGTCTAGTGTAAGATCGGGATCGACATCGTCGAAAATCCCGGTGTGGTCATTGAACAATACGGCCAGGCCGCCGGTCGCGATCACTCGCGCCGGCCGGCCGATCTGCGCCCGGATGCGCGCAATCAGCCCTTCCATCATCGCGACATAGCCCCAGAACACGCCAATCAGCATCTGGTCTTCAGTATTGGTGCCGATCACGCTGGTGGATTTAGGTGCCTCTATCGCGATACGCGGCAGCTTGGCGGTATTGCCCACTAGCGCATCCAGCGAGAGATTGATACCCGGCGCGATGATTCCGCCCTTGTAGGCGCCATTGAAGTCGATCACGTCCAGCGTGGTGGCGGTGCCGAAATCGACGATGATGAGGTCGCCGGCATATTTGGCATGCGCCGCGATCGCATTCACCGCCCGGTCGGAGCCAAGCGAACTGGGCTGATCGACATCGACATCGATGCCGTAGGTGACTGGCGGCGTGCCGGCAATAAGCGGTTCGACGCCGAAATAATTCTGCGCCAGAACCTCGATATTATGCAGCGCGCGCGGCACGACCGTGGAGACGATGATCTGTGAAATATCCTGCCGCGCGACCCCGCGGATCGCCAGCAACTGCATCAGCCACACCGCATATTCGTCTCCGGTGCGGCGCGGATCGGTGGCGATCCGCCAGCGCGCCCTGATCCGGCGCCCTTCGAACAGGGCGAAGACGACATTGGTATTGCCGACATCGATGGCGAGCAGCATAAGTCAAGTCCGGTTATGCCAGGGAGATTTCACCGGCGTGGATGCTGCGCGTCGTGCCGTCCGGGAGCGTCAAGCGCAAGGCCCCATCCTGCGCCAGCCCTGCAAAAACGCCGGACATCAGGCTGCCGTCGGCCTGGGCGACGCTCAATGGCGTGCCCGGCGGGTGCGCGGCGGCCTGCCAGCGCAGCAGCAACGGCCCCAGGCCGTAGTTGCGCCAGCGAAGCACTTCCCCGGCAAAATGATCGGCCAGCGCAATGCCGAAGCCATCGCGATCGGGCGCAGGGCCATAGCGGGTCAGTGCCATGGTGTCGCGGCCGGGCACATCGGGCGCCTGCGCCAGATTGACGCCGATGCCCACCACGACATGGTCTTCGACACGCTCCAGCAGGATGCCCGCGAGCTTGGCGCCATTCACCAGCACATCGTTAGGCCATTTCAGCATCGCCCGGATGGGCGGGGGAAGATGGACCGATACGGCAGCATGTACCGAAAGCCCGGCCACCAGTGCCAGCGAGGCCGCGGCCGGATCGCCGGATGCGAGCCGCACGCAGGTGGAACCCATGAAATTGCCGATGCCATCGCTCCAGCTACGGCCAAGCCGACCGCGCCCTGCCGACTGGCGGTCCGCCACCAGCCAGATGGCTTCCGGGACCGGCTCGCCCGCGTTCAGCCGCGCCGCCAGATCGCTGCTGGTGGAGCCGGTTTCGGCTACAGTTTCGATCATCGGTTGCTCTGCAAAATCGCCCCCCTCTGGGGGAAGGATCGAGGTGTTCTGCCGTTACGATCAGCCAATGTTGAACAGCGCCGAAGCCGCCGTAAAACTCAGCCCCGCCAGCCATTTCGTCGCCAGATACCCGAGCGGCGAAATCGCCACGGCGCAGAGCGCCAGGATCACATCATGCGTCCGGTCACTCGCGCCGACCACCTTCATCACCGGCTCGTCGAAATACATCAGCTTGACGATCTTGAGGTAGTAGAATGCCCCGATCACGCTCGCTGCTATACCAATAGCGGCCAGGGGTACCATCCCGGCGGACACCGCCGCCTGGAACACCACGAACTTGCCCCAGAAGCCGAACAGCGGCGGAATGCCGGCGAGCGCGAACATCACCATCGCCAGGCTCAGCGCCAGCAGCTTGCGATGCCGCGACAGGCCGGCGAGATCGGCGATATCTTCCAACGGGGCGCCGTCGGCATCCTTCAGCATCGCCACCGCGACGAAACCGCCGATCGTCATGGGCATATAGATCGCCAGATAGACCAGCATCGCCGCTGCGCCGGCGGGCGTCGCGGTAGCCAGGCCGATCAGCATGAAGCCGACGTTGTTGATCGATGAATAGGCCATCAGCCGCTTGATATTGGCCTGCCCGATCGCGCCCAGCGCACCGACGATGATCGAGGCCAGCGACACGAACACCACCACCTGCTGCCAGGCATGGACCTGCGTGCCAAAGGCCGACAAGGCGACCCGCATCGTCATGGCCACCGCTGCCGTTTTTGCCGAGGTGGCAAAGAAAGTGGTGACCGGGGTCGGCGCGCCTTCGTAAACATCGGGCGTCCACATATGGAACGGCACCGCGCTGATCTTGAAGGCCAGCCCCGACAGCATGAAGATGATCCCGAACAGCGCGCCCACCGGCACGCCCGCCATGCCATGGCCCCCAGCCGCGCCATGACCAATTTGCAGTGCCGCGCGGATGCCGCCGAAATCGACGCTGCCGGTGAAGCCGTAGACCAGGCTGATGCCGAACAGCAGGATGCCGCTGGCCAGCGCGCCCAGCACGAAATATTTGAGGCCCGCTTCAGCCGAACGGTCGTCGCTGCGCAGGGTGCTGGCCAGGACATAGGACGCCAGCGAATTGAGTTCGAGCCCGATATACAGCGTGATCAGATTGGTGGCCGAGACCATCAACCCCATGCCGATGACCGCCAGCACCACCAGCAACGGATATTCCGCCCGCATCGCCCCGACGCGTTCGAAGAACGACGGGGCCAGCAGCAAGGACGCAATCGCCGCCGCATAGATCAGCAGCTTGGCGAAGCTGGCGAAGGCATCGGCGCTGTATTGGCCGTAAAACGCCGAAACCTCGGGCCCGATCGCGCCGTTCACCAGCGCGGGCGTGACGAAAACGGCCGCCCCGGCAATGCCCGCGACCGCCAGCCAGGTCATTGCGCGCGCCGACTTATCCCCGGTCCAGGCGATGATCAGCAGCATGATCATGGCGATCGCGCTCAGCAAATCTTCTGCGGCCATCAGCCGGAATGAGAATGCCCAGCCCATCAGCGTGCCCCCGCCTGCGAATGAGCGGTCGGCGTCGTCAGCGCCGCGTCACCCACCGGCTTCGCTTGCGCCAGCCGCGCATCCAGCGTCGCGATATCCGCCCGGATCGGGGCAATGAAACTCTCGGGGTAGATGCCCATCCACATGACCACGGCGGCGATCGGCGCCAGCATGGCCCATTCGCGCAACGACAGGTCGGGCATCGCGGCGGCATCGGCGTTCGCCTGCACGCCAAAGGCCACCCTGCGATACAGATACAGCATATAAGCCGCGCCCAGGATGATACCGGTGGTCGAGATCAGCGCCACCCAGCTCGACATCCGGTAAATGCCCAGCAGCGACAGGAATTCGCCGACGAAACCGCTGGTGCCGGGCAGGCCGATGGCGGCCATGGTAAACAGCAGGAACAGCACCGCATAGGCCGGCATGTTGATCGAGAGGCCGCCGTACCGGTCGATTTCGCGCGTATGCAGCCGGTCGTAGATGACGCCGACACACAGGAACAGCGCCCCCGACACCAGCCCGTGGCTCAGCATGACGATCACCGAGCCTTCCAGCCCCTGGCGGTTGAATGCGAACAGCCCGACCGTCACGATCGCCATATGCGCGACCGAGGAATAGGCGATCAGCTTTTTCATGTCGTGCTGCACCAGCGCGACCAGGCTGGTATAGACTACCGCGATCATCGACAGCGCGAAGATCAGCGGGGCGAAATGCAGCGACGCCTGCGGGAACATCGGCAGCGAAAAGCGGATGAAGCCGTAGCCGCCCATCTTCAGCAGCCCGCCCGCCAGGATCACCGAGCCCGCCGTCGGCGCCTGCACATGGGCATCGGGCAACCAGGTATGCACCGGCCACATCGGCATCTTTACCGCAAAGCTGGCGAAAAAGGCCAGCCACAGCCAGTTCTGCGCAGCCGGCGGGAAGTCATAGACCATCAGCCGGGGGATATCGGTGGTGCCCGCTTCATTGGCCATCCACAGCATCGCGATCAGCATCAGTACCGAGCCGAGCAGCGTATAGAGGAAGAATTTATAGCTGGCATAAATGCGATCGGCGCCGCCCCAGATGCCGATGATGAGATACATCGGGATTAGCCCGGCTTCGAAGAAAATATAGAACAGATACAGATCCTGCGCGCTGAACACGCCGATCATCAGTGTTTCCATCAACAGAAACGCCGCCATATACTCGCCGACGCGCTTTTCGATCGAAGTCCAGCTGGCCAGGATGCAGATCGGCATCAGGAATACCGACAGCAGGATCAGCACCAGCGCGATGCCGTCGATGCCCAGCGCATACTGGAAGCCGGCAAACAGCGGCAGGTGTTCGGTGAATTGCCACTGCGCCCCGCCATTGTGGAAGCCGGCCCACAACACCAGGCCCAGCGCGAAATCGGCCAGCGTCGCGGCCAGCGCGATCGAACGCGCCTTGCCCGCGTCCACGAACAGGCAGGCCAGGGCGCCGATCAGCGGCACCAGCAGCATCAGCGAAAGGATGGGGAAATTCGTCATTGCGTTTAACCCACCGCCCCTAACCGACCAATGCCCAGCTGATTGCCGCCACCAGCCCCAGCAGCATCACCAGCGCATAGGATGTGAGATAGCCCGACTGAAGCCGCCTGGCCCCTACCGTTCCCTTCATCACTACCCAGGCCGCGCCGTTGGGCCCGAACCGGTCGATGATGCCGATGTCGCCCAGCTGCCACAGCTGGCGCCCGATCCAGAACGCGGGCCGCACGAACAGAAAGTCGTACAGCTCGTCGAAATACCATTTGTTGAACAGGAACTGGTAGATAACCCCGAATTGCGCGACGAACGCCGCCGGTACCTTCGGGTTGCGCAGATAAGCGTACCACGCGATCACCAGCCCGGTCAGCATGACCGTAAACGGCGCCCATTTGATCCACAGCGGGATACGCTCGGCTGCCTCCATCAGGTCGCGATCGAACACCAGCGCGCCATTCCAGAATTTTCCGCCGGTGTCCGCGCCGACAAAATAGGTGTGGAACATAGCGCCGGCGAACACTGCGCCGAGCGACAGCACGATCAGCGGGATCAGCATCGTCAGCGGGCTTTCGTGCGGATGATAGCCAGCGGCGCCGTCGGCGTGATGGTCATGGCCATGCGCGTCATGCGCGTGATCGTCATGGCCGTGCGCGTCATGCAGGGCGTGCTGGATATGCTCGGATTGGGCCCAGCGCGGCTTGCCGAAGAATGTCAGGAACATCAGCCGCCAGCTGTAGAAGCTGGTCAGCAAGGCCGCGAATATGCCGACGAACGACGCGACCTGGCCCAGCGTCGTGCCGCGCGCATAGGCCGCCTCGATGATCGCGTCCTTCGAGTAGAAGCCGGCAAAACCGGCAACGTCTGCAATGCCCACGCCGGTAATCGCCAGCGTGCCGGCCATCATCGCCCAGAAGGTCAGCGGTATCTTGGTCCGCAGCCCGCCGTAAAACCGCATGTCCTGCTCGTGATGCATTGCATGGATCACCGAGCCTGCGCCCAGGAACAGCAGCGCCTTGAAAAAAGCGTGCGTGAACAGATGGAACATCGAGGCGTCGAAGGCGCCCACGCCGGCGGCAAAGAACATGTAGCCCAGTTGCGAACAGGTGGAATAGGCGATCACCCGCTTGATGTCCCACTGGCAGGTGCCGACCGTGGCCGCAAAGAAGCAGGTCGCCGCGCCGATAATCGTGACGAAGGTCATCGCCGCCGGGCTGGCCACGAACATCGGCGACAGCCGGCAGACCATGAACACGCCCGCGGTGACCATGGTTGCGGCATGGATCAGCGCCGACACCGGGGTCGGGCCCTCCATGGCGTCGGGCAGCCAGGTGTGCAGCCCCAATTGCGCCGACTTGCCCATCGCGCCGATGAACAGCAGGACGCACAGCACGGTCATGGTGTCGAAGCGATAACCCAGAAAGCCGATCGTGCTGCCCGCCATATGCGGCGCGGCGGAAAGAATGGCGGGGATCGATACCGTACCGAACACCAGGAACGTGCCGAATATGCCCAGCATGAAGCCCAGGTCACCGACGCGGTTGACCACGAACGCCTTGATCGCGGCGGCGCAGGCCGAAGGCTTGCGGAACCAGAACCCGATGAGCAGATAGGACGCGAGCCCCACCCCTTCCCAGCCGAAGAACATCTGGACGAGATTGTTGGCGGTCACCAGCATCAGCATGGCAAAGGTGAACAGCGACAGATAGGCGAAGAACCGCGGCTGGTCCGGATCCTCGTCCATATAGCCCCAGCTATACAGGTGGACGAGCGCGGAAACAGTAGTCACCACCACCAGCATCACTGCGGTCAGCGCATCGACGCGCAATTCCCAGGCGAAGTCGAGATCGCCGGAATGCACCCATTGCAGCACCGGCTCGACGCTGGCGTGGGCGCTTCCCGAGAGGAACGACAGAAAAATCGGCCACGACAGCGCGCAGGACAGGAACAGCGCCCCGGTGGTCAGCAGCTTGACCGGGACGTTGCCCAGCGCCTTGTTGCCCAGTCCGCCGATGAAGGCTGCCGCCAGCGGCAGGAACACGATGAATACGATCGGATGCATCTGCTAAATCGCCCCGGAGCTGGTCTGGCGCAAAAGCCCCTCCCCTTTAGGGGAGGGGTTGGGGTGGGGCCTATCCGCAAGCGCGACGCCTGTTGGCGAAGCCCCACCCCCGACCCCTCCCCTAGAGGGGAGGGGAGGTTCCGTCGCACCCATGCGCATCACCCCTTCATCCGATTGACATCATCCACCGCGATCGAGCCGCGCCCGCGAAAATAGATCACCAGGATGGCCAGCCCGATGGCCGCTTCGCCCGCCGCGACGGTCAGCACGAACATGGCGAAAATCTGCCCGGTCAAATCGTGCAGATAAGCGCTGAAGGCGACGAAATTGATGTTAACGGCCAGCAGAATCAATTCGATCGCCATCAGGATGACGATGATGTTCTTGCGATTGAGGAAAATGCCCAGCACCCCCAGCACGAACAATATCGAACTGACGACGATGTAATGGCCGATGCCGATCACAGCTTTACCCCCTGGCCTGTCTTGGGCCGAACGTTTACGGTGGCGTCTTGCGGACGCCGCGCGATCTGTTTCGACACGTTTTGCCCCTTCGTATCGCTGCGCTTGCGGTGGGTCAGCACGATCGCCCCGATCATTGCCACCAGCAGGATGAGCCCGGCAGCCTCGAACAGGAACAGGTAGCGGCCATAGAGTAGCGCCCCGATCGCCTGGATATTGCTGAACCCGGCGGGCGTGATCTCGGAACCATCGGGCTTGCCCAGCGCCACCGCACCGGCCTGCTGGGTAAAGATGCCCAGCAGCAATTCGACCAGCAGCACCAGTGCGATCAGCATGCCCAACGGGAAATTGCGAATGAAACCGGCGCGCAGCGTAGCGAAATCGACGTCAAGCATCATCACCACGAACAGGAACAGCACCGCGACCGCGCCGACGTAGACGATCACCAGCAGCATGGCGATGAACTCGGCCCCGGCCAGCACCATCAGCCCGGCGCCGTTGAAAAACGCCAGGATCAGCCACAGCACCGAATGCACCGGATTGCGCGACAGGATCGTCATCAACCCCGAGATGATGGTAACCGTGGCGAACAGGTAAAAGGCGACAAGCTGGATCATCTAAAAATCCTCCCCCGCTGGGGGAGGTGGCCGATGACGCAATGGCTAGCGAGAAAGGACTTCCCCTCCCGCTGGCGGGAGAGGTTAGGGGTGGGCACTTCTTGTCCTATTTCCCTGGTTCCAGGCTTTGCGTATGGCCGTGCCCACCCCCGGCCCCTCCCGCAAGCGGGAGGGGAGAAGGTCAAGCTGCACTCGTGGCTAATGGCGATCGCATTCATCCCCCGCCCCTAGCGGTAGGGTGCATCGGCTTCAAGGTTCGCGGCCAGCGCCCGCTCCCACTTGTCCCCGTTGGCGAGCAATTTGGTCTTGTCGTAGAGCAGTTCCTCGCGCGTTTCGGTCGCATATTCGAAGTTCGGCCCTTCGACGATGGCATCGACCGGGCAGGCTTCCTGGCAAAAGCCGCAGAAGATACATTTGGTCATGTCGATATCGTAGCGCGTGGTACGGCGGCTGCCGTCGTCGCGCGGTTCGGATTCGATAGTGATCGCCAGCGCCGGGCACACCGCTTCGCACAGCTTGCAGGCGATGCAGCGTTCCTCGCCATTGGCATAGCGGCGCAGCGCATGTTCGCCGCGAAAACGCGGGCTCAGCGGGTTTTTCTCAAACGGATAATTGATCGTCGCCTTGGGCTTGAAGAAATACTGCAAGGTCAGCCAATGCGCCTTGAGGAATTCCCAGAGTGTGAAGCTCTTGATGAGTTGGGTGACACTCATGCGCCATACCTCGTAAGCATCAGCCAGCCGCTGACCAGAACCACGAACCCCAGCGAGACCGGGAGAAACACTTTCCACCCCAGCCGCATCAGCTGGTCATAGCGATAGCGCGGTACCGTGGCCTTGACCCAGCTGAACACGAAGAAGAAAAACGCGATCTTGAGCAGCAGCCAGATGACGCCAGGCACCAGGTACAGCGGCGCCCAGTCCAGCGGCGGCAGGTAGCCACCGAAAAACAGCGTCGCGTTCAGCGCGCACATCAGCAACACATTGGCATATTCGCCCAGCCAGTAGAGCGCAAAACTCATCGACGAATATTCGGTCTGGTAGCCGGCGACGAGCTCGCTTTCCGCCTCGGTCAGGTCGAACGGTGCGCGCTGGGTTTCGGCCATGCCCGAGATCAGGAACATCACCCACATCGGGAACAGCAGCGGATTGATGAAGAAGCCGTTGATGATCCAGACCTCGTGCTTCTGCGCCAGGACGATCGCGTTCAGATTGAAGCTGTTCGCCCACAGCACGATGCAGATCAGGATGAAGCCGATCGAGACTTCGTAGGAAATCATCTGCGCCGAGGCCCGCATCGCACTGAAAAACGGGTATTTCGAGTTGGACGACCAGCCGGCAATGATCGTGCCGTAAACCCCCAGCGAACTGATCGCGAGGATGTACAGCAGCCCGACATTGATATCCGCTAGGATCGCACCCGAGTTGAACGGCAGCACCGCCCAGCCGAGCAAGGCCACGGTAAAGGTCAGGATCGGGGCGATCAGGAACAACCCCTTGTTCGCCGCCGAAGGGACGATGGTTTCCTGCAGGAAGACCTTGAGCCCGTCGGCAAAGCTTTGCAGCAGCCCGAACGGCCCGACCACGTTGGGCCCCCGGCGCAGCGCCATCGCCGCCCAGACCTTGCGATCGACGTAAATGACCATCGCCACCGACAGCATCAATGGCAAGGCGATCAGCAGGATGCCCAAAATCGTGGCCAGGGCCCACGCGCCGGCGAAAGGCATGCCGTGCGTGACAAAGAAGCTGGTCATTCCGCCGCCTCCGCGAGATCCTGCCCGTGGAGCAGTTCGGCCGAGCAGCGCTGCATCGTCACGCTGGCGCGGGCAATGGGGTTGGTGAGGTAGAAATCGGCGATCGGATAGCAGGCGATCACGCTGCTAGCCGATGCGATCGGCCCGGCTGGGAGCGCGCCGTAATCGGCCAATCCCTCGACGCCCAGCGCGGGCACTGCGGCGATCATCGCCCTGCGCAATTCCGCGAAACTGTCGAAGCCCACGTTGACGTGCAACGCATCGGCCAGCGCGCGCAGGATCGTCCAGTCTTCGCGCGCGTCGCCCGGCGCGAATACGGCCTGTTCGGCGAACTGCACCCGGCCCTCGGTGTTGACGAAGGTTCCGGGTTTTTCGGTATAGGCTGCGCCCGGCAGGATGATATCCGCCGCATGCGCGCCCTGGTCGCCGTGATGGCCGATGTAGACGATCGTCGAATCCGCGAATTTGGCGTAATCGACTTCGTCCGCGCCCAGCGAAATCAGCAGTTTCGGCTTGGCTGTGGCAATATCGGCGATGCCGCCGGCCTGCGCATAGCCCAGCATCAACCCGCCCATGCGGCTGGCCGCCATGTGTAGCACGTTGAAGCCGTGCCAGCCTTCGCGCACGACATTCCATTGTCCCGCCAGCGCCAGACCCGCGCCCAGCGCGCCCTTCGCCAGACCGGCCCCGCCGATGATGATCGCCGGGCGTTTCGCCGCCGCCATCGCGTCGCCGACCTGCGCGGGCAGATTGCCCAGCACCGCAACATCGTCGCCGATGAATTCAGTCTTGAAAGTCGTATCCCACGCCGGCCCGACGATGAACACCCTGGCGCCGCGCTTTACCGCCTTGCGCAGGCGGACATTGACCAGCGGCGCTTCCCAGCGGACATGGCTGCCCACGATCAGAATGGCGTCGGCCGTTTCGATCCCGGCCAGCCCGGAATTGAAGTTCACCGCCGCCAGGTTGCTGCAATCGTAAGCAAGGCCGGTCTGGCGTCCTTCGAGCAGGCTGGAACCCAGCGCCGTCACCAGCGCCTTGCCCGCAAACATCGTCTCGCAATCGACCAGATCGCCGGCGATCGCCGCGACCGAGGCCCCCGGAGCGATGCTGGCGATGGCCGCAAAGGCTTCGTCCCAACCGGCCGGGATCAGCTTGCCATCACGGCGGATAAACGGCTTGTCGAGCCGCCGCCGCACCAGCCCGTCGACTTGATAACGCGCCTTGTCCGGCAGCCATTCCTCGTTCACGTCGTCATTGACGCGCGGCAGCACGCGCAGCACTTCGCGGCCCCGGCTGTCGATGCGGATATTGGCGCCGGTCGCGTCCGACACGTCGATGCCCAGCGTCTTCTTCAATTCCCACGGCCGCGCCTCGAAGGCATAGGGCCGCGAAGTCAGCGCGCCGACCGGGCACAGATCGATGACATTGGCCGACATCTCATGCTTGGCCGCGCATTCCAGATAGGTCGTGATCTGCATGTTCTCGCCGCGATACAGCGCGCCGATCTCGTCCACGCCGGCCACTTCCTCGGAAAAGCGCACGCAGCGGGTGCAGTGAATGCAGCGGGTCATCGCCGTCTTGATCAGCGGACCCATGTATTTTTCGGTCACCGCACGCTTGTGCTCGTGATAGCGCGTCTTGCCTCGGCCATAGGCCATCGACTGATCCTGCAAATCGCATTCGCCGCCCTGGTCGCAGATCGGGCAGTCCAGCGGATGATTGATCAGCAGAAATTCCATCACCCCTTCCCGCGCGATGCGGACCATTTCGCTGTCGGTGCGGATGATTTGCTTGTCGGCCGCGGGCAGCGCGCAGCTGGCCTGCGGCTTGGGCGGACCGGGTGACACTTCGACCAGGCACATGCGGCAATTGCCGGCGATCGACAGCCGCTCATGATAACAGAAACGCGGGATTTCCTTGCCCGCCAGCTCGCACGCCTGGAGCACGGTGGCGCCCTGCGGAACTTCGATTTCAATGCCGTCGACGGTGACTTTAGGCATTTCAGTGCTCCGTCTCGCGCAGCTCATCGACGGGATGCAGTTCATCGGCCAATCGATAAAGGTTTTTCGCCAGTGCACCGCGAAGAAAATAAGCGGGAGGCTGGGGCCTCAATTTGGGAACTCCACAAACGGTTAACGCAGGCTTGACTGCGTTTAGCGCCAGTGCCTCTTCCGGCGAATTCAATGCGGTCCCAAAAATCACGAAGGTAGTTTGCGGTTCTTTCCGAGCCGCACATTCTGCAATGACATCCAAATCGTGAAAATATCGGGATACCGCCAGGGAATCACGAAATTTTTGAGGCAGCTTCTCATCGTCGAACGCCGGAAATTCGTCACGCTTAAGCGGTGGAACCCGATCGACAGCAGCCACTGTTTTAGAACTGTAATCTTTAACAAGAGCCGCCTCGGCGAGTGCCTGCGGGTAGTTGAGGTCACTTAGCGTGACAGAATTGTCTCGAAACAGCGCGGCGTCGGTACATTTAAAGTTCAACAAGTTTTTGTAATTGCTTGTTATTTCTTTCATCCCCAAGTCATTGCGCAATAAAATCTGGACTTCGGACGCATAACGTTGCGCGATACAATTCGCGTGCTTCCGGAGATTAGCTTCACCTCGTGGATTCGAAAATGTCTTGAAACGCTCCTCCATATCATCGGTCGCGGCGATCGCCGACGCGCACGAGACGAAGAATAAGGCACCAATGACGGACAGCGCGAGCGGAGAAATGGACCCTGAAACAACTTCAGGGTGACGATGATTGGAAGCTTCCCTCACTCGGCCGCCTCCCGCACATTTTCCGCGATCCGGCGTTCCAGCTCGGGGCGGTAATGCCGGATCAGCCCCTGGATCGGCCATGCCGCCGCGTCGCCCAGTGCGCAGATCGTATGACCCTCGACCTGCTTGGTCAGCTGCTGGAGCATGTCGATTTCGCCCACATCCGCTTCGCCGGTGCGCAGGCGTTCCATGATGCGGTACATCCAGCCGGTGCCTTCGCGGCACGGCGTGCACTGGCCGCAGCTTTCGTGCATGTAGAAGTGCGAAAAGCGGCTGATCGCCTCGACCACGTCGGTGGATCTGTCCATGACGATCACCGCCGCCGTGCCCAGGCCCGAGCCGACCGCCTTCAGCCCGTCGAAATCCATCGGCGCGTCGATGATCTGCGCTGCCGGTACCAGCGGCACCGACGAACCGCCGGGCACCACGCAGAGCAGATTATCCCAGCCGCCGCGAATGCCGCCGCAATGCTTTTCGATCAGTTCCCGAAACGGAATGCTCATCGCTTCTTCGACCACGCAGGGCTTGTCGACATGGCCGCTGATCTGGAACAGCTTGGTGCCGCTGTTGCCCTTCGCGCCAAAGCCGGCGAACCACGCGCCGCCGCGCCGCAGGATCGTCGGCGCGACCGCGATGCTTTCCACATTGTTGACCGTAGTCGGGCAACCGTACAGCCCCGCCCCGGCCGGGAACGGCGGTTTCAGGCGCGGCTGGCCCTTCTTGCCTTCCAGGCTTTCCAGCATCGCGGTCTCTTCGCCGCAGATATAGGCGCCCGCCCCGCGATGAACGAACACGTCGTAATCATAGCCCGACCCGCAGGCGTTCTTGCCGATCAGCCCGGCGTCATAAGCCTCCTGCACGGCGGCGGACATCACCTCAGCCTCGCGGATATATTCGCCGCGAACATAGATATAGGCCGCCCGCGCGCGCATCGCGAAGCCGGCAACCAGCGCGCCTTCGATCAACTTGTGCGGATCGTGGCGCAGGATTTCGCGGTCCTTGCAGCTGCCCGGCTCGGATTCATCGGCGTTGATGACCAGGAAGCTGGGCCGGCCATCCTTTGATTCTTTGGGCATGAAGCTCCACTTCATCCCGGTCGGAAAGCCCGCCCCGCCGCGCCCACGCAGGCCGGAATCCTTCATCTCCTGGATGATGCCATCTTGGCCGCGTTCCAGCAGCGCCTTGGTATTGTCCCAATCGCCACGCGCCTGCGCGGCGGCGAGCTGCCACGACTGATAGCCGTAGAGATTGGTGAAGATTCTATCTTTGTCTGAGAGGGACATGTTACCACTCCTCCCGGTAATCATGATTGGCATAGACCATCGCGGTCAAAGAGGTGGGGCCACCCAGCGGTTCGACGGTGTGACGACCGGGCAATTGCGTGCCGGTCTTCGGCCAGCGGCCCGCTGCCAGTTCGTCGAGGATATGCGCCGCGCTGTCCGCAGTCAGGTCTTCGTAATTGTCGTCGTTGATCTGAAACATCGGGGCGCTGGCGCAATTGCCCATGCATTCTACTTCGGTCAGCGTGAACAGCCCGTCTGCCGTGGTGTGGCCGACCGCCATGCCGCGCGCCTTGCAGGCCGACAGCACCTCCTCGCTGCCGCGCAGCCAGCACGGAGTGGTACGGCAGACCTGGACGTGAAAGCGCCCGACCGGCACCAGATTATACATGGTATAGAACGTCGCCACCTCGACCACGCGGATCGCCGGCATGTCCAATTCCCGCGCCACGAATTCCATCACCGGGATCGGCAACCAGCCCTGCGTTTGCGTTTCTTCGCCAACCTGACGCTGGGCGAGATCTAGCAGGCCCATGACCGCGGAACGCTGACGGCCCTCGGGATAGCGGGCGATGATCGCCTTGGCTGCTGCGGCGTTTTCGGCGGTCCAGGCAAAACCGCCCCAGCGCGCGCGGAGTTCGGGCGTGTCGGGTGCGAGATGACGATCGGCCATTAGCGGACAAGCTCCACACGCGTGGTTAGGGCGAGCGCCTCTAAGCCCCTCCCCTTCAGGGGAGGGGTTGGGGTGGGGCCTCTCCGCAAGCGCAGGGCTATGAGGCGAGGCCCCGCCCCCGGCCCCTCCCCTGAAGGGGAGGGGAGCGAGCATCGCAGCCCCCTCACCGGTCACACTCCCCGAACACCACGTCGATCGCGCCCAGAATCGCGGTCGCATCAGGCAGCATGTGGCCCTTCGACATGAAATCCATCGCCTGCAGATGGCTGAACGCGGTCGGGCGAATCTTGCAGCGATAGGGCTTGTTGCTGCCGTCGCTGACGAGATAGACGCCGAATTCGCCCTTGGGGCTTTCGGTGGCGACATAGACCTCGCCCGCCGGCACGTGGAAGCCCTCGGTGTAGAGCTTGAAGTGATGGATCAGGCTTTCCATCGAGCTTTTCATCTCGCCGCGCCTGGGCGGAACCACCTTGCGGTTGTCGGACGCGATCGGCCCTTCCGGCATTTCGGCCAGGCACTGCTTCATGATTTTCGCCGACTGGCGCACTTCCTCGACGCGGACCATGAACCGGTCGTAGCAATCGCTGTTGGTGCCCACCGGGATTTCAAAGTCCATGCGGTCATAGACGTCGTAGGGCTGGCTCTTGCGCAAATCCCAGGCGATCCCGGCGCCGCGAATCATCGGCCCGGAAAAGCCCCAGCGCAATGCGTCCTGCTTGTTCACCAACGCGATATCGACATTGCGCTGCTTGAAGATGCGATTGTCGACGACCAAGCTCATCGCGTCCTCGAACAGGCGCGGCATCCGCACATCGAGCCATTCGCCGATATCGGCCAGCAATTTCAGCGGCACGTCCTGATGCACGCCGCCGGGCCGGAACCACGCCATGTGCATGCGAGCGCCTGCTGCGCGCTCAAAGAAATTCAGGCAATCCTCGCGAATTTCGAACAGCCACAGGTTTGGCGTCATTGCGCCCACGTCCATGACGTGGCTGCCCAGGTTCAGCATGTGATTGCAGATGCGGGTCAGTTCGGCGAACAAAACCCGCAGATATTGGGCGCGCAGCGGCACCGCGATGTTCAGCAGTTTCTCGATCGCCAGCACATAGGAATATTCCATCGCCAGCGGCGAGCAGTAATCCAGCCGGTCGAAATAGGGCAGCGCCTGCAGATAGGTCTTGTGCTCGATCAACTTTTCGGTGCCGCGATGGAGCAGGCCGACATGCGGATCGATCCGCTCGATGATCTCGCCGTCCAGTTCCATCACCATCCGCAGCACGCCATGCGCGGCGGGATGCTGGGGCCCGAAATTGATCGTGTAATTGCTGATGTGTTCGCCGCCGGTGGTCGGCGAGCTTTCGAGCTGCATGCTCATGGCTTGGCTCCAGAATCCTTGTACGCCTGGGCGTCGGTCGATGCCGGCGCGCCGGGCGCAGGCTGGCCGGTTTCGACCATGGCCGGCGGCGATGCAGCGACCGGCTTGGCTGCAGTGGCATTTGCCGGCTCGCCCCCACCCGTTTCCTTCGGCTTGTCAGTGGTCTGCGGCTTGTCGACCGGCGGCGTCGACGGGGCTTTCGCCGCCTTTTCGTCACCCGGCAGCACGTAGTTGGCACCTTCCCAGGGGCTCATGAAATCGAACTGCCGCAAATCCTGCGCCAGCTTAACCGGCTCGTAGACGACACGCTGGTCTTCCTCGGAATAGCGTAGCTCGACATAGCCGGTCAGCGGGAAGTCCTTGCGGAACGGGTGCCCCTCGAAGCCGTAGTCGGTCAGGATGCG
>CAXTOS010000056.1:0-17607 GCA_964245935.1 uncultured Novosphingobium sp.
GCCCTTTACCTCAAAGTCCCCCGGATGCTTACCTCCGGCCTCGATGCGGGCATCGCCGAAATCAAGGCCCAACTCGAAGAAGCCAAAGCCCTGCGCGCCGAAGCCGAAGCCCTGCGCCAGGAATACGCCACCAAAATCGCCAGCGCCGAAAAAGACGCCGCCGCCATGCTGGATCATGCCCGGCACGAGGCGGATGCGATTGTGGCGAATGCCGAAACCGACACTGCTACGGTGATTGGGCGTCGTGAGAAGATGGCGACGGACAAGATCGAAGCGGCTGAGTTGGGCGCGATTGCTGCGGTGCGGGCGAAGACGGCCGAGGCTGCGACTGCGGCTGCGCGCGGGTTGATCGTGGCGCATCACACGGCGCAGGCGGATAGCGCGCTGGTGGATCAGGCTATTGCGGGGATTTGAAGAGTAAGTCGTGGGTAGCAGGAAGGACATGACCGGCACGACCATCGGCCTGAATGCCAATATTTTCATTATGGCAAATCGCTCTTTTACTCTGTCTTCCAGAGCTTGTCGAAGGACTGCATTTCGTTCTTCTGCTGGCCAGGATGAAGGACGACGCTTCAATAAAATCCGCACAAACGGAACAGTTCCGCTCATTATGAGTCATTACTGCACTTAACCATTATCGTCATCCTTTGGAAAGAGAACGGATGCGTAGTCCGTCGCTGCTTGCAGGACATGAAGCACGACGATCTGCTGCGGTTCGATGCGGTAGAAGATCAGATAATTGCCGTGTACCCGGCGGCGTATGCCAAGGCTTTTATAACGGTTGACCAGAGGAAAGCGATTTGGCAATTCCTCCAGGTCAAAGCATTTCGCACGAAGCTCGCGAAGGAAGCTGACGGCGCGGGTGGGATTGTCGCGCACGACATAATGACCGATTGCCTCCAGGTCCTGCTCGGCCTCTGCCGAAATCTCGACCCTCACTCTTGGCTATCGGCCAGCGCAGCAAATTTCGCCTCAAGCCGGTCGAACACTTCGGCTACCGATTTGGTTCGCCCTTCGTCTGCATCTGCAACACCCCGAGCGATCGAGGCATCGAGGGCAGCCAACCGGGCTTCGCGCTCCTGGATCACGCGCACACCCTCGCGCAACACCTCGCTCTTTGAGTTATAACGCCCCGTCTCGACAAGTTGGGTGACAAAAGTTTCAAGTTGCGTCCCAAGATCGGCGCTGATCATCGTCGTTCTCCTGCTGCCGAGATAGTAGCGCGTTATCAACTATTATCAAGACCCCGTTACCAAACTGCGTTGGTCGAAACCGATAGTCCCTCCTCTTTAAAGAAGGAAAATTACCGCAGCGCGTTTAGCCATCCTTCCCCTCATAAGCCTCGACAATCCGGCCCACGATCGGATGCCGCACAACATCCGCGCTGGTAAACCGCGTCACCGCGATCCCCTCGACACCCTCCAGCCGCCGCACCGCATCCGCCAGCCCGCTCTGCGCATCGCCGCCGGGGATATCGACCTGCCGGGGATCGCCACATACCACCATGCGGCTGTTCTGCCCAAACCGGGTCAGAAACATTTTCATTTGCGACGGCGTGGTATTCTGCGCTTCGTCCAGAATGATGAACGCATCGGCCAAAGTCCGCCCGCGCATGAAGGCGATCGGCGCGACTTCGATTTCGCCGCTGGCCATGCGCCGTTCCACCTGTTCCGGCGGCATGCAGTCGTACAGCGCATCGTAGAGTGGGCGCAGGTAGGGGTCGACTTTTTCCTTCATGTCGCCGGGCAGGAAGCCCAGCCGCTCGCCCGCTTCGACCGCCGGGCGTGACAGGATCAGCCGTTGCACGCTGCCGGCCATCAACTGGCTGACCGCTTGCGCCACCGCCACATAGGTCTTGCCGGTGCCGGCCGGCCCCAGCGCGAAGATGATGTCGTTCTTCACCAGCGCCTGCATATAATTGATCTGCATGGCGGAGCGCGGCAAGATGGTCTTGCGCCGGGTGCGGATCATGATCGGCGGCGCGTCGTGATCGCCCGATATGATCCCTTCCAGCAACGGCTCGCTCGACATCGCGATCAGGGATTCCACCGCTCCGGTGTCGATGTCATGTCCGCCCAGCAAGCGATTTTGCAGCCCTTTCAACACATCCCGCGCTCGCGCAACCCCGTCTTCCGGCCCCTCGATCTGGATGCGATTGCCGCGGGCGGCGATATACACCCCCAGGCGACTTTCGATCTGGACCAGATTGGCATCGAATTGCCCGAACACCGCAGCCAGGACAGCGGGCTCGTCGAATTCGATCTCCGCGCGCGACCGGCGATTCTCATCGCGGCGGGGCGGATTTTCATCACGGCGAAAGCCGGGGGGCGAAAAATGCGCCGCTTCGTGGGCGCGAGTTGTCTTGCGGGCCATGCGCTCCTTTCAAGCGGGAGCGGAGTCGGCTCCCACTGCGAAGATAAGGCGATGATTTTGACAAACAAGCGACATGTTGCATCGCAGCGGTGGAAAAGATTTACCCGACGATTGCCCTTCAAACCGTCATGTTCCCGGCTATACCGCGCCACGCCCTGAAAATTCGCCCGGAGCAGGCCATGAAACTGATCATTGGAAGCAAGCATTCGTCCAGCTGGTCGCTGCGCGGCTGGCTGGCGTGCAAGCAATCGGGCCTGCCCTTCGCGGAGGAAGTGGTGCCGCTGTACGATGCCGACTGGCCCCGGCGCCGGCTGGCGGATGATCTGGCGCCTTCGGCCGGCGTCGTTCCGGTGTTGTGGGATGGGGATACGGTCATCTGGGACAGCCTGGCGATCCTGGAATATCTGGGTGACAAGGTCGGTCGCGAGCGATTCTGGCCGCGCGCCGATGATGCGCGGGGGCTGGCTCGCGCGATCGTCGCCGAAATGCACAGCTCGTTTCACGCGCTGCGCCAGCAGTGCCCGATGAATCTGCACCGGCTGGGCGAGCTTCTGGCGCTCGATGCCGCGGCGCAGGCCGATGTGCTGCGCATATTGACGTTATGGGCCGAGGCGCGGGCGCGGTTCGGATCGGGCGGGCCGTTTCTGTTCGGCAGTTTCTCCGCCGCCGACATCGCGTTTGCGCCGGTGGTGACGCGGTTTCGCTCTTACGACGTGCCCGTGCCCGGTTTTGCGCAGGCCTATATGGCGGCGGTATCGGAACATGCATGGATGCAGGCATGGGCGGGCGACGCGGCGCAGGAAGCGGGACTGGGGGCATGAGCATGCGGCCGGCCACCCTGCCAGGCCGCGTGATGGTGCTGCTGGTGGCGATTTTGGCCGCGCTGGGCTGGGTGCATCCGGCACTGGCGTGGGACGCGGTCGGCCATCGCGCCATTGCCGAAATCGCCCTGGCCAATGTGCAACCCCGGACCGCCGCGCGCATCCGGGCTCTGCTGAAGGCGCAGGGGCAGATCCATACGCCGGGCTGCCCGATCGCCAGTCTGGACGATGCCGCCAATTGGCCCGATTGCCTGCGCGGCGATCCCGACCACTGGAAATTCACCTTCCCCTGGCATTACCAGGACGAGCCGGTCTGCGGTCGCTTCGATATCAAGGCGGATTGCCCGGGCGGCGCCTGCGTTTCGGCCCAGATTGTCCGGATGCGCCGAATCCTCGCCGATCGCCGGCAGAGCGATGCGCAGCGACTGGTTGCGCTGGCTTTTCTGACCCATTTCGTCGGCGATATCCATCAACCGTTGCATGTCGGCGACCATGACGACCGGGGCGGCAATGAAGTGACCTTGCGCAATCCCCCCGCATCGCTGGTGGGCGACGGGACGCGCCCGGTCAGCCTCCATTGGTTGTGGGACAGCCTGCCCGATTGGGTGCAGGACACCGGGCTGGTCCGGGTTTATACCCCGGCAGAGCGCGCGCGGATCGCCACTGGCGAAGTCACCGACTGGGCCAGGGAGAGCTATGATCTGGGAAGAAAATTCGCCTACACACGCGCTTTTCACCATGACCCCTGCGTGGGATCGACATCGAAAATAGCCGATTTCAGCGCGGCCGATATGCGCGCCAGCCTGCCGGTGGTTCGCCAGCGGCTGATGCAGGCGGGGTTGCGGCTGGCTCGTGTGCTCGACCAGGCGCTGGGGTCGTAATATCGGCGCACCCTTGCAGCCGCCGGAGCATTTGATAACGCCAACTTATGGATAATCTGGACCCGACCCGCCCTAACGTTGCCGATCTGGCCGAAGCGCTGATCGCCTGCCCCAGCGTCACCCCGGCGGCCGGGCCGGTGTTCGATTGCCTGGAACGGCAACTGGCGCCGCTGGGCTTTGCGGTGCACCGCTTCCACGCAGGCGAGGCGCCCGATGGCCCGGTCGAAAACCTGTTCGCCATCCGCCGGGGCCCGCCCGGCAGCCGCCATTTCGCCTTTGCCGGCCATCTCGATGTCGTGCCGGTAGGCGAGGGATGGACCTCTGCCCCGTTTGCGCCCGAGCGGCGCGGCGATCTGCTGTACGGGCGCGGCGCGGTAGACATGAAGGGCGCCATTGCCGCCATGGTCGCCGCCACGCGCGATATCCCCGCAGACGCCGGCACGATCAGCTTCATCATCACCGGCGATGAAGAGGGGCCGGCCCGCTTCGGCACGCTGGCGCTGATCGACCATATCCGCAAGGTGGGCGCAGAACCCGATATGTGCTTGGTCGGGGAGCCGACCTCGGTCAACCGGCTGGGCGATACGATCAAGATCGGCCGGCGCGGCTCGGTCAATATCTGGCTCGAGGTGGCCGGGCGCGAAGGCCACGTCGCTTACCCGCAGCTTGCCGACAATCCGATCACGCGGCTAGTGGCGCTGCTTGCCGAACTGGACGCGCTGCATTTGGACGACGGCACCGAGTGGTTCCAGCCATCGAACCTGGAAATAACCGAAATCGTTGCGCCCAATCCGGCCACCAACGTTATCCCCTCGCGCGCCGCCGCGCGGATTTCGGTCCGCTTCAACGCGCTGCACACCGGGCCGGAACTGGTCGCGCGCATCGCCGTGATCGCCACGCGCCATGGTGCCACCGCGCGCGCGGTCATCTCGGGAGAAGCCTTCCTGACCAGCCCCGGCCGATTTTCGCAACTGGTGATGGCAGCCATTGCCGAAGAAACCGCCACCGCGCCCGACCTGTCGACCAGCGGCGGCACATCCGATGCGCGGTTTCTGAAGGACTTGTGCCCGGTTCTGGAATTCGGCCTGTCCAACTCCACCATGCATAAGCGCGATGAAGCGGTGGCGATGGCCGATCTGGAGGGGCTGGCGCGGATTTACCGTCGGATTGTGGGTGCGGTTTTGCAGGGGATTTAGGGGGAAAAGGATCAGGGCCGTTGGCCTTATGCCAAACTGCGTTGATCGGACCTATAGCCCCCTCTTCTTCAGAGGGGAGGAAGAGGCGCGATCTGCCGGTTTGAGAAGTGCCCGCCCCTGACCCCTCCCGCAAGCGGGCGGGGGACTGGCGTTGTTCGGGCGCCAAGGCCGGGATTGCGATGGCCCCGGAATCTACCCCTTCGTCTTCTTCAAGATCTTTTCCTTGAACGCGCATAAATCGACTACCGGGCAGCGCCAGCACTCCGGCGTGCGTGCCTTGCAGATGTAGCGGCCGTGCAGGATCAGCCAATGGTGCGCGCCGATGCGGAAGGGCCCGGGGACGTGTTTTTCGAGGCCCGCTTCGACGGCATCCACGGTCTTGCCCCTGGCCAGGCCGGTACGGTTGCCGACGCGGAAGATGTGGGTGTCGACGGCGAAGGTTTCCGCGCCGAAGACGCTGTTCAGGACCACGTTCGCGGTCTTGCGGCCGACGCCGGGCAGGGACATCAGGTGGTTGCGATCCGCCGGCACTTCACCGCCAAACTCGCGGACTAGCTGTTGCGACAAGGCGATGACGTTCCTGGCCTTGGTATTGAACAGCCCGATGGTCTTGATGTGGTCCTTGAGCGCGTCTTCGCCCAGTTCGACCATGTGCTGCGGGGTGGTGACCTCCCGGAACAGCGCGCGGGTGGCCTTGTTGACGCCGACATCGGTGGACTGCGCGGACAGCACCACGGCGACCAGCATCTGGTAGGGGTTGCCGAACTCCAGCTCGGTTTCGGGGGAGGGGTTGGCTTCGGCCAGTCGCCGGAAAAATTCAAAGATGTCGGCGCGTTTCATCGCGTCACAGCCCGAGCACCTCGGCCATGGTGTAGCGCCCGGCGGGCCTGCCGATCAGCCAATGCGCCGCGGCTACCGCGCCCCTGGCGAAAATGCCCCGGTTTTCGGCGACATGCGACAAGGCGATGCGCTCGTCGTCGCCCAGCAGATAGACCGTGTGATCGCCCGCCACGCTGCCGCCGCGCAGTGCGGCAAAGCCGATCGTGCCGGGCGCGCGCGGGCCGGTGATGCCACCGCGCACACTGTCAACGCGGCCGCGCACACTGTGATCGGCCAGGGTGATCCCGCGCCCGCGCGCCGCCGCCCCGCCCAGCAGCAGCGCGGTACCCGACGGCGCATCGACCTTGCCGCGATGATGCGTCTCGACGATTTCGATGTCCCAGTCCTCGCCCAGCCGTGCCGCCGCCTCGCGCACCAGATGCGCCAGCAAGTTCACACCCAGCGAGGTATTGCCGGTTTGCAGCACCGCGACGTGTTCGGCGGCCTGATCGACCAGCCAGTGGTGCCGCTCCTCCAGCCCGGTGGTACCGACCACGATGGGCGTGCCGGTGGCCGTTGCCGCGTCGAGATTGGCCTCCAGCGCGCGCGGGCTGGAAAAATCGACCAGCACGTCGCTCGCATCGGCCAGGGCGACGGGATCGCCGCCCTGGCCGATGCCGCCCGCCACCACATCGCCGGCCGCCGCGATCGCCGCGACCAGCGCCTGGCCCATGCGCCCTGCGCTGCCGATGATACCGATTCCAGCCCCCAATTGCGCCATTGCATCCCTCCAGAACTCTGTGCTCCATGGGCGACATGGCTCGAATCCGCAATATCGTCATCCTCACCGGTGCGGGCGTCAGCGCCGAGAGCGGCATCGACACGTTTCGCAGTGCCGGCGGCCTGTGGGAACAGCACCGCGTCGAAGATGTCGCCACGCCCGAGGCCTTTACGCGCGATCCCGAACTGGTGCAGCGCTTCTACGACATGCGCCGCGCGGCCATCCAGACCAAGGCGCCAAACGCCGCGCATGTCGCGCTGGGGCGGCTTGATGCGGAATGGCCGGGCGAATTGCTGATCGTTACCCAGAATGTCGACGATCTGCACGAACGCGGCGGCGCGCGGCGGTTGCTGCACATGCACGGCGAGCATCTGCTGGCGTGGTGCACCGCTTGCGATGTGCGTTCGCGCTGGACCGGTCCGCTGATCGACCGCCCGCCTTGCCCGGCTTGCGGCGAGAGCATGCTGCGCCCCGATGTCGTGTGGTTCGGCGAGGTGCCGTATCATATGGGAGAGATCAACCGGGCCCTGCGCGGCGCCGATCTGTTCGTGTCGATCGGCACGTCGGGCGCGGTTTATCCCGCCGCCGGCTTCGTGCGCAATGCCCGCTCAATGGGCGCGCGCACGCTGGAGCTGAACCTGGAGGCGGGGCAGGACCCTTCGTCGTTCCACGAGCGCCGCCTTGGCCCCGCGACCGAGCTGGTGCCGGCCTGGGTCGAGGAAATCCTAGCCGCCCGCTAAGCCGCAACCCTTGCACGCCGGGTCCTTCGCTATCGCCAGGGTGCGCAACGATGGCCCCAGCGCGTCGAGCAATTGCAACTTGCCCCATTGCGGTTCGCCCAGGGTCGCGCGCCCCGCCAGCGCCACGCGCAGCGCCTGCATCGCCGCCAGGGTGCCGACCATCCCGGCCACCGCCCCCAGCATGCCATCGGCCGCGCAATTGTCGCAATCCTGCGCATCGAAGGCGTCGCCGACAAAGCAGCGATAGCAGGGCTGATCGGGCAAATGTCCCGTGAAATTCGCCACCTGCCCCTGGAAACGCCCGACCGCCGCACTGGTCAGCGGCAGGCCCGATGCCACGCAAGCGTCCGATATCGCCAGCCGCGTGGCGAAATTGTCGCAGCCATCGAGCACCTGGGTCGCGCCGGCCAGCAGGCTTGCCGCATTGTCCCGGTCGATCCGGGCAACGATCGCGCGCACCGCGATGGCCGGATCGAACCGCGCCACCCAGCCGGCCGCTGCCCCGGCCTTGGGGTGCCCGATATCGGCAGGGGTAAAGATCGTCTGGCGCTGCAGGTTCGATTCCTCGACCACATCGTCATCGATCAGCGTCAGCGCCCCAACCCCCGCCGCAGCGAGATATTGCAGTGCCGGGCTGCCGATCCCGCCGCAGCCGATCAAGGCGACATGCGCTCCCGCCAACGCCACTTGCCCCGCGCCGCCCACTTCGGGCAGCACGATGTGGCGGGCGAAACGGCTGAGGCGGTGTGGGGGCAAAGTCATGACCGCAGCGGTTAACGCAAGGAACGCCATAAGCAAAGTGCCCGACGCAGCGCGCTTGCGGAACTATCGGGCTGCCAAACCGTAGTAGCGATATGGTGCCAAACAGGCACATCATTGAGGAGGAAGTCATGATTGGACTTATTGTCTGGCTTATCATTGGTGGCGTGGTCGGCTGGCTGGCCGGCATTATCATGCGCGATAATCAGGGCATCGTCCTGAATGTCGTAGTCGGCATTGTCGGCGCGTTTCTGGGTGGGCTGATTTTCGGCCATGGCGAAATCAACAATGCTCCGCTGACGGTCGAAAGCTTTGCGGTGTCGGTAGTCGGCGCTGTAATTCTGCTGGCCATCGTCAATTTGTTGCGCCGGGGCAGGCTGCGCTGATCCTGGTGTAGCTCGAAACAATTGGCAGGAGAGAATAATGACAAGCTATCGTGAAGAAGGCCCACTGTACCGGGAAGACGGCACCCGGGTCCATCCCGAGGATACACGGCCCGTCGAACCGGTCGTCGTTCGCAGCAGGCGCGGGGGCGGGTTCGTGACCGGCCTGATCCTGATCATCGCGCTGATCGTCGCACTGCTGTTCTACTCCGGGTTCTGGTCCGCCAACGTCACCCAGAACGGCGCACTGCCCAAGATTTCGGTCAATACCTCACCCGGCGCCATGCCCAAGGTGGACCTGGAGTCGAAAAAGATCGTCATCGGCAGCAAGAAGGAAAGCGTTGCCGTGCCTACGGTTGGGGTGAAGGATGGCAAAGGCGATAATTAGCTTGCCGGCGGTTGGTTGAAGGAAAGGGTTAGTCCTGGGGCCATGGGCCCCAGACCCCGTTTATTGATTGTCGCTTGCCGCTCCGGCATTCGCGCTATTTTGCGCCGCAGTCTTTTAATTGCACTGCGCGGATGGTCGACAACACAAATAAAACATCGGCAGAATGACGGGGAGCGCGAGGGGTTTGCCCCATAGACGCCAACGGTCCTTATCGATTTTTGGACTTTTTATCGTCATCCTGACGAAAGTCAGGATCCATTGTCCCAACCCCCCGATTGATCCGCGACGTTGCGGCAATGGACCCTGACTTTCGTCAGGGTGACGAAGTAAGCAAATATGTAGTTTCCAGGTGAGCGCCTATGGGGCAGACCCCTCGCACCTTGATCTCAGCTTTCCAGCTGCCGCAACAAACTCCGCACATCGCCATCCATATCCGCATCGCGCGTGCGCAGATCCTCGATCAGCCGCACGGCATGGATGACCGTCGAGTGATCGCGCCCGCCGAATTTGCGGCCTATCTCCGGATAGCTGCGCGGGGTCAGTACCTTGGCCAGGTACATTGCCACTTGACGCGGGCGCACGACCGCACGGGCGCGGCGTTTGCTGGACATTTCGGTGCGATCGACGCGGTAGAACTGGCAGACGGTGCGCTGGATTTCGTCGATGGTGATGCGTTTGCGATTTGCCGATAATATGTCGGTGAGTTGTTCTTCGGCGAGTTGCAGCGAGATCGCCTGGCCGGTCAACTGGGCGTAAGCGATCAGCTTGTTGAGGCCGCCGACGAGTTCGCGCACGTTGCGATTGATGGTGCGGGCCAGGAAGCCGATCACGTCGCCGGGGACTTCGGTATGGGAGGATAGCCGGGCCAGGCGGTGTTCGAGGATGAGCCGGCGCAATTCGATGTCGGCAGGCATGATGTCGGCGACCAGCCCCATCGACAGACGCGAGAGCAGCCGCTGTTCGACGCCGTCGAGTGCTTGCGGCGCGCGGTCGGCGGCAAAGACCAGGCGTTTGCCTTCGGCCAGCAGCGCGTCGATCGTGTAGAGCAGTTCTTCCTGGGCGCTGGCCTTGCCGATGATGAACTGGATGTCGTCAACCAGCAGCAGGTCGAAGCCGCGCAGGCGCGATTTGAATTCGATCATCTGGTTCTGGCGCAGCGCCTGCACGAATTCGACCATGAAGCGTTCGGCCGAGCAATAGAAGATGCGCGCGCGAGGATGCGCCGCCAGATAGGCGTGGCCGATGGCGTGCAGCAGATGGGTCTTGCCCTGGCCGGTGGCGGCCTTGAGGTAGAGCGGCGAGAATTGCGGCGTTTCGAGCGCGGCCATGCGCTGTGCGGCGCTGCACGCCAGGACATTGGCGGTACCGGTGACGAAGGTGGCAAAGTTCAGCGACGGGTCGAGCCCGATCGAGGCCATGCCCAGCGTGTCACGCGCCATTCCGGCGATGTCGTGGCCGGTGTAGTCTGACCGCGCGACGGCAGAGAGCGCGGCGCCGGCCGGGCGCAGGGCGCCGGGTCCGTCGTCATTGGCCAGGCGTCGCGGGCCCGTCGCGTGATCGAGCCGCAGGTCGGGCATTTGCCGGCGGCAGGGGTTTGCCGTGATCCGCACATGGCGAACTTCCGAACGGGCGATCTTCCACGCCAGCGACAGCCGGTCGGAAAAACGGTCTGCCACCCAGTTGGCGGAAAACTCGGTGGGCAGGAACAGGTCGAGCGTGCCGGTTTCCTTGCAGAACCGGCCCAGCTGGACCGGCCGGATCCATTGGCTGTATAATTGCTGGCCCAGGTCCTTGCGCAGGCCATGGCTGATGTCGGCCCAATCGGCGGCAAGATTTACGGCATCCTGTTCGTCTGGATCGGGCGGTATATCTGCCTTGGCTCGGGCCAATACGGCGTCCCCACGGCGACCTCCCGAAATGCTTGCTGTCACGCGTTTGCTCCTGCCCCGTACCAATTGAAAACGCGTAATAATAGCTTTGCGCAAATCGCGTGGACTGCACAATACTACTTAAGCAGCAACCCTCCAGCCGCTACGCCAGTCGTCTAGCTGTTATGATCGCCGGCAACCAAGCCCCCGGCGTGGCAGTTACTAAGGATGGTTTAAGGGAGAGAGCAAGATGTCCGGTGCAAAAAAACTGAAATATATGCCCTTGACACTTGGATCGCTCGGGATTCCTGGGATCCCGAATAAATCACTGTATTTCAATGTGGTAATTTTTCGTTTCAATTGCGTGACAATGCGAATCGCTGAAATGCCGCGGCTTTTCGGAAACGGCAATGTTGATTGCACCAGACAGCAAAAAGGCCGGCGGAATGCCCGCCGGCCTTTTTTTAATTCTCGGGCGGGAGGCAGTGACCTCGCCACGCCGAATCACCTAATAGCTGTTCAGAGTGCGGCCACTCGCCTGGTCAGCCGCGACAATTTTCGCGATGCGGTGTTCTTGTGCAGCACGCCGCGCGCCACGCCGCGCGCCAGTTCAGGCTGTGCCGCTGCGAGAGCCTCGGCAGCGGCGGTCTTGTCGCCCCCGTCGAGCGCCGCCTCGACCTTCTTCACGAAGGTGCGGATGCGCGACAGGCGATTACCGTTGATCAAAGCACGCGCATCGTTACGGCGGATGCGCTTGCGGGCTTGTGGCGAATTGGCCATGTGTGTCCTTCGTTCGGCTGCGGGGCGACGGGCCCAGCCATTGAGATAATGCGGTCGATCGGCGGCCCGGGCCAGGCTATGCGCCCGGTCCGGCCCGCAGGAAAGCGCGGCCATTACCGGCGGCGGCGCGAATCGTCAAGGATGGTTGTGGGTCTGGCCCAGGGTCGCAACCATGCCGACCGCATGACCCCGGCTATTTCTGGCAGGCGGCACACCAGAAGCTGCTGCGGCCGCCCTGCACCACGCGCCCGACCGTTCCGCCGCACCGGCAAGCCTGGCCCGCGCGGCCATAGACCCGCCAGTTCGCCGCGAAATAACCCAGCTCGCCATTGGGCTGGGCATAATCGCGAATGGTCGAGCCGCCCGCCGCGATCGATTCCTCCAGCACTTCGCGGATCGCCGGCACCAGCCTGGCGATGCCCGCCCGCGTGACCTGGCCAGCCGCCCGCTCAGGGCTGATCCGGGCGCGATGCAGAGCCTCGCACACATAGATATTGCCCAGCCCGGCCACGATGCGCTGGTCGAGCAGCAACAGCTTCACCGCCGCGCTGCGCCCGGCAAAGGCCTGCCGCAGGTGACCCGTGGTCAGCGATGTACCTGACGATTTTTGGCCAAGCGGTTCCGGCCCCATCGCGGCAAACGCCGGCCAGGCATCCAGCGCGGCGGTATCCACCAGATCCACCGACCCGAACCGCCGCGCGTCATTCAGCGCCAGCACATGGCCGGCGTCAGTCTCGATCAACAGATGGTCATGCTTGTCCGGCACCGCAGGGTCGATCCGCCACCGGCCCGACATGCCCAGATGAAACACCAGCGTACGTGCCCGATCGGTGTGGATCAGCCCGTATTTCGCCCGCCGCCCCAGACCGGTCACGTGCGCGCCGATCAGCACTTGCGCCAGATCGACCGGAAACGGCCGGCGCAGATCGGGACGATTGACCGAAACCCGCACAATCCGCGCCCCTTGCAGAAAACGCGCAAGGCCGCGCACGGTAGTTTCGACTTCGGGAAGTTCGGGCATGGTGGTCCTTGCGGGGGGATGATCGGGTCTGGCAGGTCCACAAAGAAAGAGAGACTAAGGACAATCCCCTCCACAAACGCCGGGCCGGTCGCTCGAGGCTTGCTGATTGAGCGCGACGGCGGCGGCATGCAAGCGCCGGATCGATTTCTCGAATGAGTTGAGCGACGCGTCCGGTTGCAACTCGACCGCTCTGGAATACAGCCTTACTGCCCCGGCTGCTGCTGCGAATTCGGCTGTGGCAGGGTCTGGGCGTCGAAAATCGACTGCTGCTCGGGGGTCAGCGTCCCATAGAACGCTTCAAGCACTCGCGATTGCTGGTCCAGATCGGCCAGTTCCTGTTTCATTTCCGCCTCGATCAGATCAAGCCGCTGCGGCGCGTTGAGTTTGGGAAACATCTGCGACGCAGCCCGGCGGCGATCCTGCGCCGGGCTGGGCGTCGCGGCCTGTGCGCGGTATGTTTTCCACGCCGCTTCCTGCGCGGCGGACAGATGCAGCGCCTGATGCAAGGCGGCGATCGGCGAAAGGCCGATGGTCTGGCCCAGCGCCGGCGACGCCATGGCCATCAGCGCCACACAAAACCCGCCTGACAGACCGGCCCTCATATCCATATTACGCCATGATGCCGCGGTACGCCGTGGCGCGGCGATCCAATCAATTGCAGCCATTGGTAACCCAGTGATATTGCCGATCCGCCTGGCTGAATTGCCAGTTACCGCAGGCCTGCGGCGCAGCCGCCATCGGGGGCGCGCCATTATACGCATCCGGACCGGGCGCGTAACCCTGTGGCGGCGCATCCTGCGTCGGATAGCCGGGATAGCCGTAATCATACCCCGGATAACCCCAGTACCAGGGACTATCGTAATACCCCAGGTACAGGCCTGGCGCCAAGCCGTAGAAATAGGGCCAACCCCAACCGTAACCGCCCCAGCCGCCGCCGCGATAGCCCCAGCCGCCGCCGTGCCAGCCACCACCGCCACCGCGATAGCCACCACCGCGATAGCCACCACCGCCGCCAAAACCGCCGCCGCCACGGAACCCGCCGCCACCGCCACCGCCGCCGTGGAATCCGCCGCCGCCACCATGTCCGCCGCCGCCGCCACCGCCATGCCCACCGCCACCGCCGCCACCGTGCGCATCGGCCGCGACGGGAGCCATGATCAGGGCGGTTCCCAGCATGATGCTGGCCAGAATTTTCATTTCACATCCTCCAATTTCACGAGGTGACGGATCGCTGGGTGCTGCGCGTCCGAATGCCGGAAATCCGTTTGTTCCGGATCAACGCGCGCGCGTCCAAAAATATCCCGTTTCCGGGTTAATGCCGCTCTACGGGAGAATGCGTGAATGGCAGCTGACTTTCGTTGCAGCGAACCCCGTCGCGCGGGCTTTTTCTGGTGAGGCTCAAGGAAATAAAACTATATGGGCGAGTAACGGCAACCGATTCTCCCGACCCCGCAATCAATGCGTCAGCCGTGTGGAATAGACCATGGACAGTGCAATCATCGGGCGGGCATCCGGAAAGCGCATGTACCACTCGCTCGACGGGTTGCGCGGGGTGGCGGCGGTGTTGGTCGTATTCTATCATTTCAACAATTACCTGGCCCCGCTTGTGGTCGGTAGCGCCTATCTGGCGGTCGACCTGTTCTTCCTGATGAGCGGGTTCGTGATCGCCAATGCGTATCAGGATCGTCTGGGATATTCGCTGGGGGCAGTCAGGTTCACCATCCTGCGTTTTATCCGGCTGTATCCGTTGTATCTGGCCGGCACGGTGATCGGGTTGATCGTCGTGGTCGCCCCGCTTGCGCGCCCGGGCCACCCCCCCGGGGACTGGGGCGCCATCGCCGGCATGGCGGTGCCTGCGCTGCTGATGCTGCCATGGCCGTATTTCGCCACGCATACCTTGCTATATCCTCTCAACTTTCCTGCGTGGTCGCTGTTTTGCGAGCTGGTGGCAAATGCCATATATGGATCGTCTGCAAAGTTGCGGCGCGGATGGCGCCTGCCGGCCACCATGGCCTGCGCCGGGGCGGGTTTGATCGTTGTCGCAAGCCGGTTCGGCTCGCTCGACGGTGGTTGGCTGTGGCCGCACTGGTGGGTTGGCCTGGTGCGCGTATTCTTTTCGTTTTCCCTCGGGGTGGTCGTTTACCGAATGCACGCGGCTGGGCGGTTGCCGACGGTGAAATTTCCGGTTCTGCCGCTGTATGTGGTGGTGGGCGCTGTGCTGTGCATGTCCCCCGGCGCGCAATTCCGCACGCTTTACGATCTGGCGGCGGTGTTCGTGGTGTTCCCGGTCGTGGTATGGCTGTGCGTCGTGAACGAACCGCATCGCGGCTTACGCCTTTATACGCTCGCCGGCCTGATGTCCTACCCGATATACACGGTGCACGAGCCAATCATCATGTTCGTGAAACTGTTTGGCTACCACCAATACGGCTATGATGGCTTCAACGCGCGTCTTGCCGCATGGGCGCCATGGAGCGGATTGGCCATGCTTGCGGTGGTAATGCCCTTGAGCTGGCTGCTCGCCGTCACCTATGATGTGTGGGCACGGCGACTGTTGAATCGCGTGGCGGACCGGGCAGGTCGCGCGTCCGACATCGTTCCCGAAATCAGGCAGCCAGCTCCGCGTCCAGAAACGCGGTAACATCGTCCAGCGCCACGTCACGGGCCATGAACGTCTCACCGATGCCGCGCATCAGCAGGAAGGGCAGGGTGCCGCCCTCCATCTTCTTGTCGTGCAGCATATGGGCGGTCAGCGCGCGCCCGTCGCATTTGAGCCCCAGATCGGCCAACCGCGCCGGCAGGCCAACGTCTGTAATATGCGCTGCGATCCGGCCCGCGTCCTGCCCGTTCAGCAGCCCGCACCGCACCGAATAGCGCGCCGCCAGCACCATGCCCAGCGCGACCGCCTCGCCGTGCAGCAATCGATCCGAAAAGGCGTTTTCGGCCTCCAGCGCATGACCGAAGGTGTGGCCCAGGTTCAGCAGGGCACGCCGACCGCTGGTTTCGCGCTCATCCTCGGCCACGATCCGCGCCTTGGCCGCGACCGACACCGCCACCGCATGCGCCCGTGCCGCGGTATCGCCCGCGATCAGCGCCGCGCCATGGCGCTCGCACCAGTCGAAAAAATCGGCGTCGCCGATCAGCCCGTATTTCACCACTTCGGCATAGCCCGCAGCCAGTTCCCGCCGGGGCAGCGTGGCCAGGGCGTCCAGATCGGCCAGCACCAGCGCCGGCTGGTGAAAGGCGCCGACCAGGTTCTTGCCCGCTATGGTGTTGATCGCGGTCTTGCCGCCGACGCTTGAATCGACTTGCGCCAGCAGCGTCGTCGGCAGCTGGATGAACCGGCAGCCGCGCTTCACGATAGCGGCGGCAAAGCCGGTCAGGTCGCCGATCACCCCGCCGCCCAGCGCCAGGATATGATCGCCGCGCTCGACTTCCCCGGCCAGCAGCCAGTCGACGGTCGCGGCAAGCTCGCTCCAGCTTTTGGTCGCTTCGCCCGGCGGCAGGATACGCCAGACCGGCTCATGGCCGGCAGCGGTCAGCGACGCAGCGACCACCGGCCCCCAGGCGGCATGGACATGGGCATCGGTGACGATCGGCACCCGCGTCTTGCGCAGCCGCGCGCCGCATTGCCCGGCCAGATCGCCGAGCAGGCCGGGGGCGATGCGCACTTCATAGGGGTGGCCCGCGATATCGACGGGGATGGTGGTCATGGCTGCCCGGTTTCCGTATTATTTGCCGTGTCGAGCCACGACAGGATCGCATGGCTGACCTGCAGCAGCGTGCGGTGATGCGGGCCGTTGCCGCTTTTGACATGGATCGGCGCCTGCGCATAAAAATTTTCCCGCTCCGCCTTGAGCAGGGTCAGGATTTCGCGGGCGTTGCCGCCGCGCAGCAGCGGCCGGTTGTCCTTGCGCGCGGTTCGTTCGACGAGCGTGTCGAGTTCGGCATCGAGCCAGATCGCGATCCCGCGCCGCAGGATCAGTTCGCGGGTTGCGGCATGGCAGAACGCGCCTCCTCCGGTAGCGATCACCTTGACCGGCCGTTCGAGGCCACCGCGGGTTTCGGCAAGCGTTTCGCCCAGCAACCGGGCGATCACCCGGCATTCGCCGGCGCGGAAATAGGCCTCGTCATAGGTGGCGAAGATTTCGGGGATGGTCATGTGGGCCGCTGCCTCGATTTCATCATCGGCATCGGCGAACGGCACGTCAAGCAACGCGGCCAGCCGTTTGCCCAGGCTGGATTTGCCGACGCCCATCATGCCCACCAGCACCAAAGGGCGGTCGAGCCTGCCGACCAGCGTGGCCACCACGTCGGCGTCGGTGGCCGCCGGCCCGGGAACGGAGGAAGCAGAAGCGGGAGTGTCGGTCGGCATGTCCGCGCTGCCTATAGTCACGACGCCTGCGGTGCGCAAATGGAGCGGGTTTGCCCCCCGTTTCAGCGGAAGTCACTTGGATTACCGAGCAATTCTCTGCTAGAGCGTGCTGGCGATGATCTAAACCTCCACCCGAACCCCTTCGTCCTGAATCTGAATTACCAGCCAAACCCCGTCCGTCCTGGGCTTGTCGAAGGGCTGCACTTCTTGCTTGGGGCTGCACGAGGCCCACGAAGAAAAGGACAGCCCTTCGACAAGCTCAGGACAGGAGGGTATTTGGTATGACGCGGGTATGATGCAGGTTTTAGAGGACGATGCTCTAACGGCAAGGCGCCCATAAACGCGAGTATAAAAGTGACAACGATCATCCGACGATATCGCCGCAGGTATGCCGCATCGCTCGCGAGCGTGCTGGCGGTGGT
>CAXTOS010000057.1:0-17463 GCA_964245935.1 uncultured Novosphingobium sp.
CAGGATCTGGCACTGCCAGTCGGAGACGCTCAATGACAATGACTTCGGAAGTCGCCACCCTTCGGATCGCGCGTGATCTCAAGCAGTTGGAAGATGCGATCGATGCGGCGATCGCGGCGCAATGCGCCCTTGGCCAGACTCTCGTCCAGGCCCGCAAGGATACCGAGGCCCCCGCCGTTTCGGGTCACGTCGCGATGATGCGGCTGGCCAAAGCCGGACAGCTGCTGGTTTCGGCACGCACGGACGCCATTCGTGCCCATGAGGATTTGTACAAGGTCGGCGTGGAGCGCGGCGATTTCGTTACCGCACCAAAACCCAAATCGGCGCTGGAGCGCTTCGATACCGCCGTCGCCGCTTGACGCCGGCATTCCTTGGAGAGAGAGTTGAGCATGACGCTCGTCATGCTCAACCTCCTGCTTGCACTTTCGGCGGTGGTCATCGCTTACCGTTTCGGTGGGCCGCCCGAGCAGCAAGGCGCGAAATTAATTTCCACGATGTTGGTAATCAACTATCTGGGAATGCTGGTTTTTACCAAGCGCTTTGAAACTGTCGATCCAGTCGCATCGCTGGTCGATACCTTGGGTTTCCTGGGTTTTGCCTTCATCGGAATATATTCAAAAAGGGTTTGGCCGTTATGGGCGTCATCTTTTCAACTCCTCAGCGTGGGAGCACATTTCGTAAGGGCGCTGGAATTGCCGGTTCGGCCGATTGTCTACGCCTGGATGAAGAGCGCTCCGACCTGGGCAGTTCTGCTTTTACTGATTGGCGGGACGATGATCAATCACCGGCGGCGGCTCGCCTGAGACAGCGCCTGCTCGCCAAATTGCTTGGTGGCGATCAGGAGACTGCGGAACAGCTGGCCGCGACACTGATTGCGGAATTTGGTTGCGTCGGCAGCGTCGTGGCTGCTCCGTCCACCGCGCTGGCCCGGTTCGTCGACGATCCACGTACGGTGTTCCGTCTGGCAGCGGCCAAAGAACTGGTAATGGAAGAACTCGGCGAAAATCTGCGCCGGGCGCGATTCGACATCTCCGATCGTCTGGTGCAGCTGTGGATCATATCCCTGTTCAAGGAACGCCGCACCGAGCGGGTTCACCTGGCTCTGCTGGGCGATGCCATGCAATTGCTCGGCGAAGAACGACTGTTCGACGGCACGCTGCAGAATGTTCGGATCAATCTTCGCACGATCGTTTCGCGCGGGATCGAGGCTGGCGCATCGGCCGTCGTGCTGATGCACAACCACCCCTCGGGCAATCCGCAGCCAAGCGCCGCCGATATCGACGAGACCCGCAAGATCGCATCGCTGCTGCAACATCTGGATCTGCATCTGCAGGACCATCTGATCGTCGCGGGCAACACGATATTCAGTATGCGCGGGGCAAACCTGATCTGATCGGGTGTGGGTGCGGTCGCAGTACCCTCCACCCGGTCGATGCGCGCAATGCCGTTTCCCATATTGGCAATGACCGGCCGTCGACCGCAACCGCATCATGGCGAGCGTGGCCGATACCGGCATCGCATCGACGCGCTGAGATCGCAACGCAGCCGGAAATTGGGTCGAAGAGGACGATTATTTTGCAAGTTGGAGTGGCTGGCTGATGGCCAGGGTATTGCTAGCCGAGGATGAAGCGCTGGTCCGCACGATGATTTACGAGGATCTGACCGATCATGGTCACGCGGTGATCGAAGCGCGCACCGGCGACGAGGCCGTGGCGATCCTAAAGCTGGACAGCGATTTCGATCTGATCCTGACCGACATTCGCATGCCCGGCTCGATCGACGGCTGGACCCTGGGTGCCACCGCGCGCGATTTGATCCCCGGACTGCGGATCATCTACGCCACCGGTTATAGCGACGCCATGCCGTCCCTGCTGGCCAATGAGCGGGTATTGCACAAGCCGTTCATCTACGCGGATGTCGAAAGGCTGATCGCCGACCTTTACCGCTAGAACGACCTGCCGTGCATCCGATGCCAAATCCTCCCCCTTTTGGGGGAGGTGGCTCGCGCAGCGAGACGGAGGGGGCCGAGCTGGCCTACTACGGCGGGGGCGGGTATCGACGCCAGGTTGCCCCCTCCGTCAGCCCTTCGGGCTGCCACCTCCCCCAAAAGGGGGAGGATTTTAGCGAAGCCGATTACCCGCAGGACGCTCAAGGCTCGTTCTCAAGCCTTTTTTCCGCCACGCTCCCCCAGGAACCGCACGACCACGCCGGTCTTGACGCCATGGGCCAGGTCCAGCGCGTCCCAGTTGGTCAGGCGGACGCAGCCGTGGCTCGCGGTCTTGCCGATCTTGTCGGGGTCGGGGGTGCCGTGGACACCGTAACTCGGGGCGTTGAGGTCGATCCAGACCATGCCGACGGGATTGTTGGGGCCGGGCTTGATGACCAGCTTGCCGGCCGCGCGCGGGCCCCAGGCCAGCTTCTTGGGATCGTAGGTATAATCCGGGTTCCACGCCACGCCCACGACCTTATGCGTACCACTGGGCGACGGGCGCTCGGTGGAACCGACCGTTGCGGGGTAAAAGGCGATCAACTTGCCGGCCTGGTCATAAGCGCGCGCGGAGGCGTCGGACTTGGTGATGTCGATGCGCGCGACATCGCCCTTGGCAAAGACCGCCGGCGCATCATCGACCACGATGATATGCGCGCCGGGCGCCGTGAAACTGACCCCGGGGTTGAGCGAGCGCAGCAAGGCCTGGCTCATATGGAACCGCTCGGCCAGCGCTTCCGTCGGGTTGGCGAATTGCGGCCCATCGGGCTGCGCGGCCAGCTTGACGAAATCCTCGCCGACATCCGGGGCGAAGGGGCCGGCGATATCGGCGGGGGTAATCACATAGTCATGCGCCGCTGCCGGGGCCGCACCCGGCTCGGCGGACAATGCCTGCCACGTCGCACTGTCGATCGTGCCGTTGACCGCCAGGTCGTGCGCGGTCTGGTAAGCGGCGATGGCATGCTTGAAATTGGTCCCGAACTGGCCGTCGACCACGCCCGGCGAAAAGCGGGCGCGCGCCAGCATCACCTCGGCGCGTATGATGAAGGGGTCGGGCGGCGTGTCGGTCGCTCCACTGGCCGGTGCCGGTGACGGCTTTGCCGATGGCGCTGCGTCGGGGGCTGCCTGGTTGATGCGGGCGAGCATCGCCGGCGCAGCCATGCCTGATGCGACCGGCTGGGGCTGGGCGCCGGGGGCAGCGGCCAGGGCGGCCGTCGGTGATGCGCCTTGCTGCCTGGGACCGTCGTCCGACTTTTGCGTCGTTACGATATTGCAGCCGGCCACCAAGCCAACGAACGGCAGTAGCAGAAGCGAAGCGCGCATGGTTTTTCCAATCCTTGCAGTCGCAACCCGGCGCCGATAAGTTTGTTCCGCAGAGCATCACGCAAAAAGCGGGAATCGGTTTTCGCAATCGGCTATGCGCCAGCAAAAATGTTTCAGATGTTTTCACCCGTCCATTCCCAATGCCACGGCTCGTAAGGATAATTGACGAAGCCGAAGCGATCGGCATGGGCAACCAGCCAGCGATAGGTCGGTGTCCGGCTCAGCGCCAGACGGTTGGCCGGGTCGGTGGAAAATCCGCGGCTGCCCAGCGCGGCATCAAGCACGAGATCGAAGGCCAACCCGGTACGATGCGCCGAACAATGGGCCTTTGCCGCGTTACCGCAGCTGTCATTGGCGCAGCGCGCTGCCTCCTCGTCCGGCCCGCGCCAGGCCGAGGCGATCTGGAGCAGCGGCGGCGCCGCGATCCTGTCGTGCCGGGCCGCCGCTATCATCCGGCGCCAGGCGGCGAGCGCGGCGGGGCGAGCCATGATCGTCTTGCCGCCAAAGGCTTCGTCGGTGCCGGCCACCGCCAGCCGCGATGGGTCTGGCGACGGCGGACAGCCCAGGCGCATCGCCGCGACGAACGGCCGCCGTTGCAGCCAGCCCAGCGCCATCGCGTCGAGCGTCGGCGCATCGACCTGGCCCGTGGCGGCGATCCGGTGCGCCGCCTGCCATGTGCGGAGCCGGCCGGCAAACCCGCCGCTGGCGCCTGCGCAACCCGTGCCGATCTCCCGCTCGATCAGCGGTTCGTAGAACTGCCAGCCGGTTTCCGCCACGCCGAACGGGGTGATGGCGAGCGTCGCCATGCCCTGCGCATTCGCCCCGGCGGCGGCGGCCAGTTCGCGCGGCCCGGCGCAGTCTCCGACGGCGAGGTGATCCGGCAGCGCCCGGATATGCGCAGGCGCCGAAGGTGCGCTGTCGTCCGGCGTTGCGCGCAGGGTCAGCACCACGACGATCCCGAGATAAATCAGCGCCACGCCGCCGATCGCCATTGCCACCCGGCGCAGCAACCGGATCACGCCATTGACCATCGCTGCACGATTCCTTCCTGCGCTACGCCGCCGCCGAATTCGGTATGGCAATGTGTAAGCGTAGATCGGATCGACTTCAAATCCTGCCCCGCTTCCCTTCCGCGCCAATCCCGCCTAGAGCAGCATGCGATCAGATAGAATCGCATACTGCTCCAGACTCTTTGTTTTCGCGTGATTTAAGACCAAAAACCGGTACCCACTTCTTGCATCACGCTCTAGGATGAGGGCTGGCTTGCGCGGGGGAGGAGAAACACCATGCAGATCATCCGCACGATCGTCTGGATCGCGATCACCGCCGCGCTGGTCGCCTTTGTGGCGATGAACTGGGAACAGGCGCCGGTGAATTTCTGGCCGCTGGAAAACAGTTACATGCATGTGATGGCGCCGGTGGGGCTGATCGCGATATTTTTCTTCGCGCTGGGCGCATTGCCGATGTGGCTGCTGGCCAAGGCGGGTCGCTGGCGGATGAGCCGGCGGATGACGGCGCTGGAGAACTCCGTGCGCGTCGTCTCGCCCATCCCGCAGGCCGCCGCTGACGCCCCACAGGTTGCCAGCAGCCCGGAATTGTCCCACGGGATCGATACCGGCGTCGCCCCGCACGGGGATTATCCTGGCGAGAGCAGAGAAATCCCGACCGGGACTTACCCCGGCGACCGCAGAGATCAATGACATGCATCACAATCCGCTGTTTCTTGCGCTCGACCTGCCCCGCCTCGATGCTGCCGAGGCGCTGGCGCGCAAGGTGAAGGCGCATGTCGGCGGGTTGAAGCTGGGGCTGGAATTCTTCTGCGCGCATGGCCACCACGGCGTGCATGAAATCGCCAAGGTCGGCCTGCCGCTGTTCCTGGACCTGAAGCTGCACGACATTCCCAATACGGTCGCCGCCGCGATGCAGGCGATCCATGTGCTGCAACCCAGCATCGTCACCGTCCACGCCGCCGGCGGCCGGGCGATGATGGAGGATGCCAAGGCGGCGGCGGGGGAACAATGCAAGGTGGTCGCGGTGACCGTGCTGACCAGCCTGGACGAGGACGATCTGGCCGCCACTGGCATTGGCGGCACCGCCTATGACCAGGCGCTGCGGCTGGCCGAGCTGGCGCATTCCGCCGGGCTGGACGGGATCGTCTGCTCGGGCCAAGAGGTCGCAGCGGTGCGCCGCCAGTGGAAGGACGGCTGGTTCATCGTGCCGGGGCTGCGGCTGCCGGAAGGTAACGGGAAAGCAAACGCCGACCAGAAACGCACCGTCTCCCCGCGCGAGGCACGCGATGCCGGCGCCAGCGTGCTGGTCATCGGCCGCCCGATCAGCCGCGCCGAAGACCCGGTGGCTGCCGCCCGCGCGATCGAGGCGACGCTCTAACGTTCACGAACCGGCAATTCACGCGCGGGCATGCCAGCCTGAACCAGGAGAGCCCCGATGAAACGTACCGCCCTTTTGCTATCCGTGATCGGCGCGCTGGCGGCGAGCCCGGCCCTGGCCGCTGATGGCCCCGGCGTCGCGCCCGGCGATACGTTGCTGACGGTCACCGCCGACGGCAAATCGACCCGCACCCCCGACATCGCCAGTTTCAGCGCCGGGATCACCACCGTCGGCCACACCGCCAGCGCGGCAATGGCCGCCAATGCGCAGGCGATGACGCGCGTGATCGAGGCGCTGAAGTTGGCCGGCATCGCCGATCGCGACATGCAGACTTCAAATCTGTCGCTGAGCCCGGTGTTCGACAATAGCGCACAGCGCGATGGCGACCGCCCGCGGATTACCGGCTATCAGGCCGGCAACAATGTAATGGTGCGCGCGCGCGACGTTGGCCAGACCGGCCGGGTGATCGACACGCTGGTCGGCGCTGGCGCCAACGAGGTGAGCGGGCCGAACTTCGACCTGGACCATCCCGAAGCTGCGCAGGACGAAGCGCGCACTGCTGCCGTGGCCAGCGCCCGCAGCCGCGCCGATCTCTACGCCCACGCCGCCGGACTGAAAGTGCTGCGCATCCTGTCGATCGCTGAGAGCGGCGGCTATTCACCGCAGCCGATGATGATGGCGCGCAAGGCGATGGTCGCATCAACTCCCGTGGCGGCAGGCGAAGTGGGGGTCAATATCAGCGTCACCGTGCAATTCGAACTGGCGCCGCAGTAGCGCGAACCGGCCGAAGCGTTTAAGGGCGCGGGATGCCGACCCACGCCATCAAGATTTGCGGCCTGACAACTGCCGCCACGCTTGACGCGGCGATTGCGGCTCGGGCGGATTACGTCGGGTTCAACTTCTACCCCCCCTCGCCGCGCTACCTCACTCTCGCCGCTGCCGCCGCGCTCGCCGGTCGCGCCGAAGGCCGCATTTCGCGCGTCGGCCTGTTCGTCGATGCGACCAGCGCGGCGATCGCCGAAACCATTGCCGCCGCGCGGCTCGACATCCTGCAACTCCACGGCGACGAAAGCCCTGATACCGTCGGCCAGCTCAAGGCGCGCTTCGGTCTCCCCGTCTGGAAAGTCATTTCGGTCGCCAGCCGCGACGATATCACCCGCGCCGAAGCCTATGGCGCTGCCGATCTCATCCTGTTCGATGCCAAAACGCCGAAAGGCACGCTGCCCGGCGGCATGGGGCTGGCGTTCGACTGGTCGCTGCTGCGGGGCTGGAAAGGCGGCGCCTGGGGGTTGGCGGGTGGGCTGACGCCGGGCAATGTGGCGGACGCCGTGCGGCGAACCGGGGCGCCGTTGGTGGATACGTCCTCCGGGGTGGAAACTGCGCCGGGCGTCAAGGACGCAGACCTGATCAAAGCGTTTTGTGCGGCGGTGAGAAGGTACAGCATCGCGCGTTAAATCGGGTCCACCTTGATCCTCCCCCTTTGGGGGAGGATTTTGCACCACATTGGCGGCACGGCGCCCTGAGGCAATTCCCGCCCGCGCTGGACTTTTCCGGCCACCTCTGCCAAGCGCGCGCGCATGACAACGCTGGCCGTCCCTAACCCCAACTCGTTCCGCAACCAGCCCGACGAGCGCGGCCATTTCGGCCAGTTCGGCGGGCGCTATGTGGCGGAAACGCTGATGCCGCTGGTGCTGGAGCTGGAGCGCGAATATGCCCGCGCCAAGGCTGATCCCGCCTTTGCCGCCGAATTCGACGATCTGCTCGAACATTACGTCGGCCGCCCCAGCCCGCTCTATTTCGCGCCCCGACTGACGGAAGAACTCGGTGGCGCGCAGGTGTGGTTCAAGCGCGACGAGCTAAACCACACCGGCGCGCACAAGATCAACAATTGCGTCGGGCAGATCCTGCTGGCGATCCGCATGGGCAAGACGCGGATCATTGCGGAAACCGGCGCGGGCCAGCACGGCGTCGCCACCGCGACCGTCTGCGCCCGGTTCGGCCTGCCTTGCGTGATCTACATGGGCGCCAAGGATGTCGAGCGGCAGGCGCCCAACGTCTTCCGCATGAAGCTGCTGGGCGCGCAAGTGATCCCGGTGACCAGCGGCGCCTGCACGCTGAAGGACGCGATGAATGACGCGCTGCGCGACTGGGTCGCCAATGTGCACGACACCTTTTACATCATCGGCACCGCCGCCGGCCCGCACCCCTACCCCGAACTGGTCCGCGATTTTCAAAGCGTGATCGGCAGGGAAGCGCGCGCGCAGATGCTGAGCCGCACCGGCCGGCTGCCCGATCTGCTGGTCGCGGCGATCGGCGGCGGAAGCAATGCCATCGGCCTATTCCATCCTTTTCTCGACGATCCCACGGTCAAGATGCTGGGCGTGGAGGCAGCGGGCCACGGGCTCGACAAGCAGCACGCCGCCAGCCTCGCGGGTGGGCGTCCCGGCATCCTCCATGGCAACAAGACCTATCTGCTGCAGGACGAGGACGGCCAGATCACCGAGGCGCATTCGATCAGCGCGGGTCTGGATTACCCCGGCATCGGCCCCGAACACAGCTGGCTGAGGGACATTGGACGCGTGGATTATACCAGCGCCACCGATGTCGAGGCGCTGGCCGCGTTCCAGCTGCTGTGCCGCACCGAAGGCATCATCCCCGCGCTGGAACCCGCCCACGCCATCGCCGCCGTCACCAAAATCGCGCCGACCATGGGCAAGGACCAGATCATCCTGGCCAACCTGTGTGGACGCGGCGACAAGGACATCTTTACCGTGGCTGATGCGTTGGGGACGGTGCTGTAATTGTTGGATTGAAGGATGCCGGAAAGCCCCCGAGCCAGAGACAAGGCTATGGCTGCAATTGCGGGCCGAACGTTTCGAAGGCGTGAAGTTTCGCCGGCAAAAGGTGGTTGGGCGGTATATTGCGGACTTCGCCGCGAACGATCCGAAGCTGGTGATCGAGGTCGATGGCCATACTCATGATGCTGACGATGGCCCAGATGCCTCCCGCACTATCTATCTCGAACGACAGGGCTACCACGTGCTGCGGTTTACCAATCTGGAAATGATGTTGAATATGGAGGGGGTTTTGGCGCGGCTGGCGGAGGTGATTGGGATTGCGAGGGGCGGACTTGTGGACTCCCCTCTCCCAACCCTCTCCCCTGAAGGGGAGAGGGTTTTATGAGCCGCCTTTCCGCTGCTTTTGCGCTCGGCCGCCCGGCATTGGTGACCTTTGTCACGGCCGGCGACCCTTATCCGGAGGCCACACCACGAATTCTGGACGCGCTGGTGGCGGGCGGGGCGGACGTGATCGAACTGGGCATGCCGTTTACCGATCCCATGGCCGATGGGCCGGCGATCCAGGCGGCGAATTTGCGGGCGCTGGCCGCGCACACCACCACTGCCGACATATTCCGCATCGCGGCGGACTTTCGGGCGCGTCATGACGTGCCGCTGGTGCTGATGGGCTATGCAAATCCGATGATTGCGCGCGGGGCCGGGTGGTTTGCGGCGGAATGCGCGCAGGCCGGGGTCGACGGCGTCATCTGCGTCGATATTCCGCCGGAGGAAGACGGCGAACTTGGCCCCGCATTGCGCGCCGCCGGGGTTGCGCTGATCCGCCTGGCCACGCCGACCAGCGATGCGGCCCGCCTGCCCGCGATCCTCGATGGCTCGTCGGGCTTTCTCTATTACGTGTCGGTGGCCGGGATCACCGGCAAGCAGCAGGCGGTGCAAGCCTCGATCGACGCGGCGGTGGAACTGCTGCGCGGCGCGACCAGCCTGCCGATCGCGGTGGGCTTTGGCGTGCGCACGCCCGAGCAGGCGGCGGCGATTGCCAAGGTTGCAGACGGCGTCGTGGTCGGCTCGGCCTTGGTCGAGGTAATTGCCGGACACGGCGAGAACGCCGCCGACGCGGTTCAGGCTTTGACGCGGGCGCTGGCCGACGCGGTTCATTCGGCGCGGTAAATCAGCTTCCCGTGAAGGATTTCGCCATCTCGGACAGCCCGGCGGTGCAGGCGCAACTGGACCGGCTGGGCAATCTGACCCTGCCGCAGGGCCGTTTCGAGCTGGCAACCATCCATGCGATGCTGGCGCGGCTGGGCGATCCGCAGAACCACCTGCCCCCGGTGTTCCACGTCGCCGGCACCAATGGCAAGGGTTCGACCTGCGCCTTTCTGCGCGCCATGCTGGAGGCGCAGGGCCTGACCGTGCATGCCGCGACCAAGCCGCATCTGGTGCGCTATAACGAACGCATCCGCGTTGCCGGCAAACTGATCGAGGATGAACGGCTTGCCGCGCTGCTGCGCGAAGTGCTCGACAGCAGCGAAGACTTGCACCCCAGTTTCTTCGAAGTCACCGCCGCCGCCACCTTCCTGGCTTTTGCGCGGGTTCCCGCCGATGCCTGCATCATCGAAGTCGGGCTGGGCGGGCGGCTCGATGCGACCAATGTCTTTGCTTCGCCCGCGGTCTGCGGCATCGCTTCGCTGGGCATCGATCACGAAGCATTCCTGCTGCGGCCCGAAGCCGGCACCCCGGACGATCCCCTGGCGCGCATTGCCTTTGAAAAGGCCGGCATTGCCCGCCCTGGCACGCCCCTGGTGACGCAGGCCTATCCCAGTTTGGCCGATGCGGAAGTGGCGCGGATCGCCGAGGCCGTTGGCGCGCCACTGATCCGCCGGGGCCGCGACTGGTGGGCTGCGGTCACCGAAACCGGCATCGCCTATCGCGACTCGCACGGATCGCTCACGCTGCCGCTGCCGCTGCTGGCGGGCGTGCATCAGGCCGACAATGCCGCGCTGGCCGTCGCCATGCTGCGCCATCAGACCGCGATCACCGTATCGCCCGCCGCCATGGCCGGCGGCATCCGCGCCGCACGCTGGCCCGCCCGGCTGCAACTTCTGTCGCCCGGCCCGCTGACCGCACTGGTGCCGGGTCGCACGATCTGGCTGGACGGCGCCCATAACGCCGATGCCGCAAGCGCGCTGGCCGCCGCCCTGGCCGACCGGGCCCCGCTGGCGCTGGTCTTTGCGCTGATGGCCAATCGTCGTTTGTCCGATGTGCTGGGCGCGCTGGCGCCGCTGGTGGCAGAGGCGCATATCGTCCCCATCCCCGGCCATGCGCACCACGATCCTGCCGCCGTCGCCGCCTATGCACAGCCCGATCTGATCCGCCACTGCCAGACCGCCGCCGACATTCCTGCGGCACTGGGTCAGATTGCCGCAAACCGCGAAGGGCCGCGGACAGTGCTGATAGCAGGATCGTTATACCTTGCCGGCGAGGTTTTGCGGCTGAACGAAGAAGTGCCCGTTTAAAGATGGGCGCGCTTGCCTGCGAACAATTTATTCACCAAAGCAATATAAATATTGATGGGTTTTTTGGAAAATATCATAATTGAATTTTCCCGGTCAATCATTTTTCGTACCGCCGTATTGTATTTTACAAATACTAATAATAAAATATTGAAGTAATCTATATTTATATAAATAAATGTCGTGAAACACTTTTTATTTGGGAGAATATTTTCATCAAAAATCACAAAAATTGGACATATTGATAAATATGTGCATTTTATCATGGGAGACCGAATTATCGGGAGTATCCTGTGGTAATAAACGGCGGCCAAGATGGCCTGAGCGCCGGGAGTCCGGAGCTTTTTTTCAGGGATGAGGGTCTCCAGCGCGGAGGCCGGGCTGAATCGACGGGGCAAGTCCGGCCTGCGCCATCGATCACCGCCAGGATACGCTACCGCAATGAAATCGATGGGCTTCGCGCGATCGCCGTGGCCTCGGTCATCCTGAACCATTTCGACAGCTCACTGGTGCCCGGCGGCTACCTTGGCGTCGATATGTTTTTCGTCATTTCCGGCTATGTCATTTCGCTTTCGCTTTATTCGCGTGAGTGTCGCAGCTTGAAGGAACTGCTGCTCGGCTTCTATGCGCGACGTTTCAAGCGCCTGCTTCCGGCCCTGGCGCTGTGTGTCGCGGCAACATCGGTGCTGATCAGCCTGATCAATCCCGACCCTTCGCTATCGCTGAAAACCGGATTTGCCGCGCTGTTCGGCCTGTCCAATTTCTTTCTCCTGCGCATTTCAAACGATTATTTCGGCGACGCATCTCAGCTGAATGCCTTTACCCACACCTGGTCGCTGGGGGTCGAGGAGCAGTTCTACCTGGTCTTTCCGCTCATCCTGTGGGCGGTTCTGAAGCGGCCGGGGCCAAGCGGGTTCAGGACTTTTTTCATCGTCGTGGCCGCGATCGCCGCGTTGTCGCTGGTGCTGCTGGCCTATGTCGGGACGCTTCAGGCGATGGCCGCATTCTACCTGATGCCGTTACGGTTCTGGGAGATGGCCGCGGGTTGCCTGGTGGCGATAATCCATTGCCGGCGTGGCCGCCCCGAGCGGGGTGACCGCCAATGGCTGGAAAGCCTGGTCGTTGCCCTGATCGTGGTCGCCCTGTTTTGCGCGCCGCGCTTCGCATTGCCCGCCAACGTGCTGGTGGTGGCGCTGACTGCCGCCGGCCTGGCGATCCTGTCGCCGGATTCGTTCGCCTGCCGGGTGCTGACGAGCCGGCCGGCGCACGATCTCGGCATCCTGTCGTATTCGCTGTATCTGTGGCACTGGCCGATCCTGGTCCTGAGCCGGTTCACCGTCGGAGTGCACTGGTGGTCCGTGCCCATCCTGGCCGAATTGATCTTCATCGTCGCTTATGGATCGTATCACTGGGTTGAAAAGCCGCTGCGAACGCGCCCCTGGGGCCGCACCGATGGCGTCACCGTGTCATGGGGCGCGGCGGCAGCTTGCGGTGTTGCGGGTCTTGTCGCCGTCATGGCGGTGCCGCTGAACGGCCGTTTCTATACCGGCCGGCCGGCCGGGCTGAAGGTCCGCAACGTCGCCTCGTTGTCCTATCCCTACCAGGTTCCCCGCACACCCTACGCCTGGGCAGGGGCCGATTGCATTCTTGCCACGGACACCGATATCGGGAGGACGATCCCGCTCGCGGCCTGCACGCTCGGCCGGATGGACCAGGCCCAGCGGCGCGTCATGGTCTTTGGAAACTCGTTTTCAGCCGCGTTCGTCCACGGTTTCGATGCTTTGGTCAGGGATGACCACTATGCGGTGACGATCACCAGTTCCTGGGGCGCTTCGCCAATCGCAGGGATGCCTAATGATTCGCCCTGGTCGCGGGAAAATACCTATTATTGGGGGAAAATCGTGCCCCAGATGATGGCGCGGCTCCGGCCGGGCGACTGGGTGTTCCTGCTGAGTGACGTTGCGGAGCTGGCGCCGGAAAATCCGGGGCCAAATGATGCGCGAAACCTGGCGCGCTACCGAGACTCGCTGTTGCGCCTGTCGGCGCAACTGGCGCAGGCGCATGTGCGGCTGGCCGTTCTGGACGCCAACCCGTTTATCCGCGAGGCCTACTGCAAGCCCGACACCGCGATACCGCAATGGTTTGCGCCTGCCGGTGGACCGTGCAAATATCTGACCAGGACCGGCACCATCGCCCGTCGCCACCCACTGGACACCATGCTGCGCCAGTTGCAGCAGCAGCACCGGCTGGTGCTGATAGACCTGCTCGACCTGTTTTGCCCCGGCCCGGTCTGCACATTCATCGGCAACGATCACCGGGTGCTTTACCGCGACGAATTCTCGCACGCGTCGGTAGAGGCCGCAAGCGACGCCGCCCCGATATTCCGGCAGGTGTTTACAAGCGCGCCGGCTGCCCCTCAGAATTCCGATCCGGACGGCGCCCTGCGCGTCCTCGCCCATTCCAGCAGCACGAACACCACCGCCACGATCCCCGTCGCCGCCGTCCAGCGGAACACGGGTGCATAGCCGTAGCGATCGAAGGCTTCGCCGGTGACCCCCTTGCCCAGGGTACCGACCAGCGACAACAGCGAGGATAGCAGGGCATACTGGATGGCCGCATAGCGCCGGGCCACCACGCTCGACACATAGGCAACGAACGCCGTCAGCGCGAGGCCGGTGGAGACGTTTTCATAGCAGATCGCCAGCAGCAACCGCACCATCCGCGCGTTCGATCCTACGGCGACCGCCAGCACATCCAGCCGCAGTGCCCGCGCGAAGGCATCGAGGCGCGCACCGCCCTCGGCGAGGTCGGCATACAGCAGATTGCCCAGCGGTGGCAGGATCGCGCCGATCAGCACGGTGGGAAAGCGACCGATCCGCACGAACAGATAACCGCCCAGGCCGATGCCGACCATGGTCATGCCGATGCCGAACACTTTCGACGCGAACGCCACTTCGTCCTTGGTGTATTTGAGCTGGCCGAGATAAAACGGGTAAGCAAAGCTCGCCCAGATATTGTAGCAAATAGCGTAGGTCAGGATAAAACCGATGAAGACCAGCACCCCCCAGCGCAATCGCCCCGCCAGCTCCGCCAGTGGCTCGACCAGCGCCGAATAGAGATGGTTGGCGACGGTCCCCAGCTTCGTGCGGTCGGTGTCCGGCCCGGCCAGCACTGCCGGGGCGCGGGTTTTGAGCCAGTTGCTGAAACCGGCCACCGCCAGGGGTATGAATACGGTGGCCGCGATGATCAGCGGTCCGGTGTCGCGCGTAAACACGGCGACCGAGGGGGCAGGCACTCCCTTGGGCCGCACTGCCAGCATCGAGAGCGCAAAACCGATGATCCGCGCGATCGCCCAGGCCCAGCTTGCCGCGACTACCAGCAACAGCGCAGCGCGCAGTCGCGGGATTAGTGCGCCCGGTTGAGTCAAGGCGCCCTGCAAACGATCCACCGACAGGCGCGGCGTATCGGGCGCGAGCAGCGTCGATACCAGCAGCACCGCCTGGAGCCCGGCCATCGCCATGAACACCTGCGGCCAGGCCATGCGCGATGCCATCACCAGCGCGAAGGCGCCGCCCACGATCCCGGCGCTGCGATAGCCGAACTGGTTTACCGCGCTCAGCACCTCGATCGGGGCTGCATCATCGGCATTTTCGATCCGCCACGCATCGATTGCGGTGTCCTGGGTGGACGATGCCAACGCGGCCAGGAATGCGATCAGCGCGAACCGGCCCATTTCGCGCACCGGATCGGTCAGCGCCAGCCCGACAAACCCGACCATGATCGCCCACTGGCACAGCGCAATCCAGGACTTGCGCCGACCCAGCCGCTCGATCAGCGGCAGCGGCAATCGATCGACCAGCGGCGCCCACAGGAATTTGAACGAATAGGCCAGCCCGATCCACGCGAACACGCCGATCGTCGCCAGCTTGACCCCCGCTTCGCCCAGCCAGGCGGTCAAGGTGCCGACCAGCAGCGCAAACGGCAGGCCGGACGAAAACCCCAGCGCCAGCATCGCGGCGGCCTTGCGATTGCCTAGCGCCGCGCGCAACAGGCGCCATCCCCTGGGCCGCATTGACCGGTCATCTGCGGTGCTAGGCATTATGTGCAAACTCTTGGTTCCGGTGGCGCGCTATCTCGCGGATCAGCCTTGTTTTGACCTATTCACCCCCGGCGCGTAAGGCGCGCCGATGGCTCTTCCCCCGAAAACTTCCGATACCGATACCGCGCAGCCGAAACGCGAAGGCGAGCGCATCGCCAAGTTGCTGGCCCGCGCCGGCATTGCCAGCCGGCGCGAGGTGGAGCGACTGATCGAGGCCGGCCGCATCAAGCTGAACGATGAAGTGATCGCCACGCCCGCCACGGTGCTCACCAGCCTGCGCGGCATCACCGTCGATGGCGAGCCGGTGAAGGCGGCTGACGTGGCCAGGTTGTATGCGTTCCACAAACCCGCCGGGCTGCTCACCGCCGAGCGCGATCCCGCGGGCCGGGCGACGATCTATGCCGCGCTGCGCAACGCGCTGCCGCCGGGCAGCCCCCGGCTGATGCCGGTGGGCCGCCTCGACCTCAATACCGAGGGGCTGTTGTTGATGACCAACGACGGCGAGTTGAAACGGGCGATGGAATTGCCCTCCAGCCTGGTGCCGCGCACCTATCGCGCGCGTACGTTCGGCCCGGTCACCCAGGACCAACTGGAAGAACTGATGATCGGCGTGGAAATCGAAGGGGTGCGCTACGGCTCGATCAACGCCAATATGGAGCGCAGCACCGGGGCCAACCAGTGGATCGAACTCATGCTGACCGAGGGCAAGAATCGCGAAGTGCGCCGCGTGCTCGAACATCTCGGCCTGCAGGTCAGCCGATTGATCCGCATCGCTTACGGGCCGTTCCTGCTTGGCGATCTGCCGCGCGGCGCGGCGGTGGAAATTCCGCAGCTACAGGTCGAGCGTTTTCGCAAGGGGCTGAAACTGCCCGAGTCCGGATCCGCGCAGCCGGCGTTTGCAGTCCAGGCGGGGCCAATGACCGACCGCGCGCCCGCCGTAACCGCGCCTGCTGTCGAGCCCAAGCGCGCGCCGGGCCGCCGCAAGCCCGATCCGTCGCGGCCCGATGAATCGTCCGGCCGGCGCACGGGGCCTCACGCCCCTGCCGCAAGCCGGCGCAGCGACCAGTCACGCGCCCGCGCCCCACGCGACGATCCGGCACGTGGTGCGATTGCCGACGGGCCCGCCGAGCCCAATTCACGCTATAACGCCGCCGCCGCCCGCCCCGGCGGCGACCGACGCGCGCCGGGCAATCCGCGCGGCGCCAAAGGTCCGGCCGGTGGTCGCGGCAAGGGCCCTGCCGGAGGCCGGGGCAAAGGTCCGCGCCCATGAGCCTGCGCATCATCGCGGGGCAATGGCGCGGGCGCAAACTGGGTGTACCGCCGGGCGAAACGACGCGGCCAACCTCGGACCGAACCCGTGAAACGCTGTTCTCGATGCTGGTCAGCCGGCTCGGCGAATTCGAGGGGTTGCGCTTTGCCGATCTGTTCGCAGGTTCGGGCGCCCTGGGCCTGGAAGCCTTGTCGCGCGGTGCCGCATCCTGCCTGTTTGCCGAAATGGATGCGGCCGCCTTGCGCTCGCTGCGGGGCAACATCGCCCATCTCACGGCGCAGGGTCAATGCGATGTCCGCGCCGGATCGGTCATGTCGCTGGGGCCCGTGAAACAGCCCTATGATGTCGTGCTGCTCGATCCGCCCTATGGCAGTGGCGCCGGCAGCGTGGCGCTGGAAAAGCTGACGCGGCTGGGCTGGATCGATCCGTCCAGCTGGATCAGCATCGAGACCGCATTCAACGAAGAGCCCAGGCTGCGCGGATTTATCGAGGATTCGTCGCGCAAGGTGGGCAAGGCGCGCATCACGCTGTTGCGGCAGACGCCGCCCACACCGGTCGCGCCAGACCAATCCCCGGCAGGGTAACCACGCGTGAAAATAGAGCGTGGCGCGGTTCGTCGAACCACGCCACGCTCCATGCGACCCGAGGCTCTAGCCAGCGGGATCAGGAATTTATTTGCGCTGGCGACACTCGTCATGGACGGTTGCCGAGCAACGCGGATAGCTTTGGTTGGCCGCCGGTGCCGGAGGAGGCGCCATGCTGCCCGACGCGGTGCTGTCCGGCGCTCCGCCGGCCATCGGCGCCGCACCGGGCACCGGCGCGTTGTTGTTCATCGCCGGATCGCCCTGCGTCGCCGAGGTGGATGGAGCCGAACCCGCCGCAGGGCCGGTTGGCGACACGGTCGAGGAGTCGCCGTTGGTTGCCGGCGCAACCTGCGACTGTCCAAGGGGCGCCCCCGACTGGGCCACTGCTGCTGCGGCCACGCTCATGCTCAGGCTGAGGCCGATGGTTGCAATGATGAATTTTTGCATCGTAAATCTCCGCACATCCCGATCCGGCTTCTCTACGCGCCGGTCCGTCAATGGTTC
>CAXTOS010000058.1:0-16383 GCA_964245935.1 uncultured Novosphingobium sp.
GCGTTGAATCAATAGGCGAGTCTCTTGTCAACCTTTGTCCACAAAACCTAGTCGGTGGGGACAAGAGTTCGCAGGCCAGGGATATCGAAAGAGCAAAGGAAATGGCGGGGCGGATACCATGACCGCCTTGATCGAATAAAGGAACCAAAATGGCCGTTGAACTCAGCAGCTTCGACGCTGCGAAATACTTCACAGACCCCGAGGGGCAGGCAGAGCTGCTCACCGATGCCTTCGATACTGGTGATGCGACGTATATCAAGAATGCGCTCAACACGGTTGCCCGCGTGCGCGGTATGACGAAGGTGGAGCAAGATACGGGCATCAAGCGTCAGCAACTCTACCGTGCCCTGAGCGAGGCCGGCAATCCAACATTTGACACTTTGCTGAAATTAACCGCCGCGCTGGGTTTTCATATTTCGATCGATCGCAAGGAAGGTCTTACAGCATAGGCATTGCCCGATTCCGGCAGTTTGCGCCCTATAGCGGACGCCGACGATCCTGCTATGCAATCGGTATGGACCCCAGCAGATATAAAAGCGGTGCTACTTTGGGGGGAAAGGTAGGCTGCGGCATTTCTGCAATTGTCGGCTTTTTGCTTATTCCGGGGTTCCTCATAGGAGTTGCGTTGGGTTGCGACGCGGATAGCTGTATTGTTCCAGACTCGGCGGCGTTAATAGTGCTTGTCATCGTCGTGGCAAGCGTAGGTTTGATTTTTCGATATGTTGTCAACTGGTTCGCGAAGCGGTTTTGCAAATGACCGCAAACCACCTCCAATCGGCCGTTTGAAGCAGTAGCGTTTGCCACATCTAATCGCCGTCTTGATGAGGAAGGAGTTAGGCTGGTCTCAAACCACAAGGGCAGGGGCGCTCGGTGGAACTTTCCGGATCGCCTGGCTCAATTGCCAGAACGCCCGGGGCAACAGCGGAAAGCCGATGAAATAGGCCGGCATCACGATCGCCCCCCAGTAAAAGGTGTCGGCGCGGGAAAACAGCGAGATCATCACCGCATAGCCGGCGAACAGCAGGATCGCGAACAGCCCCGACCGCCCCGGCAGCGCCAGCCAGCCGACCAGCGGCAGCATTGCCCCCAGCAATGCCAGCCCCAGCGGCAATCCCTGCAGCACCGAGGTAAAGATCACCGCCTTCAGAAACGCCGAGAAGCCTTGCCCCGCATGCCAGCCTGCCGAAACAATGTCGCCGGGCCGGACTTGCGGCGCAACCGCCTGGGCATGCAGCGTCATGGCGACGACGAAAGCCAGCAGCAGCGCCGCCCAGCCGGCCACTTCGCGCCAGCGCCTGTCATAAATGGCAAAGGCGGCGGCCAGCAGCACGAACGGCAAGGCCAGTTCGCGGATGGCCAGGGCGGCGGCAGCGGGCAGCAGGATCAGCCACCAGCGGCGCGGCCAGCCGAACACGCCGGCCAGCGCCAGTGCCAGGAATATTCCGGCCAGATACTCGTGCAGGGCCAGGATCGCGGGGTCGACGATCGCGCCGCCCCCCGCCGCCAGCGCGATGCCGATGCCGATGCGCTCGGCCCCGTGCAGGGTGTTTTCCACTGCGACGACCCACGCGAATATCGTCGCGAACAATGCGCAAAAGGCGATCTTCTGCAACCCGCGCCAGCCGAAATGCACCGCCAGCCAGTTTATCGTCGGCAACCGCATCGTGAAAAACGGCTTCAGCGGATAACGATGCGCGCGCTGCAACTCTGCCGCTGCCTGATGATAGGGCTTACCCTTGGCGACGGCGGCGGCGATGTCGTGATAAAGATGGACATCGGTGTAGCCGCCCTTTTTGGCTACCCGGATCGGCGGCGGGGTCGCGGTCAGACACCACAGGCTCATGGCCAGCAGCAGCGCCACGAACAGGACGGCGGCGGGACGGGACAATCGGTTCAGCACGGCGCCCTTTTGGCGCAGGCGGATCGGGATACAAGCCGGTGTTTCAAGATTATCACAGATTTACGCGCCGACCTCTCGTAATCCTCGATCGCGAATCTTCGCAATTGCAGCATGGGGCTAGCTTCGTCGCTGAGAATGGAATAAGCGAGAACACCGGCGCCATCACTCGTTTTACGTGCTGCGGGCGGCTTATTCCCGTTTGAAAGGCGAGCCCATGCTGATCCGCGCCGGTTACGACATCAGTTTCATGTGCCAGCAACGGGTGCCGATGCTGGCCGCGCTCAGCGTCCACGCCTCGCGCAACAAGGATCTGCGCACGTCGCAGCGCATTTTCACGCAGCCCGATGTGCCCTTGTACGATTACGTCGACAGTTTCGGCAACATCATCACCCGCCTGACCGTTCCGGCGGGCGGCATCACGCTGTCTTGCGGGTTCGTCATTGAGGATCCATTTACCCCCGATCCGGTGGTTCCCGATGCCCGGCAGGTGGCGCTGGATGCATTGCCGGACGAAGTCATGCTGTTCCTGCTGGGCAGCCGCTATTGCGAGACCGACCGCTTGTCCGGGATCGCCTGGCAATTGTTCGGCCATGTCAATCCGGGGTGGGAGATGGTACAGACCATCGTGTCCTGGGTTCACAACCACATCCGCTTCGACTACCAGACTGCTCGCCCCACCAAGACGGCTTTCGACGTCTATCAGGAGCAATTCGGCGTCTGCCGCGATTTTGCGCATCTGGCGCTCACCCTGTGCCGCTGCATGAATATCCCCGCGCGTTATTGCACCGGCTACATGGGCGATATGGACTTGCCGGCGGTCGTGGGCGACATGGACTTTTCGGCCTGGTTCGAAGCCTATCTGGACGGGCAGTGGTACGTGTTCGATGCCAGGCACAATTACCCGCGCCGGGGCCGCATCCTGATGGCCCGCGGCCGCGACGCAGCGGACGCGGCGCTGACCACCACCTTCGGCGCCATGACGCTGACCCGCTTTGAAATCTACACCGACGAAGACCGGCTGGGGCCGCCGATGGGCTAGAGTCTTTCCGACTTACGTCGAGTCGGTGCCAGCCCGCTCCCCCGCCCGGCCACCCATATTATACAATGACTTGGGTGGCCGGGCGGGCGGGCTGGCACCGTCTTAACCGGAAAGACTCTAGCACACTAAATCCTCCCCCTTTTGGGGGAGGTGGCTCGCGCAGCGAGACGGAGGGGTGTACCGGGTGAGCACTTCCGGCAATATCCTGCTCAAAGCGGCCCCTCCGTCAGCCCTGCGGGCTGCCACCTCCCCAAAGGGGGAGGATTAAGCGATGTCGATTTTAATGTGGGACCATTGGTGGTGCCCGGGGACGGGATCGAACCGCCGACACCGTGATTTTCAGTCACGTGCTCTACCAACTGAGCTACCCGGGCATCGCTGCGGCGACGGTCTGTTGGTGAGAGACAGACCGGCGAGCGGTTGGTCGGGCGCCTATGGCGAGGTGCGCGCGACCTGTCCACACTTTTTCAGTCCTTGTCCGCCTCCGGATCGATCGCCGGCGGGCCGGGCAAGGCGTATCCGTCGCCCAGCCATTGCAGCAGGTCGCGGTCCTTGCAGCGGGTCGAGCAGAACGGGGTATGCTCGGCCGAGCGGGGCTTGCCGCAGATTGGACATTTGCGCGAGGTCTGGGTCATCCGGTGACGGCCTGCGCGAAGCCGCCGTCCAGCGCAAGCGCGGAATCGTCGTGAAAACGGATCGTGCGGCCGGTGCGGCGTCCCAGTTCGGTTGCCCATTCCGGCCGGATCGCGCTGCGCACCGTCGGGTGCGCAGCCAGCAGCAGCGTGCCGGGCGCATCGACCCCCTCGGCGCGGCGCAGCAACAGGCGCGCGGCGGCGGCGGCGCGCTGATGGGCGATGCGCGCGAGCAATGACGGCCGTTCGAGCCGGGCGACCAGCTGGACGAAGCCGAAGCCATTCATGCCGGTGCGCTCATGCGGCCAGTCCGGCAAGGCGGCTTCCAGCGCAGCATCGACCGCGCGGCGGTCGGCCTTGTCCGACAGTGTCGGAAAATCGATGCCGATCGAGCCGGCGAGGTCGAGCCGCCGAACGGCATCGCCCGCGGCTGAGGCTGCCGCCAACGCGAGCTGGCGCGGGGGCAGGGTGCCATCGACGTCGATCAGCGTCATCGCCGGAGTCGGCGTAATCGCCAGCGAGCCACCGGCGAAGGACAGCTCGCCGTTCCAGGCGTCGGCGAAAAAATCTTCCCAGTCACCGCCCGCAAAGCGGCGTACCACCCGTACGGCATGGCCTTCGTTGCGCAGGCGTTCAGCCAGCGTCGGCGCCGCGCGCGGGGCATCGCCGGTAACCCGGCATTGGGCGCGCTTCAGCCGCCCGCTTTCGGCGATCCCGGCGCGCGTCACGATCACCCGCAACGCCGCGCCTTCGCTGGCCGACACCGGCAACCGGTCGACCAGCGCCTCACCTCTATCTGCAAAACGAACCGTCCCGCGCGGCGAGCCGGCCTGGCGGCTGACCAGCACGGCGTCGGCGATCAGGCCGGGCGCCAGGCCACCGGGCCAGTCCAGCCGTGCAGCCACGGCCTGGCCGGCGTCGAACGCCAGCGCGCGATCCTCGCCGATGCCGTGTTCGACCTGCCATTCCATGACGTCAACCGATGCTGAAGCCGGCGGCCCGCAGCAGGGCGCGGGTTTCGAACAGCGGCAATCCCATCACGCCCGAATGGCTGCCGCCGATCCACGCGACCAGTGCTTCGGCGCGGCCCTGGATGGCATAGCCGCCCGCCTTGCCGTGCCATTCGCCGCTGGCGATATAGGCCTCGATCTCGGCGCTGGATAGCGGTTTGAACCGGACGACAGTTTCGGACAAGCGCTCGCGCAGCGTGCCATCGGGTGACAGCAGCGCCACGGCGGACAGCACGCGATGGCGGCGCCCCGAGATCAGCGTGAGGCAGCGGCGCGCGGTCGCCTCGTCGTCGGCCTTGGGCAATATCCGTCGCCCCAGCGCCACCACGGTGTCGCCGGCCAGCACATGCGCTTGGCGGTTTGCGACTGCGTGTGCCTTTTCCCGCGCCATGCGGGTCACGTAAACGCGCGGAATTTCGCGCGGCAACGGGGTTTCGTCTATATCGGCCGGGATGATGCCGCTGGGCGTTATCCCCAGCCGGGCCAGCAACTCGCGGCGGCGCGGTGATGCGGAGGCCAGGACCAGCGCCGGATTGGTCATGCCGGGCGCCCGTTTACAAGGCGCGGTGTCAGTATTGGCCAGGTCCGCCGCGTCCGGGCATGAAGCGGTAGGTGATGCGACCCTTGGTCAGATCATAGGGGGTGAGTTCGACCAGCACTTCGTCGCCGACCAGCACGCGGATGCGGTTCTTGCGCATCTTGCCCGCGGTATGGCCCAGAATTTCGTGGTCGTTTTCCAGCCGCACGCGAAACATCGCATTGGGGAGCAGCTCGACCACCGTGCCGCGCATTTCGAGAAGTTCTTCTTTCGCCATCCGCGTTTCGTATTCCGTGTTTTGGGGGAGAGTGCTGTTTCAGGGAGAATGGGGCGCGCCATAGCCGCAGCTTGCACAAAAGGAAAGGCTCGCCCGCCATGCGGCAAACCGGTGCGACGGCGACGCCGCGATGTATTCCGGTGGCGACAAAATGTTACCCTGCCGACCTTGCCCGGATCGATCGCCTTGCCCATCGCCGGTCCCGTTGGCGCGGAGGCGGAATACTTGCGATTTCGGGCATCATTTGTGGCGGCAATGGGCATGTGGCCTGCGCTGGCCGGCGCCGCGCCGGTTCCGCCGGTCGCCGGCCAGGCCGCCGTGGCTCAGGACGCGCCCGCCACGACCGCCGATCGCCCGATCGTCGTGATCGGCTCGCATCTGAAGATTCCCGGGTCGGTCGATGCGCCGCAACCGCCGATCGATACGCTCGATGAAGAAGATATCGCTTCCTACGGCGCCACCTCGATCTCCGACCTGCTCGCCGATATCGCGCCGGAAACCGGTTCGGGGCGAGGGCGCGGCAGCGGCGGTCCGGTGATCCTGGTCAACGGCCAGCGCATCGCCTCGTTTCGCGAATTGCGCGATTACCCGCCCGAAGCGATCCGCCGGGTCGAAATCCTGCCCGAGGAAGTGGCGCTGCGCTATGGCTATGCGCCGGATCAACGCGTGGTCAATTTCATCCTCAAGGATCATTTCCACAGCCGCACCGCCGAAGCCGAAGCGACCGAGCCCGACCGAGGCGGCACCGCGACCGAAAAGGGCCAGCTCGGCCTGCTGCGGATCGACCGGAACCAGCGCCTCAACATCACCGCGAAGGCCGATCACACCTCGGCGCTGACCGAGGCCGAGCGCGGTGTCCAGCAAGTGCCCGAAACGGCATCGAACGTACCGGGCGATCCCGACCAGGCCGCGTTTCGCACGCTCGTTCCCGGCGGCAGCGATTATTCGCTGAACGCCACCTGGACGCTGGGGCTGGGCCATGGCGCGAAATCGGGGTCGCTGGCGCTGAATGCGACCGCCAGCCGATCCGATGCCACCAGCCTGCAAGGGTTGGACAATTCGGGCCTCACCCCGCTGGCCCGGATGACCCGTACCGATACCCTGAACGCGGGAGCCTCGCTCAACAAGCCGGTCGGAGCCTGGCAATTGTCCGCTACGCTGGACTCGAGCCATGCCGTCACCACCACGCATAGCGATGATCGCAACGATCCGGGGGTCAACCGGACCGAAAGTGACGCCGATGCGGTCACCAGCCTGGTTACCATGGTCGGCCAACCGCTGAAATTGCCGGCGGGCGCGGTCAATTTGACCCTGCGCGCGGGCTTTGCCTATACCGGCCAGACCAGCGACGGCTCGCCCGATGGCGCGGGGATGATGGCCGGCCCGACCCGCTTGCGACGCGGCGATGCCTCGGCTGGTTTCAATCTGGCGCTGCCGCTGACCAGCCCGCGCGCCGGATTTCTGGGGGCGGTCGGCGAAATCACGCTCAATTTCAGCGCCGGGATCGATCGCTTGTCCGACTTCGGCAATCTGACCGACTGGAGCGCCGGGGCGACCTGGAACCTGACCGGAAAGCTCGGTTTGCAGGCCAGCTACATCGTTAACCAGACTGCACCGTCATTGCCGAATCTCGGCAATCCGCTCAATTCCATCTTCAATGTGCCGGTCTATGATTTCACCACGGGGCAATCGGTGCTGGTCACCACCACCGGTGGCGGCAATCCGGGCCTCGGTCGCGAGGCGCAGCATGACATCAAGCTGGAGCTCAACTGGCAACTGCCGTTCATCGAACACGGCAATCTGATCGTTGAATATTTCGACAATCATTCGAGCAATGTCGCCAGCAGCTTTCCATTGCTGACGGCGGCGGTGGAAGTGGCTTATCCGGGGCGGGTCCAGCGCGGACCGTCCGGGCAGATCGTCGCCATCGACGAAACGCCTGTAAATCTTGCCGGGCAGCATGAGGAACGGCTGCGCTGGGGCTTCAACCTGGCCGGTAATATCGGCAAGCCGCTGCCCATGGCCCACCGTCGCGGCGGGGGCGGCTTCGGCGGTGGCTTCGGGGGAGGCGGATATGGCGGCGGTGGTCGCGGTGGACCGGGCCGGGAAGGTTTTGGCAACGGCGGTCCGGAAGGCGGCGGGCGCCATGATGCGGGGCCATCCGATCCTGGTCCTCCGGGTGCCCGTGGTGGCGGAACTGGCGGCGGCGGGCGCCAGCGTTATCCGGGGCGGTGGAACGTTTCGATCTATCATACCATGCAATTCGTCGACCGCGTGCTGCTGGCCCCCGGCGCACCGCTGCTCGATTTGCTCGGCGGCGATGCGATCGCCAGTACCGGCGGCGTCGCGCGCCATTCGTTCGAAATCGACGCCGGCGGCTTCTTCAAGGGCTTCGGCCTGCGTTCCGGCGGCACCTGGACCGCGCCGACCCATGTCAGTTCCAGCGGTTTACCGGGCGCCGCGCAACTGCGCTTCGGGGCGCTGTTCAAGGTCAATCTGCGCGGCTTCGTCGATCTGGGCCAGCAGCAGCGGCTGGTCGATGCCACGGCGTTTTTCAAAGGCGCGCGGTTGTCGCTGATGGCAAATAATGTGTTCGATTCGCGCCAGAAGGTGACCGACCGGAACGGCGCCACGCCGCTGTCGTACCAGCCCGATTATCTCGATCCACTGGGCCGGGTGTTGGGGATAGAATTTCGCAAGTTGTTCTGAACTGACTCCAGCCTCTGGTCGCCGCTCCTTCAATTGCCTATCTGCACGCCATGGTCCGCCCCCCTTCCGAGCCTCAGTCCCCCGACCGCTTCCACGAGGATCGCGCGTCCTATACGCTGCGCGGGTCCGACGGGCCGGATATCGCGGCGGGCGCTGCGGCGATCCGCGAGGTGCTGGAGACGCTGCCGGCGCGGCCCGGCGTCTACCGCATGCTCGATGCGCGCGGCGACGTGCTCTACGTCGGCAAGGCGCGGGTGCTGCGGGCGCGGGTAGCGAGTTACACCCAGGTCGAGCGGTTGCCCGCCCGGTTGCAGCGCATGGTCAGCCAATGCCGCGGCATGACCATCGTCACCACCAATTCCGAGGCCGAGGCGCTGCTGCTGGAGGCGCAGCTGATCAAGCGTTATCGCCCGCCGTACAACGTCCTGCTGCGCGACGACAAAAGCTTTCCGTTCATCCTGCTGTGCGGCGATCACCGCTTTCCCCGCATCATGAAGCATCGCGGGGCGCGCCGCGTCCAGGGCAATTACTATGGCCCGTTCGCCAGCGCCGGATCGGTCAATACGACGATCAATGCCCTGCAAAAGCTGTTCCTGCTGCGCAGTTGCACGGACAGTTTCTTTTCGCGGCGCGACCGCCCCTGCCTGCTGCACCAGATCAAGCGTTGTAGCGCGCCTTGCGTCGGGCGGATCGAACCGGCGGCCTATGGCGAGCTGGTCAGCGAGGCGCGCGACTTCCTGGGCGGCAAAAGCGGTGCCGTGCAAGCGAAGATCGAAAGCCAGATGGCGGCAGCGGCAGCGGCACTGGATTTCGAGACAGCGGCCATGCTGCGCGACCGGCTGCGCGCGGCGACCTTTATCCAGGGTAGCCAGGCGATCAACGCGGCCGGGCTGGGCGATGCCGATATCTTTGCGCTGGCCGGCAAGGGCGGCCAGATCGCGGTGCAGGCGTTCTTCATCAGGGCCGGGCAGAACTGGGGCCACCGCGCCTTTTTCCCCAGCCATACCGAAGGGCTCGACGAGGGCGAGGTGTTGCAGAGCTTCCTCGCGCAATTCTACGAGGAAGTGCCGCCGCCGCGCTTGATCCTGCTGGATCGCGAACTGCCCGAAGCCGAATTGCTGGCCGAGGCGCTCCGCGAGGGCGCGGGCGGCAAGGTCGAGATCGCGCTGCCACAGCGCGGCGATCGCCGCAAGCTGATCGAGCAGGCGCAACGCAATGCGGTGGAGGCGCTCGACCGGCGGCTGGCGGAAAGCGGGACAAAGGCGCGGGTATGGCGCGAGATGACCGAATTTCTCGAACTCGCCGAGGAACCGCAGCGCGTGGAAACCTATGATAACAGCCATATCCAGGGTGCCCACGCGCTGGGGGCGATGGTCGTGGCCGGCCCCGAGGGTTTCCTGAAAGGGCAGTACCGCAAGTGGAACATCAAGCGCGACGATACCGCGCCGGGCGATGATTTCGCGATGATGCGCGAAGTGCTGCACCGCCGCTTTTCCCGCGCGATGGCCGAAGACCCCGACCGCACGCGAACGTCCGCCGATGGTGGAATCTGGCCCGATCTGGTGCTGATCGACGGCGGCAAGGGCCAGATCAGTGCGGTTCGCGACGTGTTGGCGGAACTGGGTATCGACGATCTGAACGTGGTCGGTGTATCCAAGGGTCCGGACCGCAATGCCGGGCGCGAGATTTTCCACTTCCTGGACGGGCGCGAAAAGACCCTGCCGGTGAATTCGCCGGTGATCTTTCACTTGCAGCGGCTGCGTGACGAGGCCCACCGGTTTGCCATCGGCGCGCACCGCGACAAGCGCAGCCGGGCGATCACCGCCAGCCCGCTGGACGAGATTTCCGGCATCGGCCCGGCCCGCAAGCGCGCACTGCTGCTGCATTTCGGCACCGCCAGCAAGGTGCGCGCGGCGGCGCTGGACGATTTGCAGCGCGTACCCGGAGTGAGCGCGGCGGTCGCGCGCACGGTGTATGATTTCTACCATCCGGGGGGATAATTGGCAAATTGCCTGGATTGTTACTGAGATACTTCACCAAAATTTACTTTAATAGCCAAAAACTGGCTGGATATTGGCAGAATCTTTGGTATGATGTTATCATCGGCCTGGCAATCGCGCCACTGGCCGCTTGCGAAGCGGTTTGCGGGAGGTTTGCAATGTCATTGCGTCGGGTAATTTTTACAAGCATGTGCGTTGGCGGCTCCATCATGATGGCGGCGGCGGCGAAGGCAGATGTGGTTTTCTCCGATGGTACATTCAGCAATTACCAGACCGGATTCGTTGCCTCGACCGGCGGTGCAACCCTGGCATCGTCGAAATGCGCCAACTGTGGCGATCCGGGCAGCGCGCTAAATCTGGTCATCTCGGACTCAGACGGCAGCAATCTCGGCGCTGCGATCATCAATCCGTTGTTCAGCTATAATCCGCAAACCCAGGGCACGATCGCCTCGATCAATGCGTCGGTCGACAAGGATCTGACCGTGATCGCCCCGCCGCTGTTCGCCTTTGGCAATACTTTCCGGCCCGTGATCGAGCAAAATGGCGCGTTCTACACTGCGGCAATCTTCGGTCCGGCGGTTACTGTTCCGGTCGGGGGTACCACTGCCACCTCAGGCTATAATCTGTTCACTGCGCCCAACCTGACGGCGGCGGATTTCAATCAGTTCGATACTGCGACCGGGCTGATCGGCACCAATCATCCCGATTTCTCGGGCAGCGCGATCCTGTTCGGATTGGGTCAGGTGATCGCGGCAAATCCGGCGGATGCAGGCCACGCACTTACCGTCACGTCGACCTTCGACAATCTGTCGATCGCGGTCCATGCCGTGCCCGAGCCGGCGACCTGGGCGCTGTTCATCGGCGGGTTCGGCCTGGTGGGATGGTCGCTTCGTCGCCGGCCGGTGCGCGAGGCCACCATCAGCTTTGCATGACGGCAACCAGTTTGGGCTAACCGATAGCGCGCGCTCAGTTTCCTCGGGCTGAGCATTTCAAGGAACTTGTCCCGCCTCTCCAGTTAATGTCCGGTGCAGCTTGTCAGGTGCAGATGCGGCAAACCGACCTGGAGAATTACCATGAAAACTTTGCTGATCACTGCTCTGACCTTCGCGACTATGGTAACGGCGGCAAGCGCCCAGTCCTCGCCCCTTGCCGACCGTCAGGAAAGGCGTGAGGAATTTGCCGCGCATGAGCGAATTCACGCTCGGGAGCTGGCAGCAATTCGTGCCGCGGCGCCGGCCAAAGCGGAGGCGCGCAAACGTCGTGTCGACGCGTTTGCTGCGCGTGAAAAGGTGCACGGGCGGGAATTGGCGGCAGCTCGTGCCGCCGCGCCCGCCAAGGCCGAAGCACGCGAAGATCGTATCGAAGCTTTTTCCGCGCAAGAAAAACGGCGTCATCCACAGGCTCAATGAATCATCGCGAGTCCGCTATGATTGAGCTTCCAGATCAAGCTATCTGAAGTTTCGGTACGCTGCGCGCCTGCGCAGCGTACCGCTCTGCAACTTCAGAGTTATCCGATCGGCACCCTGAACTCGTTTCAGGGTCCGTTTCTGCCCACGCAGCGGCGTTTCCCGGGGCACGATGGATGCTGAAACAAGTTCAGCATGACGATGAATTATCGAACGAACTTCAGATTCAGGTCACTAGAGCATGATGCGATAAGATAGAATCGCCTCATGCTCTAGAATCTTTGTTTTTCGCGTGATTTAAGAACAAAAACCGGTACCCACTTTTTGTCATCACGCTCTAAAACATCGTGTTGCTGTTCGCGCTGGTTTCGGGAACCGGCTGTACGACGTCCCAGTGTTCCGCGATCTTGCCGTTTGCGACGCGGAAGATGTTGACCAGGGCGACGTCGCCCTTGCCGCTGCCGTCACCCACTTTGACATGGGTCCAGACCAGATCGCCGCTCGCGGCGGAGTGCAGGATGGTGGATTTGAAATTCGGTCGGGCGGCCGCCGAAGCCTTGAGAAACTGAATAAAGCCCGCGCGCCCGCTGGGAACGCGCGGATTATGCTGGATATAATCCTCCGTCACCATGGCGGCGGCGACATCGACATCGTGCTGGTTGAACGCGATGTCCGAAAACTTCAGGACCAGCGCCAGGTTTTGCTGTTCCTGCGAAACGCGGTGGTGTGATGCCGTTTGCGCGGCCTGCACCTTGCCGATCGACGGAACGGCCGTTCCCAAACCGATCGAGACGAGTACTGCCATCGTTGTACGGAGCATCAGCTTGTTGGCGATCATTATGAAATCCTCTCCTGCCCTGAAGTTATTTGTCTCGTCAGTATTGTCAGAACCCGTAGATATCCGGCGTTGTCTCGCCGCCCGACCAGGCGATGGGTCCATCCGCCCAGGCAAGCAGGCGGCACCCGAAGCGCGACTCGATGGTGACTTCGGTGCCTGGTTCCATCACGACGGCGCAACCCTGTTTGGCCAGAGTGTTGTTGATGGTGGCGCCGCCTGCCAGGATGATCCATTCGGTCAATTCGGTGACGGTGTGCGTGGGTATCGTCATCTCGGGCAGCAATGTCAGTTCGACATAGCGGTGATCTTCCTTGGCGACGGCATAGTCGAACAGCATGCGGCGCGACATGCGCGGGATCGAGGTCGCCAGCTGCCGCGCCGCCATCAGCTGAAAGTCGATCGCGGGAAGAACCTCCGGAGCGGGATTGGAGAACAGGCCTTTCGTACCACCCACATGAATAGCGGCCTGGTTATCGACCGGCAGATAAGTCACCGGCCCCTCGAGGCGCGACACGAAGAACGCGCCTTCCCAGGATATTGCGTCGTGGGTCGCGCCGTCCAGATTGACCGAGACCGTGCCCGGCCCGAAGCTTTGCTGGTAATCGGATACGGCACCCGAGAACATCAGGCTCGTCGCGGGTCCATGATGCTGGTGCACGCCCGACGACACCATCATGTCGAACTGCACGAGACCCAGAAAGTCGCCATTGTCCGCAGAGCGAACCGGCTTGAGCCTGACGCCCGTCTTGCCCGTTTCCACCCATGGCGACGACGCCAGGTCATAGACGTAAACCCCTGAGCCGGTGCTTTTGTGATACTGTTCCACGGTCGCTCATCCTCAGTCTTGTCGGCCATGGCGCGCGAAGGCGATGGCACTCGTTCCACCTTGTGTCGGGCACGCGCCCGTAAATCAGTCCCCCACGCTTGTGACGCCGACCGAAAAAAGTCTGCGCCAAAGTCGCGGTCACAGCCAGCGCTAGAGCGTGATGACAAAAAGTGGGTACCGGTTTTTGTTCTTAAATCACGCGAAAAACAAAGACTCTGGAGCATGAGGCGATTCTACCTTATCGCATCATGCTCCAGCCGATTCGTTTGGCCAAATTGTGCCCGTCCGGCTCTGTCGCCCGCCGCGATGACGGCGATCGCCGCAGGACGCCACCGTGTTTCACATATCGTTGGGACATGCAGGCGGACCCAGGGCGGTTATGACACGGTCGCGAAGAGGGACTCGCTTGAAAACCGACGGATTGATCATCGCGATGAGCGCCGTGCTGCTCGCGCGGAACCGGCCCGCGCGCGCGGGCGGCGGTCCGTTGCACGGCCAGGAGATCGCGGCGTGACCCGGACAGGACTGAACGGCATCGAACTGACCGGCGTGGACGTCGAGATTGCCGCCCGCGGGGTCACGACGGGGGCGATGCTGTACGGCCCCCCGCGCGCGACCAATCTCGTCCCAGCAATGATACTGTGTCCCGGCGGTATCGGTGCGGGCGATTACGAAATTCTCGAATGGCTCGGCGCGTATCTGCCGGAGATCGGCGTGGCCGCCCTGACCATTCAGTGGCGCGGATCCGCGCCGGAGCATGATCCGGAAGATATCTCGCGCGCGGTCGACTGGCTTTCAGCGCAGCCTTTCGTCGATCCCCGGCGGATCGGCGTGATGGGCATGTCGCGTGGCGGCAATGCGGCGCTGCGCGGTGCGGCGTTCGATACACGCCTGAAACTCGCCGTGACCTTCGGACCCGCGACCGACTTTCTGCAACAGGCCGAGGGAACGAGAATTTATGCGCCTCGCCGATACCAGATGCTGAAGGACTGGCTGGGCGATCCGGTTGCCGACCGGGCCTATTACGAGCGCGTCCAGGCGATTACCCATGCCGGCAAGATCAGGCAGCCGCTGCTGATGGTTCATGGCCTGCACGACATGCATGCGGTGCCCGAACAGTCGATCTGGATGAAGGACGCGATCGAGGCGGGCGGCAATCGCGACGTGCGGCTGGAACTCATCCCGATGATGGGCCATTATGGCGATCTCGTCCCCAACGGATACGGTTTCGACCAGCTGCGCGCGATCATGCTGCCTTATCTCCAGGAACGGCTGTGATCGGGCCGGGCATGCTGCCCGTGCCGCAGCCGGAGATTACTAACGAGGCGGAGGCGCGCTTCCAGCTTGCCGCGCTGTACCGGCTGATCGACCATCATTTCCCGTCCACAGACGGCATCTACAATCATGTGACGTTGCGCATGCCGGGCGCGCCGGATCATTTCCTGATCAAGCAGCACGCCTTGCTGTACGAGGAGGTTACCGCGTCGAACCTGGTTGCCGCCGACATGTCGCGCGATCTCGACGAGCGGTCGCACATCAACCGGCCCGGTTTCGTGCTGCATGGGGCCGTGTTGCGTGCCCGGACCGACGTGCACTGCGTCGTGCATATCCATTCGATCGCCGGGCTGGTCCTGGCTGCGAGCGTCGGCGGGCTGAAGATGCTGTCGCAAAATGCGGTGCGCTTTTTCGGCCGGATCGGCGCGCACCCATACGAGGGGATCACCGAGGGCGACGCGGAAGGGCCGCGCATCGCAGCCGCGCTCGGGTCATCGAACATCGCTCTGGTGCTGGAAAATCACGGCCTGGTGATCGTGGGCCGCACCCCGCGCGAGGCGTTCGAGCGGACGCGCGACCTGATGATCGCCTGCGAGATGCAGATGCATGTCGCAGCTGCGGGCAGCAGCGCCCGTGAAATTGCGCCGGAGATCTGTACCCGGGTCGCCGAGCAGTTCGTGCGCCACGACAGCGGACGCGGCGCTGCCGACTGGCCGGCCTGGATCCGCTTCCTCGATCGGCGCGACGCCGGCTACCGCGCCTGATGAAACTCGCCACCTTTCGTCATCGCGGAGAGGTCGCAATCGGGGCGGTCGTGGACAGCGCGGTGATCCCCGTCGCGGAGATCGCTCCTGGTTTGCCGATGACCCTCGAAGCGCTGCTCGACGGCGGCCCCGAGGTAATGACCGCGCTGCGCGAGCGTCTGCTGCACGCCGGGCATGGGCTGCCGTTGGCGCAGGTCGAATTGCTGGCGCCGATCCGTCATCCGCGCAAGTTTCTGGCCATCGGGCTTAACTATAGCAGCCACCTCGCAGAGTTCCTGGCGAAGGGCAATCCCGCGCCTGACCTGGCGCATCAGATCTGGTTCAACAAACAGACCAGCTGCGTCACCGGGCCGCGCGATCCGATTCACCGGCCACGCGTTTCGCATCAGCTCGATTTCGAGGGCGAGCTGGGTGTCGTCATCGGCCGGCGCTGTCGCCATGTCGCCGCGGCGGACGCGCACCGGGTCATCGCGGGTTATATGATCGTCAACGACGTTTCGGTACGAGACTGGCAGAAGCGCACGCCGACCGCGACGCTTGGCAAGTCGTTCGACACCCATGGGCCAACCGGGCCGTGGTTGACGACCGCCGACGAAATACCCGACGCCGGCGCGCTTGAAATCGTCACGACGGTCGACGATGTCGTCGTGCAACGTGGATCGACCGCCGAACTGATCCATTCGATCGGCGCGATGATTGCCTGTTTGACCACCGTCATGACGCTTGAGCCCGGAGACATCCTGGCGACCGGCACGCCCAGCGGGGTCGGCATGGGCCGCACGCCGCCGGTGTGGCTGAAGCCGGGGCAGGTGGTGCGCGTTGCGATCGAGCGCCTGGGCTACATCGAGAACCAGGTGATCGAGGAGCCCTGGCCGCCGGCATCCATCATCTGACTATTACAGCATCGTGCAGTGAAACTGGTTCATCTCGCTCCTCCCCCTTGGGGGAGGTGGCAGCCCGCAGGTCTGAGCCTGTCCCGGCGAAGGCCGGGAGAGGGGGTGGTTTCGCGAACAATCTCCGCGAATGTTCCCCCGGGTGCCCCTCGGTCTCGCTTCGCGAGCCACCTTCCCAGGGGGGAGGATTTTAAGGTGCAAAGGCATGGAATCACACCCTGGAGTCTTTCCGGTTAAGTCGGTGCCAGCCCGCTCCCCCGCCCGGCCACCCAAGTC
>CAXTOS010000059.1:0-16363 GCA_964245935.1 uncultured Novosphingobium sp.
CGATGCCCTCCTCCACCAGCCACCGCGCCAGCTTCGCCACGCGCGCTACCTTGTCCGCAACCGTCCCCAGCTTTTCATGGAACGTAATCCGCGCCAGCGCCTCGGCATGCTGCGCCAGCGTCTTCTTCCGGTCCTGCTTCCAGAAAAACCGCGCATCCGACAGCCGCGCGGCCAAGACCTTGCAATTACCCGCAACGATCGCCGCGCCGCCATCCACTGCAACGATGTTGGCAGTACAGACAAAGGCATTGGCGAGCTTGCCGCCCGCATCGCGGCAAATGAAATATTTCTGGTTGGTCCGTGCAGTCAACTGGATGACTTCGGGGGGCACTTCCAGGAACGCCGCGTCAAACCGCCCCAGCAGTGGCACCGGCCATTCGGTCAGTCCGGCGTTTTCGATCACCAGCCCTTCGTCCTCGACGAGCACCAGCCCCGCCTCCGCGGCGACTTCGCCGGCGCGCTCACGAATGATCGTCTCACGTTCGGCGTGGTGAACGATGACGTGATGCGCGCGCAATTGCTGTGCATAGCCTTCCGGGTCCACAATGGTGATGTCGCCATGCGAATGAAAGCGGTGCCCGCGGGTCAGCCGGCCGGCGGCGATGCCGTCGATCTCGAACGGCACCACATCGGCGCCCAGCAACGCGACGATACCTGACAACGGCCGCACCCAGCGCAGGCTTTCGGTACTGAGCGAAGCCGCGCCCCAGCGCTGCGATTTCGGCCAGGGAAAGCTGCGAATGATCGCGGGTATGGCTTCGGCCAGCACTTCCAAAGTGGCGCGGCCCGGCTTTTCGCGACGCGCAAACCACACGCCGTCACGCTCGGTCAGTTCCTCCCGCGTCAGCCCGGTCTTGCGCAGGAACCCGTCCAGCGCCTGCGCCGGAGCGTTGATCTTTGGCCCCTTGATCTCTTCCGCCACGGTGGCGGTCGCCAGCGGCAGGCCGTGCGCGACCAGTGCCAGCCGCCGCGGCGTAGACCAGACGATGACCGGATGGTGATCCGCGCCCGTCAAATCCAGCCCGCGCGCAGTGGTTTCGGCCAGGAACAGTTTCGCCAGACTGGCCCGCGCCCCCGCCTGCATTCGCGCCGGAATTTCCTCGCTGCGCAATTCCAGCAGAAAGTCGCTCATGCCGACCACTCCGGAAATTTTGCCTGCCACGCCGGCGTGTTCTTGACGATCCACGCCTCGCAGCTGGCTTTCGCGAGATCGCGTACCCGGCCCATGTAGCTGGCGCGTTCCTGCACCGAGATCACGCCGCGCGCCTGCAACAGGTTGAACAGATGGCTCGCCCCGATCGCCTGCTCATAAGCGGCGATCGGGATTTCGCCAGCGATGCAGCGCCGGCATTCGGCCTCGGCCCTGGCAAAGCCGTCGAACAGCGTCGCGGTGTCGGCCACCTCGAAATTATACCTGGACATCTGGCGTTCGTTTTCCAGAAATACATCGCCATAGGTCACGCCAGCATTGTTGAAGCGCAGGTCGCGATAATGGTCGACGCCCTGAATATACATCGCCAGCCGCTCCAGCCCATAAGTCAGCTCGCCCGCGACCGGCTTGCAATCGAAGCCGCCCATCTGCTGGAAATAGGTGAACTGGGTCACCTCCATGCCGTCGCACCACACTTCCCAGCCCAGCCCCCAGGCGCCCAGCGTCGGGCTTTCCCAATCGTCCTCGACAAAGCGGATGTCATGCGCCAGCGGATCGATGCCGATCGCCGCCAGGCTTTGCAGGTAGAGTTCCTGCAGATTGACGGGATTGGGCTTCAGGATCACCTGATACTGGTAATAATGCTGTAGCCGGTTCGGATTTTCCCCATACCGCCCATCGGTGGGCCGCCGCGAGGGCTGGACATAGGCGGCCTGCCACGGCTCCGGCCCTAGCGCCCGCAGGGTGGTGGCGGGATGAAACGTGCCCGCACCCATATGCATGTCGTAGGGTTGCAGGATCAGGCAGCCATGCTCGCTCCAGAAGGCGTGGAGCGTCAGGATCATGTCCTGAAAACTCAAACTTTGGGGGGTCTCGGGCATGGCCTCGCCTGTGGCGGATGGGCCGGTGGTGGTCAAGGCGGATGCCGCCCGGTATAGCGACGCCATGATCAAGGCTTTACGTACTTTTGCCGCGCTACTCGCCCTGCTGCTGGCGGGATTCGCGCCCAGCGCCCTCGCCCGGCCCGCGCTTCACCTCGCCGTGCAGGTGGCGCGTCCGGCGCTGTGGCAAGTGACCGGACCGAATGCGACCATTTATCTGTTCGGCACGATCCACCTGCTGCCCGCCGATGTCCGCTGGTTCGATGGCGCGGTGGCGCAGGCGTTCGCGCAATCCGGCACGCTGGTGACCGAAATCCTGGACCCTACCCCGGATAGGATGCGCCCGATCCTGGCCAGCACGGCGATGCTGCCCGCCGGACAATCGCTGCGCGACCTGCTGACCCCCGACGAACGACAGCGGTTCGAAGCTGCGCTGGCCGCCAACCATTTGCCCGCCGCCGGGTTTGACGGGTTCAAGCCGTGGTATGCGGCGGTGGCGCTCGCCACGGCGCCGATGCTGCAAATGGGCTATGACCCGGCCAATGGTGTCGATAACCAGCTCGGTCAGCGGGCGCTGGCGCGGGCGCTCCCGCACGAGGCGCTGGAAACGGCGGAATTCCAGCTCGGCCTGTTCGCCTCGCTGCCACCGCCGGTGCAGAAGGCCTATCTGCTGGAAGTGGTAAAGCAGCTGCCCGAAGTAAAAACCGAACTGACCGGGATCATCCACGCCTGGAAAATGGGCCATGCCGGGGAACTGGCGAAGCTGATGAATTCGGACGAGGACGATCCGCAGATGATAAAGCTGCTGCTGTTCGATCGCAACAAGACCTGGGCGAAATGGATTCAGGCTCGGCTGGCTAATCCCGCAAAGCCGCACGAGACAGTGTTCATTGCCGTCGGGGCGGGGCATCTGGCGGGACCGGGCAGCGTGTTGGACCAATTGCGCGCGCTCGGCATCGCCAGCCAGCGGGTGCAGTAGCGGTGACTAGCCCATCGCGCGCTGGATCTGCACGTATCCCCGTCTGTCCTGAGCCTGTCGAAGGGCTGTCCTTTGCTTCGTGTATCCGGCCCAGCCGCAAGAACGAAGTGCAGCCCTTCGACAGGCTCAGGACAGGCGGGTTTGGTTGGTTGCGGGCGGCATTTTGCGCGCCGGCACTGGCGCTTTTCGCACTGGCACTGGCGGGTTGTGGTCCCACGCCCTTGCCGGCGCATCCGGCGCTGTGGCGCGTCGATGGCCCACATGGCCAGCGTGGCTGGCTGTTCGGCACCATCCACATGTTGCCGGGCCCGGTCGCCTGGCGGACACCGACAATCAGCACCGCGCTGGCGGCCTCCGACGCACTGATCGTCGAAATTGCCACGCTGATCGACGATCAGGCATCGGCGCAAATCTTCGACCGGCTCGCGCATGGCGCGCCGCAACCGCCGCTCGCCGCGAAGCTGAGGCCAGACTTGCGACTGAGGCTCGACGCGCTTTTGCATCGCGGTGGACTTCGCCCAGACGCGTTTGCCGACGTCAAGACGTGGGCGGCGGCGCTAATGCTGGCGCAGGTCGCCGAGTCGGGAAGCAACCAGCCGAATGAGGCGAAATGGGGTATCGATCGCGCGTTGCTGCGCGACCGGGGTGACGAGCCAGTGGCCGAACTCGAAGGAACCGCCCGGCAACTCGCCCTGTTCGACACACTCCCCGAAGCCGAGCAGCGAGCACTCCTTGCCGATGTTGTGGCAAGTGCCGACAGCGCCGCGAGCGACGCGCGCCGGCTGAGCGAGAGCTGGCGAACGGGCGACATGGCCGCCATCGCCCGCGAAACCCAGCGCGGCATGCTCGCGGATGCAAAGCTGCGGCAAGTGCTCTATGTGGCGAGGAATCAGGCTTGGAGCGTGGCCATCGCCTCCGTGTTGGCGCAAAACAGGCACCCCTTCGTCGCGGTGGGCGCGGCACACATGGCGGGCGATGACGGCCTGCCCACATTGCTGGCCGCACGCGGCTTCACCGTCACCCGGATCGAATAGCTTGCCTTTTCGGCCCATCGCCGATAAGGGCCCGCGCTTCCCCGTCATGGTCATCCCTGGAGGCGTGGCGCGGAAGGACCATTCAACCAAGCATTTCGAAAGGCACGACCATGAGCGATACGCTTACCCTGCCGGCCGAGACGCGCGATCGGGCAGGCAAGGGAGCCTCCCGTGTGCTGCGTCGTGAAGGCCGCGTCCCCGCCGTTATTTATGGCAACAAGGCCACGCCGCTGAGCGTTCACGTCGAAGAGAAGGAACTGGCGCGCCAGTTGGGCACCGGCCACTTCTTCAATTCGGTGGTGGAGATCGAAGTCGGCGGCCAGAAGCTGCGGACGCTGCCGAAAGACGTTGCCTTCCACCCCGTTTCCTCACGCCCGCTGCACGTGGATTTCCTGCGTCTGGCGGCGCATGCCAAGATCCACGTCGACGTGCCGGTGGTGTTCATCAATGAAGCTGCCTCGCCCGGCCTGAAGCGCGGCGGCGTGCTGAACATCGTGCGCCATGAGCTGGAGCTGATCTGCGAGTCCGAGAGCATCCCCGATGACATCCAGATCGACCTGACCGGGCTGGAAATCGGCGACGCCATCCACATCGCCGACGTCAAGCTGCCGGACGGCGTGACCAGCGGCATCCACGAACACGAAGCCACCATCGCGACCATCGTGGCGCCATCCGCACTGCAAAGCCAGGACGACGCAGCCGAGACCGTCGAAGCCTGATGAAGAGAGTTCCCCTCCCGCTTGCGGGAGGGGCTCCCGCAAGCGGGAGGGGAGCAGGACAGTGCAACTCTGGGTCGGGCTGGGCAATCCGGGTGCGGAATATGCGATGCACCGGCACAATGTCGGCTTCATGGCGATGGACACCATCGCCGAAACCAGCCGCTTCGGCCCGCCGCAGACCAAATTTTCCGGCAGCCTGCGCGAAGGCCGCATCGGCGGCGACAAGGTGCTGCTGTTGAAACCCGCCACCTTCATGAACGAAAGCGGCCGCTCGGTCGGTGCCGCGATGCGCTTTTTCAAGCTGGAGATGACAGCGCTGACCGTGTTCCACGATGAACTCGATTTGCTGCCGTTCAAGGTGAAGGTCAAGAATGGCGGCGGCACGGCGGGGCATAACGGCTTGCGCTCGATCGACCAGCATGTGGGTGCCGATTTTCGCCGGGTGCGGCTGGGCATCGGCCATCCGGGGCACAAGGATCGCGTGACCGGCTATGTGCTGGGCGCATTCGCCAAGGCGGAGATCGACGATCTGTCCGACATGCTGGGCGCCGTGTCGGCCGAAGCCGACTGGCTGGCCAAGGGTGACGACGCGCGGTTCATGAACGAGGTAGCGCGCCGCCAGCAGGATTGACCTCTTTCCCCCTCCTCTTCAGAGGAGGGGCCGGGGGTGGTGTCTTCCTCTCGTCCGAGCGCAGCCTCGCGCCTGAAGAAAGAGAGACACCACCCCCGACCCCCTCCCCTGAAGGGGAGGGGGCTTCAGGAACCAGACAGGACATACCATGGGATTTCGTTGCGGCATCGTTGGCCTGCCCAATGTCGGCAAATCTACCTTGTTCAATGCGCTGACCGAGACGCAGGCGGCGCAGGCGGCGAATTATCCGTTCTGCACGATCGAGCCCAACGTCGGCCAGGTCGGCGTGCCCGATCAGCGCCTCGACCGATTGGCCGCGATCGCCGGCAGCGCGAAGATCATCCCGACCCAACTGGGCTTTGTCGACATCGCCGGGCTGGTGCGCGGTGCGTCGAAGGGCGAAGGGCTGGGCAACCAGTTCCTGGGCAATATCCGCGAGGTGGACGCGATCGTCCATGTGCTGCGGTGCTTTGAAAACGTCGATATCCAGCATGTCGATGACAAGATCGACCCGATCTCGGATGCCGACACCGTCGATACCGAATTGATGCTGTCCGACCTGGAAAGCCTGGAAAAGCGCGTTCCGGCGGCGCAGAAAAAAGCCACGCAGGGCGACAAGGAGGCGAAAATCACCGCCGCCGTGCTGGGCCAGGCCCTGGAATTACTGCGCGAAGGCAAGCCGGCGCGGCTGACCAAACCCAAGGACGAGGAAGAAGCGCGAGTCTTCAAACAGGCACAATTGCTGACCGCCAAGCCGGTGCTTTATGTGTGTAATGTCGAGGAAGAAGCCGCAGCCACCGGCAATGCCTTTTCGGCGCGCGTGTTTGCAAAAGCCAGGGCCGAGGGCGCACAGGCGGTGATCGTGTCCGCGGCCATCGAATCCGAACTGGTCGGCATGGACCCCGACGAACGCATGGTGTTCCTGGAAGAAATGGGCCTGCACGAAACCGGCCTGACGCGCATCATCCGCTCAGGCTACGAACTGCTCCACCTGCTGACCTTCTTCACCGTCGGCCCCAAGGAAGCCCGCGCCTGGACCGTGCATAAGGGCGCCAAGGCGCCTGACGCGGCGGGGGAGATTCATTCCGATATGCAGCGCGGGTTTATTCGTGCCGAGACGATTGCCTATGATGATTACGTGGCGCTGAAGGGCGAAAGCGGCGCGCGCGATGCGGGCAAATTGCGGCAGGAGGGCAAGGAATATGTCATCCAGGATGGGGATGTGCTGCATTTCAAGTTTAATATTTGATGCTGCTGGCAGCCAAGGAATTAAAATTGCGGCGGTGCTATGAACGCGCCGTATTTCATAAGCAGGTAAAAGGCAACTAGAGCGGCGCCGATTGGCAATACAAATCCCTGAAACCACACATAAAAATGACCAAATGCGGAAATCGCTCGAAACTTTTGGCCCGCGACGCCTAGGCGCTCGCCATACAATTTCGCATTCAATTTGAATTCCTCGTAAAGGTTCTTTTTGTCCGGAGGTAAAGCTGCAAATACCTCCTCACTCATTCCAGCTTCCTGTAATTCGTGATACGCTTGCAGCGCTGCAATACCTCCCGAAATGAAGGTCTTATCGAGTTTCATTTTAGTACCAAAGTTTGACCACACTGAGCTTTCTGAGTACCAGAGGCGAAAGCTCATTAAGTCGCCCGTCCATTTTACGAGATAAGAGTAGGCGTACCAGAATATCAGCAGAAGCATGCTTACGTCGAAAATCGCACTTGGGAACTCTATACCAAGCAATTTTAAGTCGCTCATCGGTAGGCGATATGCTTTTGCCAATATCGTCACTGTCGAAACGATAAGCAGGCGTGTTTGTGCTTTTTCCGTCGTTTCGGATAGAACGTCACGGCCACTTATTTTCGGCATAGAATCAACCCCATCTTGAGCTCAATGGCTGCTTAACGTAGCTCTTCACCGCCGCCCGAACAGCTTCTCGATATCCCCATGCGCCAGCTTCACCCAAGTCGGCCTTCCATGGTTGCATTGCCCTGAACGCGGCGTGCGCTCCATCTCCCGCAACAAAGCATTCATTTCCGCCACCGCCAGGGCCCGCCCTGCCCGCACCGAGCCGTGGCAGGCCATCGTCGCCAGCACATGATCCAACCGCTCGCCCAGCAGCAGGGCGTCGCCGCTGTGCGCCAGATCATCGGCGATGTCGCGGATCAGGGCCTGGGTGTTGCCCTTGGCGAGGGCAGAGGGCACCGCGCGCACCAGCATCGCGGCGGGACCAAAGCGTTCCAGTGACAGACCATGGCGGGCCAGCACTTCCAACTGCTCCTCCAGCCGATCGCAGGCCGGTTCTTCCAGTTCGACCACTTCGGGCAGCAACAGGGCTTGCGAGCCGGGCTGCGCCCCCTCCCCCGCAGCGCGCAGGCGTTCCAGCACGATGCGTTCATGCGCGGCGTGCTGGTCGACGATCACCAGGCCATCGGCGGCCTCGGCAATGATATAGGTGCCCGCCACCTGCCCGCGCGCGACGCCCAGCGGGTGTTCGGCAGCGGGTGCGCTGTCGTCGGCGACTTCGGCACGGCCTGACGGCGCGAGCGGCTCCGCTTCATAGCCGCGCCACGCCAACCCCGCCTCGCTGACGCGCCCGGAACTTGCGAATGACGTGCGGGCGAACAGGTTTTCCAGCCGCTGCCCCGGCTGTTCCGTCACCGGTTCGCTCTGCCAATTGCCCATCGCCGCTGCCGCCGGGCTTTGCGCCGCCTTCTGCCCGGCACTGTCCAGCGCATGCCGCAGCCCGCTGACGATGAACCCGCGCACGAAGGCGGGATCGCGAAAGCGCACTTCGGTCTTGGCCGGGTGCACGTTGACGTCGACCTCCTCAGGCGAAATCTCCAGGAACAGCGCCAGCACGGCATGGCGGTCGCGCGCCAGCATCTCGGCGTAGGCGCCGCGCACCGCGCCGACCAGCAGGCGGTCCTTCACCGGGCGGCCATTGACGAACATGTACTGGTGATCGGCGACGCCGCGATTGAAAGTGGGCAGGCCGGCGACCCCGTACAGCTTTGCGGGACCGCGCATGAGATCGACGATCACCCCATCCTCGACCAGTTCGCGCGCGACGATCCGCGCCACCCGCCCCGCCGTATCGTCGCCGCCCTGCACCGCCAGCACGCGCCGTCCGTCATGCTCCAGCGTAAAACCGATCTCCGCTCGCGCCATCGCCAGCCGCCGCACCACATCGAGGCAGGCGGCATATTCGGCGCGCGCGCTGCGCAGGAATTTGCGCCGCGCGGGCACCAGCGCAAACAATTGCTCCACCCGGATGCGCGTGCCGGGCGGCACCGCGGCGGGGCCTTCACTGGTCAGGTCGCCATGATCGACGACGCGGCGCCATCCGTCAGCTTCAGCCCCGCTCCCACCAGCCCGTGGCCGGCTCTCCAGCGTCAGCCGCGACACGCTGGCGATCGAGGGCAGCGCCTCGCCGCGAAACCCCAGCGTGTCGACCATCGCCAGATCATCGCCCGGCAGTTTGGACGTGGCATGGCGTTCCAGCGCCAGCGCGATCTGGTCGGGCGCCATGCCGCAGCCATCGTCGGTAACCTCGATCCCGTCGAGCCCGCCCGCGGTCAGCCGCACCGCGATCCGGGTCGCGCCGGCGTCGATGGCATTCTCGACCAGTTCCTTCAGCGCCGACGCCGGACGCTCGACCACTTCGCCCGCGGCGATGCGGTTGATCAGCGTTTCGGGCAGTCGGCGGATGAGGGCCATGCGGTGTACCTGGAGTCTTTCCGGTTGGATTGACGCATTCTCCTCCTCCCCCGTTTGGGGGGAGGTTGGGTGGGGGTTTCGACGCTTGCCCGGACGCGGTGCTTCGCACCAACTCCCCCGCTCCCCGCCGGGGAGAGGAGCAATTGAGCCTTTGATTCATCGCTGCTATAAACGATCAAGGCAGTGGACAAAACCGCCTGCCGCCAAAAATCGCGCATAACCGGGCTATCTCATGCGCCCCATCCCGATTCGCGCACGTCAAATCAGTGCGATGCAAGATAGCACAACAAAATTTTAGCGTTTGCCCACGCCATGCGGTAAGGAGCCGCTTCTTCAGCCCAACGACCGGACGGCACCCTGCCAGCAGGGGCGTTAAGATTCGGAAAAAATACGGATTTTTAGATGGCCTCTTTCATGTCGCGATTCTTGAAATTCGGCTCGCAGAACATGGCGATCGACCTCGGCACGGCCAATACGCTGGTCTATGTACAGGATCGCGGGATCGTGCTGAACGAGCCGTCGGTGGTGGCGATAGAGACGATCAATGGCAACAAATCGGTCAAGGCGGTGGGTGACGACGCCAAGATGATGATGGGCAAGACCCCCGACAGCATCGAGGCGATCCGCCCGCTGCGCGACGGCGTGATTGCCGACATCGAAATCGCCGAGGAAATGATCAAGCATTTCATCCGCAAGGTCCACGGCAAGAAAAGCCTGTTCCGCTATCCCGAAATCGTCATCTGCGTGCCCTCCGGCTCGACCTCGGTCGAACGCCGCGCGATCCGCGATGCTGCCAGCAATGCCGGCGCCAGCGCGGTCTATCTGATCCTGGAGCCGATGGCGGCGGCGATCGGCGCGGGCATGCCGGTGACCGAGCCGGTCGGCTCGATGGTCGTCGATATCGGCGGCGGCACCACCGAGGTCGCGGTGCTGTCCCTGCGCGGGCTGGCCTATACCACTTCGGTCCGGGTCGGCGGAGACAAGATGGACGAAGCCATCGTCAGCCATGTGCGCCGTCACCACAATCTGCTGATCGGTGAATCCACCGCCGAGCGTATAAAGAAGCAATACGGTACCGCGATGATGCCCGCCGACGGCATTGGCGAGACCGTGCACATCAAGGGCCGCGACCTGGTCAATGGCGTGCCCAAGGAAATCACCATCACCCAGGCCAATATTGCCGAGGCGCTGTCGGAGCCGATCAACGCGATCATCGAAGGCGTGCGCATCGCGCTGGAAAACACCGCGCCCGAACTGGCGGCGGACATCGTCGACCAGGGCATCGTGCTGACCGGCGGCGGCGCGCTGATCAAGGGGCTGGACGAATTCCTGCGCGAGGAAACCGGCCTGCCGGTCAGCGTGGCCGACGATCCGCTGTCCTGCGTGGCGCTGGGTACCGGCCGGGCGATGGAGGATCCGATGTATCGCGGCGTGCTGATGACGGCTTGATGTCCAATACGAACGAGCGTTGATCGCGCAACATTTGCCCCCGTCCATCCTGAGCTTGTCGAAGGACTGCCTTCCTTTCAAGCTAGAAAGAAAGAAGGACAGTGCTTCGACAAGCTCAGCATAGACGGGGGTAGGTTGGGTCAGCCATTGTAATATCAGCCTTGATATCGGACGTAACACTTTAGGAGCGGACAGGCATGCCGCCGCCAGTCAACCGGCGCACCGGCTCATCGCGCAGGGCGCAATACAATACTTTCATCGGTTATGTGATCGGCACGATCGGGGTGCTGGTCGGCATCGGCCTGCTGGCGTTCCATGCCGGCGACGCCGCGATCGTGGCGAAACTGCGCGGGTTGGCCGCGGACGCCGCTGCGCCCGCCGGCAAAATTACCGCCTCGGCGCGCACCGGCGGCAACGATCTGGTTGCGGTCCTGTCCGGCTATTTCGTCGCCGGCGCCCAAAACGCCCGGCTGCAACGCGAAGTGGCGCTGGCGCGGGTGCAGTTGGTGCAGGCAGCGGCGGTGGCCGATGAAAATCGCCGGCTGAAAGCACAGCTGCATGTGGCGCAAAACGGATCGCAGGCGGTCGCCAATGCCTGGCTGATCGCCTCCACCGATACCAGCATGCGCCGCTACGCCACCATTTCTGCCGGTTCCGCCGATGGCGTGCGCGGTGACATGCCGGTGGTCGCCGCGCTGGGTCTGATCGGGCGGGTGCTGGAAACCGGGCGCAAAACCGCTCGTGTGCTGCTGATCACCGATAGCGAAAGCGTGGTGCCGGTGCGCCGCGCCCACGATGGCCTGCCCGCTTTCGCCACCGGGCGCGCCGATGGCCTGCTGCAACTGCGCCTGCTCAGCCTGGGGATCAATCCGCTCAAACCCGGCGATGCCTTCGTCACCTCGGGGTCAGGCGGGCTGTACTGGCCTAACACGCCGATCGCGGTGGTGGCGTCGCTGACGCGCGACGGCGCGGTGGCGCGCGTGCTGGCCAGTCCCGCAACCAGCGAATTCGTGACCGTGCAGCCGGTCTGGAACCCGGTAGCCGACAGCAGCCTGCCGCCGCCCGTCGCGGCGGAAGCGCGCAGTAAACCCCGCAGATGACCGGGCCGCGATTTTTGGGCCGCATTCCGGGTCCGACGCAGAACCGCGCTGGCGCGGCGCGGCGCAGCCGGCTCAATCGCGCGCCCTCGCCGGCGGTGGCCTATCTGGCGCCGTGGCTGTCGATCGCGCTGGCCTCCGTAGCGCCGGGCTGGCCGCTGATCGCATCGATCCCGGCGATGCCGCCGCTGGGCTTTCTGATGCTGCTCGGCTGGCGCCAGCTCCACCCCGGAATGCTGCCGATATGGGCGGGCCTGCCGCTGGGCCTGTTCGACGACCTGGTCAGCGGGCAACCCGCCGGCAGCGGCGTGCTGCTGTGGTCGGCCGCCATGCTGGGGCTGGAAGCGATCGAACTGCGCTGGCCATGGCGCAATTTCCTGGTCGAATGGGCGGTGGCGGCGGTCATCATCGCCGCCTATCTGCTCACCGGCGGGCTGATTGCCAATGGCGTCCATCAGCCGGGCTGGCTGATTGTGATCCCGCCGCAGATGCTGGTTTCGGTGCTGGCCTATCCGGCGGTCGGCCGGCTGGTGGCGTGGCTCGACCGCGCGCGGCTGACCCCCATTCGCAAGCTCGTTTGATGCCCAGACACATCACCACCGGTACGCTGCACAACAGTTTCGACCGGCGCAGCGTGGTACTGGGCGCGTTGCAGGGGGGCGTGGGGCTGCTGCTCGCCACCCGCATGGGCTATATCGCGCTGGCCCAGAACCAGCATTACCGGATGATGGCGGAAAGCAATCGCGTCAGCCTGACGCTGATCCCGCCGCGCCGGGGCTGGATTCTCGATCGCCTGGGCCAACCGATCGCATCGAACCGCGCCGATTTTCGCGTCGACCTGATCCCCGAGCGGGTGATCGACGTGAACAAGACTCTGGACGAGCTGGGTCCGCTGCTGGCGCTGACCGCGATCCAGATCCAGGACATCAAGGACAAGCTGGACGAAGCGCATGGTTTCCAGCCGGTCGAACTCGCCTCGCACCTCGACTGGGACAAATTCGCTGCGGTCAGCGTGCGCACCCCCGACCTGCCCGGCGTGCAGCCCGAGCGCGGCTTTGCGCGGGCCTATCCGACCGGTCCCTCGGTCGGCCATCTGGTCGGCTATGTCGGCCCGGCTTCCGCCAGGGACTACGAGCGCGAGAAAAACCCGCTGCTGATCACCCCCGGCTTCAAAATCGGCAAGGACGGGCTGGAAAAACGCTATGACGCGCAATTGCGCGGTGTGCCCGGTGCGCGCCGGGTCGAAGTGACCGCGTCGGGCCGGATCGTGCGCGATCTGGAAACGCGCGACGATATTCCCGGCGATCCGATCAGGCTGACCATCCATGGCGGGCTGCAGGATTATGCCGCGCGCCGGATCGGGCTGGAATCGGCGGCGGTGGTGGTGATCGACTGCCACACCGGCGATTTGCTGACGATGTGCTCGATGCCCAGTTTCGATCCCAACAGCTTTTCCAACGGCATCGGCCGGCTCGAATGGAAGATGCTGTCCGACGATGATCATGTGCCGCTGCGCAACAAGGTGCTGCACGGGCTGTTTCCACCGGGATCGACGGTCAAGCCCACCGTCGCGCTGGCGTTCCTGGAGGCGGGGCTGGACCCCCATGAATCGACGGTCTGCAATGGCGGCCTTCGCGTGGGCAACCGCGTGTTCCATTGCTGGAACCACCATGGCCACGGCCGGGTCGACATGCTGAAAGGCATCTACCAGAGCTGCGACGTCTATTTCTACACTTTCGCCCAGCGCATGGGCATGGATGTGATCGCCGCGATGATGCGGCGCATCGGCTATGGCCACAGCTATCCGCTGCCCGTTGCCAGCCAGTCGTTCGGCACCGTGCCCGATCCCGCCTGGAAAATGCGCAAGTATCGCAAGGACTGGGCGATCTACGACACGGTCAACGCCACGATCGGCCAGGGCTATATGCTGGTCAATCCGTTGCAGCAGGCGGTGGCGGCCAGCCGGCTGGCCAGCGGCAAGGCGCTGATGCCCCGGCTGATGGCCCCCGACCCCGGTACCACCAACCCGGCACCACCCATCCAGCCGCTGGGCGTCAAGCAGGAACACCTCGACCTGATCCATGCGGCGATGAACGAGGTGGTCAACGGGCGCGGCACCGCCGGCAAGGCGCGGCTGCCGATCCCCGGGGTGCAGATGGCGGGCAAGACCGGCACCGCGCAAGTCGTCGGGCTGAACATCGGCAACGGCAAGGTCGGCACCTGGAAGCATCTCGACCACGGCCATTTCATCTGCTTTGCGCCCTTCGATGCGCCGCGCTATGCCTGCGCGGTGCTGGTCCAGCATGGCGGCGGCTCGGGCGCGGCCTATCCGATCGCGCGCGATGTCATGACCTATCTGTTCGATCAGCAGAAAGCCTGGGACGCGCTGCTGCCGATGGAAGCGGCCTGGGGCGGGACGCCGCAACAGCGCATGGCCGCCGAATACCAGCGCTATGCCGCGCAATACGGCCCCAATGTCCCCAAGGTGCCCGATGCCGACCAGGCCGTGCAGCAGGTCGAGGCCGCCGACGCCCGCGCCGGCAATGCCCCGGCCCCGATCGAAAGCACCGCCGCCGCGCCCGCGCCGGAGCCTGCTGCGGAACCGCAGGCGATCGTCCCGTCCGTCGTGCCCACGCCCGCCGCAAGCCCCGGCGCGGCCCCGCTGCCATGAGCCGATCGGTCGTTCCCGAACCCCTGCGCCGACTGCCGTGGCGGATACTGGCGCCATTGACCGCCCTGGTGCTGTTCGGCTCGACGGTGCTGTATTCGGCGGCGGGACAGCATATGTGGCCGTGGGCGGCGATGCATATCGTGCATTACGTCGTGTTCCTGGTCGCCGCGATCGCGGTGTCCCGGGTTTCGCGCGAGACTTACATGCGCGCCGCCTATCCGTTCTATGGCGTGCTGGTGGTGCTGCTGGTGCTGGTCGAGGCGGTGGGTCGCATCGGCGGCGGCAGCCAGCGCTGGCTGAACCTGGGCTTCATGACGCTGCAACCTTCGGAACTGATGAAGCCGGTGATCGTGCTGGTGCTGGCGCGGTTCTACGGATCGCTGCCCCCCGCGCTGTCGTCCACCTGGCGCGCGCTGCTGCCGGCGGCGGCGCTGATGGCGCTGCCCGCCGCGCTGGTCATCCTCCAGCCCGACCTGGGCACCGCGCTGGCGATCTGCTTCGGGGCGGTGGTGGTGATCTTTCTGGCCGGGGTGCCGGTGTGGTGGTTCATCGGCGGCGGCGCGGCCGCGTCGATCATCGCCCCGCTCGCCTATTTCTTCGTGCTGCACGATTACCAGCGCAAGCGGGTGACCGTGTTCATGGACCCCGAGGCCGACATGCTGGGGTCCGGCTATCACATCATGCAATCGAAGATCGCGATCGGATCGGGCGGCTTGCTCGGCAAGGGGCTGGGCAACGGCACGCAGAGCCACCTCCAATATCTGCCCGAAAGTCACACCGACTTCGTTTTCGCGACGATGGCCGAGGAATGGGGCCTGATCGGCGGGCTGTTCGTATTGCTGGTTTTTTTCCTGATCTTCCGCTGGGGCCTCGCCATCGCTACCCGCGCGCCCGACCGCTTTTCCCGCCTGCTGGCTGCGGGCATGGTCACCACGATCTTCTTCTACATGGCGATCAACCTGATGATGGTGATGGGCCTGGCCCCGGTGGTCGGCATTCCCCTGCCCTTCATGAGCCATGGCGGCTCGTCGATGATGACCAACATGCTGTGCATCGGCACGATCATGGCGGTAGACCGGTGGAGCGGACGCCGGTTGCAAACGTCGGGGTGATTTTCCGGGAAAGCCCCTTCCCCTCGGCGCCGCAATCGCTATTAGAGGCGCTCCCGACGATTCGGGCCTGCGTGCCGGCAGCTCCAGCCAAAGGCAGTTGGCCGCGATGTCAAATAACGTGGACGCATAGCTCAGTTGGCAGAGCAGCTGACTCTTAATCAGCGGGTCCTTGGTTCGAGCCCAAGTGCGTCCACCATTACCTCGGGCGTTCAGGATCAGGACAGGCGTGCTTCCAGTGCCAGGCGCAGCAGGTCTGCGGTCCGGGTGACGCCGAGCTTGGTCTTGATCAGGCTACAGTTGTTGGCGATCGTCTTGTAGCCTAAACCCAGGACATCGGCGATTTCGCCAAGGGTCTTGCCCGCTGCCAGCTGCCGTAAAATCTCCAGCTCGCGCGGGGCAAGCTGCGCCAGAGAGCCCGCGGGCGCGGAGGTTTGCAAAACCAGCGCCTGGGCGATCTCCTGCTCGACATAGCGCCCGCCGGCACTCACCCGGCGGATGGCGGTGAGCAGTTCATCCGGCGACGCGTTCTTGCTGACATAGCCCCGGGCACCGGCATTCAAGGCGCGGGTGACATAGAGGGGTTCGGCATGCATGCTCAGGATCAGTATCGGCGCGGCGCCGATCTGGCGCAAGCGCGCCACCAGTTCCACCCCGCCCAGCTCCGGCAAATTCAGGTCGAGGATGATCAGATCAAGACTGTGGCTGCGTGCAATCGCCAGACTCTCCCGGCCGGTGTCGGCCTCGAGGATTTCGGCTTCCGACATCATTGCCAGCATTCGCCGCAGGCCCGCGCGCACGACTGCGTGGTCGTCGACCAGAAGAATTTTCATCCGCTCGCTCCCCCGACGGATCGCCCGCCCGGTGGCGGTTCGGCAGGCACAAACCGTAATCGCGCAGCGGTAGTCCAGCCCGAGCCG
>CAXTOS010000060.1:0-16102 GCA_964245935.1 uncultured Novosphingobium sp.
TGGGTGGCCGGGCGGGGGAGCGGGCTGGCACCGTCTTAACCGGAAAGACTCTAAATCCGGATCACCAACCAAACCCGGGCGGGGTATGATGCAAATTTATGGCACGATGCCTCAACCACGCAAATCGGGTGGGGTTGCCTCCGCCGTGAGCAGGGCGATCGCCTCGGCCAGCGACATCACGCATTGCTGTTGCTCGCCCAGCGTGCGGATGGCGACGGTGCCTTCCTCGGCCTCGCGCTTGCCCACCACCAGCAGGTGCGGCACCTTTTGCAGCGAATGTTCGCGCACCTTGTAATTGATCTTTTCATTGCGCAGATCGGTTTCGCAGCGGATGCCCGCTTTCCTGAGTTGCGCGGCGACATCGAGCGCATAGTCGTCGGCGTCGGACACGATGGTCGCCACCACCGCCTGCACCGGGGCCAGCCAGACGGGCAGCCTGCCCGCGTAATGTTCGATCAAAATGCCGATGAAGCGTTCGAAACTGCCCAGGATCGCGCGGTGGAGCATGATCGGGCGGTGTTTTTCGCCATCCTCGCCGATGTAGCTGGCGTCGAGCCGTTCGGGCAGCACGGTGTCGGTCTGGATCGTGCCGGCCTGCCAGGTGCGCCCGATCGCGTCGGTCAGGTGGAATTCCAGCTTGGGAGCGTAGAATGCGCCTTCGCCGGGCAATTCCTCCCAGCCCCATTCAGGAGTGTTGCGCCCGGTTGCGGCGACGGCATCGCGCAGCGACTGTTCCGACCAGTCCCACATGGCATCGCTGCCGATGCGTTTGTCGGGGCGCAGCGCCAGCTTGATCGCGTAGTCGCTGAAGCCGAGATCGCGATAGACGGTGTCGAGCAGGTCGCAAAAATCGGCGACTTCGCCGACCAATTGATCCTCGCGCACGAAGATATGGGCATCGTCCTGGGTGAACTGGCGCACGCGCATCAGCCCGTGCAGCGCGCCATGCGGCTCGTTGCGGTGGCAGCAGCCGAATTCTGCCATGCGGATCGGCAATTCGCGATAGCTGGTGATGCCCTGGCGAAAGATCAGCACATGGGCGGGGCAGTTCATCGGCTTGATCGCCATCAGCTCGGCATCGCCGCTCAAGATCGGGCCATCGTCCTCGCCGCTGGGGATTTCATCCGGCACCACGAACATGTTCTCGCGGTATTTGCCCCAGTGGCCCGATTGCTCCCACTGTCTGGCGTCCATAATCTGCGGGGTTTTCACCTCGACATAGCCCGCCGCATCCAGCCGGCGCCGCATATAGGCCTCCAGGCAACGCCAGATCATATAGCCCCTGGGGTGCCAGAAGATGCTGCCATGCGCTTCGGCCTGCAGGTGGAACAAGTCCATCTCCGCGCCCAGTTTGCGGTGATCGCGCTTGGCCGCTTCTTCCAGCCGCAGAAGATGCGCGTCGAGCTGCTTGCGGTTGAGCCAGCCGGTGCCATAGATGCGGCTGAGCATCGCGTTGGCCTGGTCGCCGCGCCAATAGGCACCCGACACGCGCGTCAGCTTGAACGCGGCCGGGTCGAGCTTGCCGGTCGAGGGCAGGTGGGGCCCGCGGCACATGTCCGCCCAGTCGGCACCCGACCAATAGACGGTCAGCTCCTCGCCTTCGGGCAGCGTGGCGGCCCATTCGGCCTTGAAGCTCTCGCCCTGCTGCTGCCAGCGCGCAATCAGGTCCTCGCGGCTGACGATTTCGCGCCGCAGCGGCTTGTTCGCCGCGATGATCCTGCGCATCTCCGCCTCGATCGCGGGCAAATCTTCTTCGGTAAACGGGCGAAGCGGGGCAAAATCATAATAGAAGCCATCGTCGGTCGATGGCCCAAACGTGATCTGCGTCCCTGGAAACAGCGCCTGCACCGCCTCGGCCAGCACATGCGCGTAATCGTGACGCGCCAGAACCAGCGCCTCCGCCTCGTCCTTCACCGTCACCAAAGCCAGCGCGCTATCGCCGGTGAACGGCGTGGCCAGATCGACCAGCTCGCCATCGACCCGGGCCGCCAGCGCCGCCTTGGCCAGGCCCGGCCCGATCGCGGCGGCAACGTCCGCCGGGGTCGAGCCCGCCGGCATCTCGCGCGAGGAACCGTCGGGCAGGGTAATCTTGAACATCTCGGACATGGGGCAGCCCATAGAGCATCGCGCGAAAAAGTGGGAACGTGTTTTTGGTTCCTCCCCGTGCCGGGGAGGATTTAGCCGTTCGTCGCAAAGCCCGGATACAGCGTCATCCCGCCATCGACGAACAGCGTCGCCCCCACCACGTAATCGGCGTGATCGGACGCCAGCCAGGCGGCGACCTGGCCGATGTCCTCGGGCTCGCCGATGCGGCCATAGGGGACCAGCGTCATCAGCCTGTCGTAGGCCTCCTGCGTCGACCACGCCTCGGTATTGATCGGCGTGCGGATCGCGCCGGGGCCGATGGCGTTCACCCGGATGCGTTTGGGCGCCAGTTCCTGCGCCAGGCTTTCCATCATCAGCTTGATGCCGCCCTTGGAGGTCGCGTAATTGACGTGGCCGGCCCAGGGGATGACCTGGTGCACCGAACTCATGCAGATGATCTTGCCTGCCGCACGCGACCGTTCGGGCACCACGCCGCGCCGCAGGAACTCCTTCACCGCCTCGCGCGCGCACAGGAACTGCCCGGTCAAATTGACCCCCAGCACGGTGTTCCATTGCGCCAGCGTCATCGCGGTGAACTCGGCGTCGCGTTGCAGGCCGGCATTGGCGACCAGGATGTCGACCGTGCCGAAATCGGCGATGACGCTCGCGAACATCGCTGCGACCTGATCCTCGCTGGAGACATCGGCCTTGTAGGCTCTGGCCTTGACCCCCAGTCCGGTCAGCCGGTCGGCCAGGGCGCTGGCGGCATCGTCGCCGCTGACGTAATTGATCGCCACATTGGCGCCGGACTGCGCCATTGCCAGTGCCACCGCTTCGCCGATGCCCGAATTGGCGCCGGTGACGAGGGCCGTCTGGCCGACCAGCAGGGGCGGCAGCGGCGGCAGCGGAGCGGCGGGAGTGCTGGAAGAGGCGAGGCTGGTCGCAGGAGGGGGGGTCATGGGGCAAGCTCCTTGTCGGTTTGGGCAATCAGCAACGCGATGAGCCCGGTCCAGCCGGTCTGGTGCGACGCGCCCAGCCCCTTGCCGGTGTCGCCATGGAAATACTCGAAAAACAGTAAAAGTTCCGAAAAATCGCGATCATGCTGCTGCGTCTGGTCGGTACCCAGATAGGCCCGCTCGCCCGACTGGCCGCGCAGGAACAGGCTTTGCAGGCGGCGCGACAATTCATCCGCGATCTGGTCCAGCGTGGCCATATTGCCCGATCCGGTGGGCAGCGCCAGCTGGAAGCTGTCGCCGTAAAAGCGGTGCAGCTTGCGCAGGGAGGCGATGATCAGATAATTCATCGGCATCCATACCGGCCCGCGCCAGTTGGAATTGCCGCCATAAATCCGCGTTCGCCCTTCGCCCGGTTCATAGCTCAGCGTCAGCGTCTGGCCATCGACGGCCATGCTGAAGGGATGCGCCTCGTGGTATTTCGACACCGAGCGCACGCCATGCGGCGACAGGAACTCGGTCTCGTCCAGCATCCGCGTCAACACCGCGTTGAGCCGGTGCTTGCGCAGCAGCGACAGCGACCGCAGGCCATCGGGGCCGGGCTGCTGCCAGTCGGTGACCAGTGCGGCCAGATCGGGGCGATGCTCGGCAAACCAGGCGAGCCGCGCGCGGAACTTGGGCAACGCCGCGTCGTAATCGGCAGGCAGCACCAGATTGGCGAAGATCGGCAGCAGCCCGACCAGCGAGCGCACCTTGAGCCGGCGCGGCGCCGCGCCCGAGACGCGAAAGACATCGTAGTAGAACTGGTCTTCCTCGTCCCACAGGCCTGTGCCGCCAGACTCGTCACCCACCCATTCGCCGCGCGAATGGACCGCTTCGGCGATGAACACGAAGTGCTCGAAGAACTTTGTCGCCATGTCCTCATAGGCGTTATCCTCGCGCGCGAGGACGATGGCGATGGCCAGCATATTGAGCGCATACATCGCCGCCCAGGCCGTGCCGTCGCTCTGGTCGAGGCGGCCGCCGTCGGGCAGCGGTGCGCGCAGGTCGAAGATGCCGATGTTGTCGAGGCCGAGAAACCCGCCCTGGAAGATGTTGTTGCCGTCGGCATCCTCGCGGTTGACCCACCAGGTGAAATTCAGCAGCAGCTTGTGGAAAATGCGCTTGAGGAAATCGATGTCCGGCTCACCGGTGGCATCGCGATCCAGCCGGAACACCTGCAGCGCCGCCCAGGCATGAACCGGCGGGTTCACATCGTCGAAATTCCATTCGTAGGCGGCCATCTTGCCGTTGGGATGCAGCGACCGCGCCTGCGTCATCAGCAGCAATTGATGCTTGGCGAAGTCGGCATCGATGGTCGCCAGCGTTACGCCATGAAAAGCCATGTCCCAGGCGGCAAACCAGGGATATTCCCAAGCGTCGGGCATGGCCATGATATCGCCGCACGCCACGTCGACTTCGCCCAGCGCCAGATGCTGCCAGTCCTTGTTGCGCCCCGTCCAGCGCGCGTCGGGCGGCCCCGGTGGCAGCGGATCGCCCTTCAGCCAGCGCCACACGTCATAGCCGTAGAACTGCTTGGACCACAGCATCCCGGCCAGCGCCTGGCGATGCACCGCGCGGGCGTCGGCGTCGGCGATTTTCACCTGGCGCGCGGCGTAGAACGCGTCCGTCTCGGCGCGGCGCCGATCGATGATGGCGGCAAAATCGCTGAAATCGCCCCTGGACGCCGCCGGGGCCAGCCGCACGCGGACCTCGTGACTGCCGCCGGCGGGGATTTGCACGATGACCTGCGCCGCCGCCTTGGTACCGCGATGCGCGGGATTGACGGCTTCGCCGCGCCCCGCGGTCACCGCCTCGTTGATGCCGTCCTTGAACCAGCCCTGAGCATCGCTGCCGAACAGCCGGCGGGTGTTGGTTTCGTTTTCGCAAAACAACAGCTCGCCGCCGTCACATTGCCAGTGCAGCGGATCGAAAGCGGGATGGGCAACCGCGATGCCGCCCGCCGGATCTTCGGCCAGCTCGGGCCGCGTCCTGCCCGCCGTCCACGACCAGCCGTTGCGAAACCAGATCTGCGGCAGGATATGCAGCGGTGCGGCATCCGGCCCGCGATTATGGGCGACGATGCGCAGCAGGATATCGTCGGGATCGGCCTTGGCATATTCGATCTCCACATCGAAATAGCGGTCTTCGGCAAAAACGCCGGTATCGATCAGCTCGAATTCGCCTTCATCCAGCCCTCGCGCCGCATTGGTGTCGCGCAGCTGCTGGTAGGGAAAGGCGGCCTGCGGGTATTTGTAGACCATCTTCATATAGGCGTGGCTGGGCACGCCATCGACGTAGTAATAGAGTTCCTTGACGTCCTCGCCGTGATTGCCCTCGCTGTTGGTCAGGCCGTAGAGGCGCTCCTTGAGAATGGCGTCGCGCTCGTTCCACAAGGCCACGCTCATGCAGATGTGCAATTTGTCGTCGCCAAAGCCGCCGATGCCGTCCTCGCCCCAGCGATAGGCGCGGGCTCGCGCATGATCGTGCGGCAGGTAATTCCAGGCATCGCCGTCGGCGCTGTAATCCTCGCGCACCGTGCCCCATTGCCGCTCGCTGAGATAAGGCCCCCAGCGCCGCCAGGCCAGCGATTCGCGCATCTGCGCGATGCGATCGGTTTCGGCATCAACGGCCTGCGTCATCGGGAACTCCTGGCTGGTGCCGACCGGCGGGACGAAGCGATCACGGGTGCGCGCCTCAGAACTCGACCTCCAGCTCCTCCATCTCCTCGGGCTCGGCTTTTGCGGCAGCGACCCATTCGGCCATCGGCGCCCAATTGGCGATAGTTTCGCAATAGGCCTGGCCGGCGGGCGATACCGGTACTGCATAGGTGGTGAAGCGCGTCGTTACCGGGGCGTACATGGCATCGGCGATGGTCGGCGCGGCGCCGAACAGGAAGGGGCCGTCGTAGCGCTTCAGGCAATCCTGCCAGATTGCCTCGATCCGTTCGATATCGGGCCGGGCGCCGGAAAAAATTGGAAAGCTGGCGTGGTGGACCTTGAGATTCATCGGCAGCGCCGAGCGCAGGTTGGTGAAGCCCGAATGAATTTCGCCTGAGATCGACCGGCAATGCGCACGGGCAAGCCGATCGGCGGGCAGCATCCGTTGCCTGGGGTACAGTTCGTTGAGGTATTCGGCGATGGCCAGCGTATCCCAGACGCTGGCCCCTTCATGCGTCAGCCGCGGCACCAGCACCGATGGCGACAGCAGCAGCAGCTCGGCCCGGTTCGAGGCATCGTTCGGGACCGGCAGTTCGTCTACCTCCAGCCCGGCCAGCTGGCACATCAGCCAACCGCGCAGCGACCATGCCGAATAGGTCTTGCTCGAAATCGTCAGCTGTGCCTTGGGCATGTCATCTCTCGCTTGCTGCTTGTATTCTCTTATGATGCAGCGCAGCATGATTGCACATGGAAAAGCGGGCGCAAGGGCGAATCGTCGCAATTGCGCTGCGCCGGGGTAAATAAATGCTCTACAGCAATTATCAGGCGCTCAGCGATCTGATGATGCCGGCCCGTACGGCGGCGGCAACGGCGCTATGGCTGCGCGACGAATATTTCCCGGCGCTCGATGACTGGCCGGTGCCGCGCTATATGCTGGCGCTGTGCGAAAGTTTCGGGCTAAGCGAAGTCACCCATGTCCGTCCTTCCTTCGGCATTCCCGAGGTGCAATGCGGCAATGCCATGGTGCCGGTGCGTGAGGAAGTGGTGCTCGACCTGCCGTTCGGCAAGCTGCTGCACTTTGCCAAGGATGATGTCGCCACCCCGCAGCCCAAGATGCTGGTGGTCGCGCCGCTGTCGGGGCATTTCGCCACCCTGCTGGCCGATACCGTCTCGACGCTGCTGCGCGATCACGATGTCTATATCACCGACTGGACCAATGCCCGCGACGTGCCGCTGGAGGAAGGGCGCTTCGGGCTGGAGGATTACACCGATTATGTGATCCGGTTCCTGCACCATCTGGGCCCGCGCGCGCATCTGCTGGCGGTATGCCAGCCCTGCGTGTCGGCACTCGCGGCGGTTGCGGTCATGGCGCAGGATCACGACCCCTGCCAGCCGCTGACGATGACCCTGATGGGCGGCCCGATTGACACCCGCGCCGCGCCCACGGCGGTCAACAAGCTGGCCAACGAGCATCCGCTGGCATGGTTCAGGGACAATCTGATCACCCGCGTGCCGGACCGCTATCCGGGCGCGGGGCGCAAGGTCTACCCGGGGTTCCTGCAACTCGGCGCGTTCGTGGCGATGAATCCCCAGCGCCACGCCAGCCAGTTCCGCAAGCTGGTCCAGACCCGCGGCGCCCGCGAAGACGCCGCCGCCGACAAGATCAGCGAATTCTATACCGAATACATGGCGGTGCTGGACCTGAGCGCCGAATTCTATCTCGAAACCATCGACCTGGTGTTCCAGCAAGCCGCGCTGGCCAAGGGCGAACTGGTCCACCGTGGACGCCTGGTCGACCCCGGCGCGATCCGCCAGACCGCGTTGCTGACCGTCGAAGGCGAACGCGACGATATCTGCGCCGTCGGCCAGACCGCCGCCGCGCATGTCTTGTGCTCCAGCCTGCGCCCGCATTTGAAGCGCCACCATTTGCAGCCCGGTGTAGGGCATTATGGGGTGTTTTCGGGGTCGAAATGGGAAAAGCAGGTCTATCCGCAGGTGCGGGCGATGGTGCTGGCGATGAGTTGAGGGTCGCGCGCCAGATGACGATCGCCGGCTTGTCCTTGGCCCGCGCAGGCGTTAGGCGCGGGCAACAAACATCCGCACAGGGAATTCACGCATGTCCGATCTCGCCGCCGCCATCGAAGCCGCCTGGGAGAGCCGTGACAGCGTAACCCCCGCCAGCAGCGAAATCGCCGCGCTCGTGCAACAGGCGCTGGAACTGCTCGATAGCGGGCAGGCCCGCGTGGCGCAGCCCGATGGCCACGGCGGCTGGACGGTCAACCAATGGCTGAAAAAAGCGGTGCTGCTGTCCTTCCGGCTTCAGGACAACGGCGTGATCGACGGCGGCGCGGCGGGCGCGCCCGCGTTCGACAAGGTGCCGCTGAAATTTGCCGGCTGGGGTGAAAACCGCTTCCGCGAGGCCGGCTTCCGGGTCGTGCCGGGCGCCGTCGTGCGGCGCAGCGCGTACATCGCCAGGGGCGTGGTGCTGATGCCCAGCTTTGTCAATCTGGGCGCCTATGTGGGCGAAAACAGCATGATCGACACCTGGGCCACCATCGGCAGCTGCGCCCAGATCGGCCGAAACGTCCATATCTCGGGGGGCGCCGGCATCGGCGGCGTGCTGGAGCCGCTGCAGGCCGGCCCGGTGGTGATCGAAGACGATTGCTTCATCGGCGCCCGCTCGGAAATTTCCGAGGGCGTTGTCGTCGGTACCGGCGCCGTGCTGTCGATGGGCGTCTTCATCGGCGCCTCCACCAAGATCGTCGACCGCGCCACCGGCGAAGTGCACATCGGCCGCGTCCCGCCCTACGCCGTGGTCGTGCCCGGCGCGCTGCCGGGCAAGCCGCTGGCGGATGGGTCGCCGGGGCCTTCGCTGTATTGCGCGGTGATCGTCAAGACAGTGGACGCGCAGACGCGGGCGAAGACCGGGATCAACGAGTTGCTGCGGGATTGATGAAACCCAAGGGGCGTCGATCGTGCCTCGTTTTATACCCCGCCCGTCCCGAGCTTGTCGAAGGCTGCTTTTCTTTTCAATGGATTGCTGAGAAAAGGATAGCCCTTCGACAGCTCAGGACAGACGGGTTTGGGTAGCGATTGAGCTCAACCGCCCCACGCTCTCGCCTCAAGCCACCCGGCGCCCCGTACGGTGTTCGGCAACCACCCCGGCATAGTCCGCGAACAAGCGTTCGAAATGCTGCTGCATCGTCGCGACGCCACCGAACGGCCCGCGAGGTGGATCGCGCAGCAGGCGCATGGTGGCGTCGGCGGCGGCCAGGGCGTTGCACGAGCGATAGGTGATGCCGGCACCGCCGCGCGCATGGTCGGCGGCACCGCCGCGATCGGGCACGATCAGGGGCACGCCGCTGGCGCGGGCTTCGGCGGCGGACATGCAGAAGGTTTCGGCTTCGCAGCCGTGGATCATGGCATCGGCGCTGGCGACCAAGCTGGCAAAGGTCACCCGGTCGCGTTCCGGTGCGAGCAGGCGGATATGCGGATTGCCGGCGATCTGGCGTTCGATGCGCTTTTTCTGGTTGCCGGCGCCCAGGATGACCAGCCCGATCGGCATCGCCTGGCTGGCCGCCGTCACCGCATCGACCACCATGGGCCAGCGCTTTTCGGCCGACAATCGCCCGATGCCGATCAGCAGTTGCGCGGATTCGGGCAGGTTGCACAGTTCGAGCAACTGGCGGCGCAGCGCCGGGCTGCGGCGGTCCGGCGAAAAGACCCCGGCCTCGATGCCCATCGGGTGCAGCGTAGTGTTGGCCACGCCGCCCCGCGCGAGCCGGCTTTGGAATTCACCACTGGCGCAGACGACGCGATCGAAGCTTTGGCCCATCAGCCGCAAATGCTTCCAGAATGGTTCGAAGCGCCGGTCGATGGTCTCACGCGGCAGGATCGGCCCCAGCCAGCGATAGGCGTAGGCGGACAGCGGATCGGCGTGCATCACCAGGGCGCGCGGCGCCGGGCCCTGCCAGCGCGCCACCATCGAAGCGCTGCGCCACGGCGAAGATACCTCGAGGAAATCGGGCGCAAGGTCGTCCAGCGTCCGATGCAGCGCCGCTTCGCCCTCGAAATACCAATATTTGCGGTCCAGCAACAGGCGCGGGTTGGGGATCGTGATGATGCGCGCACCCGGCCCTTTTTCGATCACCGCATGGCTGTCGCCGGGGGCCAGAATGGTGATGTCGTGGCCCAGTTGCGGGCCGATCGCGAGCTTTTGCTCGATATAGGTTTTCACGCCGCCGCCATGGGGAGTGAAAAAGGCACAGACGTCGACGATTTTCATTGCCGTGTTCCCTCCTTCACCAGAAATCGCCGCGCGGGTGCCGCAATGGGGCCTCCCCTAGCCCGTGTCGGTAGTTCATGACAATAGTGGTGCGGGTGATGCCGCTGCCTGCGGCGATGCGGGTGGCCTCTGCGGTGGGCTTGTGCCAGCGCAGTTTCGGGTTCCCGGCAAAGCCCACACCGTCGCCCCACCAGCTGAATTTGTGATTGGCGTCGCGGTCGTGCAGGACGACGACGCTGTAGCTGCCGGGTCCGGGGATGCGCACGCACAGCGTGACCGGCCCGGCGGGGTTCAACGGCTGTTCGACCCGGCGAAAGACCTTGCCCGCGTCGACCAGGACGCGGTCATCGGCCAGGAAATCATCGTCGTTGGCGGGATAGACCTCCAGCTTGATCTGCCCGCGCCGATCCTTCAGGCCGGTCACATCGACCAGGATCGCCGGCCCCGGCTCGCCGGCGCGGCAGCGGCCTTCCGCCTTGCCCAGTTCGGGCGAAGAGACATGCGCGGTGTACCGGGCCAAGACGGCAGCCGGAGCGCACAGCAGCGCCACAACCAGCAGGGACATCACGGTGCGGGTCAGGGTCATGCCTTTCGCGCAGAGATCAGCTCGGCAGTGCCGAAGATCATGCCGACCGCCAGATGGGTGACCAGCAACAGCCCGGCCATCATCGCCAGCAGATCGCCGATCTCATGTTCATGCCCCAGCAGAAACACCGCCAGGCCGGCGAAGACGACATCCTTGTTCGGGATCAGCGGCAGGCGCGAGATCAGCATGCGCAGCGTCGCCAGCACCAGCCACAGGGCATATTCGACATCGGGCAGCACCAGATGCCACATCAGCGCCGCCAGCCCGACGATCGCGCCGATCCGCAGCACATGCATGGCGGTGATGAACCACAGCGTGGGCTTCGGCAGGGTGAACAGCCGCTGGCGAAACAGGAAAATCAGGAACGAGGTGAGCAGCACCACCCCCAGCGACAGGAAGGTCGTGCGGGCCTCCATGCCCAGGCCGCTGCTCGAAACGAGCGGCCAGGCCAGCACCAGCATCGCCAGCGTCGCCAGATTGCCGGTCAGCGCCGACAGGATGGTCACGTCCTTGATCGCCCCGAACGGCGCGGTGGCCATGTTGAGCCGGCTGCGCGCCCAGGCGTAGAACTGCACCTCGCCCAGATAGCCCAGCAGCAATTCGTTGCTGACCATCTTGCGCAGCAACGCGGCGATACCCGAAAACGGCAGGCCCCACAGCTTGCGATAGATCAGCCATTCGATGAACGGAGGCGTGAGATAATAGGTTGCGAACACCACCCAGAACGCGGGAAAACGCGGAATCATGTGCAGAATGCGTGAGAACGCCAGGTCGCGAAATTGCAAGGCGACCATGACCAGCAGCACCACCGAGATCGCCGCGCTGAACAGCCCTGCGACGCGCGACCGCCCAGGCTGGTCGAGTGCTGCCAGGTTGACCTTGATATCCGGGGTCAGCTCGCGGCCCGCCAAGCTGTTCTGATACATCCGTAACGACCCTTTTGTCTGCCTTGGGCGCGGTTCCCGTAACGTAGCATGAATGATTTGTTCTTTTAAGATGGCGATGCGGGATCAAGCAACCCGGCGTATCGACCGATGTGCCGATCGCGGGCCAGCGCGGTGCAGGTGGCGGCGATCGAGCGCAGCAGCGCGGGCACGCCGGTATCGCCGGGATGCACCGCCAGCCGCGCAACCGTGAGCGGCCGCAGCGCGGTCCGGGCGAGCGCGGCAAAGGTCAGCGAGCTGAGCTGGCGACCCCGGCTGCGGCTGGCCCAGGTGACCACCGGGCCACGGGCCAGCACCTTGTCGCCGTCGGGGCCGATGCCCGGCTGCCACACCCGGAAATGGTCTTCGGCGAGGGCAAAGCCGCTGGATGCAAGCGCATCCCGCGCGCCGGGGCCATACAGCCAGGCCGGGGCGATGAAGCCGGCGACCGGGCGCCCGATGATATCCTCTATCAGCTTGCGCCCATCGGCCATGCGTTGCGCCGCGACATCGCGCGGCAGGCCCAGGAACTCGCCCTCGCTGGCGGTCATGTGCCGCGCCTTGATCGCGGCGATGCCGGTGTGCTGCGCCAGATCCTTGTGGAACCAGCCGTGGACGAACATCTCCACCCCGACATCGGCCCAGTCGCGCAAGCGGCGCTGGAAATCGGGGGCCTGCGCCAGCGGCGCCGCGCCCCAGTGATCGGGCACCACCAGCATGGCAAAACGCGGACCGCCCAATAGCCCGGAAAGCAGCGTGGCAAGCTGATCGACTTCGCGCTCGGAACGCGGGCCAACGTCGTGGATCGAGGCGAGGAGAAGCTTAGCGGTGGCCAGGATCAATTCCTCCCAATATGGGCAGTGTCACCGCAATTCCTCCCCGCGAACACGTCATCCTGCCGGCAGGGTGGCGATGCATGCAACTTCAGGGTTTGCGCTGAATGGATGCTGACTTTCGTCAGCATGGCGAGGTGGATGCGATTGCTTGGCCCAAGAAGGAACTTGAACCAGATCAACATCACGATGCCCCAGCCGGCAAGTGATCCGGCGGACCCAGCAGCGCCGGCTCGAAAATCAGCGCGCAAACCAGCGTCCAGATCAGCGAGATCATCAGGATCAGCCCCATGCTGGCGGTGCCGGGATGATGCGAGAACCACAGCGCGCCAAAGGCGCTGCCGGTGGCCAGCGCGCTGAACACCACCGCGCGCGCCAGGCTGGTTTCGAGGAGATTGCCCACGCCACGCCGCCACGCCATCACGAAATAGATGTGAAACGCCACGCCCACTCCGAACAACAGCGGAAAGGCGATGATATTGGCGAAATTGAGCGGCTGGCCGATCACCACGCAGCTGCCCAGCGTCAGAAACCCCGACAGCACCACCGGCGCCAGGGTAAAGGCCACTTCACGAACGGATCGCAGCACGGCGTAAAGCAGCAGGCTGACCAGCAGCAGCGCCAGCAACCCGGCGGTGACGAAGGCGCCGGCAACGGTGCGCGCGGCTTCCTGCGTGGCGACGGGCAACCCGCTGGCGTCGGGGGCCACGGCGCGCACCGCAGCGGTAAAGCGCTGCACCACGGCATTGTCCTGGCTGTTGCCCGCAGGAGTCACCTGCACCAGCGCCCGGCCGTCGCGGGCCACCCAATTGGCGGCCACCTCCGCCGGCAGGCTGGCGCGGCTGACGGAGCTGGCCTGCAACGACGCGCGGATGGCGTTCAGGCAGACGACCAGCGGATCGGCCAGCATGGCCTGGACCTGGCTGCGTTGCGCGACCGACGCCGCGGCAAGATGCGTGAAGCTGGCGGCCAGTTGCCCGGCTGCATCACCCAGCGCGCCGGGGCGGGCCAGCGCCAGCGCGTGCAGCGATGCGGCCGCCCTGGCCAGTTCGGCGCGGGTGGCGGGATCATCGGCGGGCGGCGACTGGTCCAGCGGATTGATCGCGGTGTCCAGCAGCAGGCCGGCATCCTGGATCAGCGCCAGCTTGGCATCCTGGTCGGCGGGCACGAAGCTCGAAAGCGTCGCGGCCTGTGCCACTTCGGGCAAGTGCGACAGCCGCGCAGCCAGCCGGTCGGCGGCGGCGATGTCCGGCGTCAGGATCGCGATGGTGTTCGGCGTGCGATCGGGGTCGCGCATCAGGCTGGCCAGCGTGCGCATCGCCGGCGCGTTCGCATCGCGCAGATGCAGCGGGTTGAAGTCGAAGCGGACCCGGTGCAGCCCGGCGATCGAAACCACCATCGCCACCGCAAACCAGCCCAGCACCAGCCGGCGGCGATGTTGCAGCCAGCGATCGAGCGGCGCCGCCCCCGCCCAGCCCACGTCGCGCGTCGGAGCAGGCGGGCGCAGCAGCACCAGCAGCGCCGGCAACAGCGTGATATTCAGCATAAAGGCAATGATCATGCCCAACCCGGCAATCACCCCCAGCTCGGCAATCCCGACATAAGCGGTGGGCAGAAATGCACCCAGCGCCAGGAATATCGCCGCCGCCGCCATCAGCAGCGGCTCGCCGATCGCCAGCGCGACACGCTCCAGCGCAGGCAGGACGTCGGCCCCCGCGCGCCGCTCCTGGTTGAAGCGTACCGCGATCTGGATGCCGAAATCCACCCCCAGCCCGACGAACAGCGGAATGAACGCCAGCGAGATCAGGTTGAGGCGCCGTTCGGCCAGCAATCCCACCGCCAGTGTCATCGCCAGCCCGGCAGCGATGGTGATCATGATCGCCGCCACCATGCGCGCCGAACGCGTGGCGAACCACAGCACCACCACCATCGCGCCGGCCATCAGCAGCCCGACAAAGCCGATGTTGTCACGGATCGAGCCGAACTCCTCGTCCGCCAGCGGCACCTCGCCGGTGATTCCGATGCTTACGCCATGCGCGCTGTCCAGATGCAGCGCGGCGGCCTGCCCTCGCAACGCAGCGACGGCGGCCGAACCCGGTTCGAGATCGCTGTAATCGAGCCGCGCCTGAGCCTGGATGATCCGCCGCGTCGGCGGGCTGAGCGAGCCAAGGCCGGTGTCGAACAGGCGCTGCCACGAAAAACGTACCGGTTGGCCGGCCAGCCGCGCATCGATGCTGCGCGACAACTGCCGCAGCGGGGCTTCGAGACGGGCGGTGGCAGCAGTGTCGGTCGGGGTCGCGGCACCGCTCGCCGCGGTATCGATCGCCTGCGCCATCCCGCGCAGCGACGGATCGGCAGCCAGCGCACCCAGCAGCGGCTGGGCATCGATCAACCCTTGCGTGGTTGCCTTGACCTCGGCCAGCGAGGCAAACATCAGGCCTTCCCGGGCAAAGAAATCGCCGCCGTCCGGGCGCTGTACCAGCCGGAAATGCCGGCCATCCGCCGTCATCGCCGCCGCCAGCCGCGTCGCCGCATCCTCCGCGAGTTCCGGCGTCGCGCCATCCACCACCACCGTCAGCGCATCGCGCAACTGGGGAAACGCCTGCTCCACCCGCGCCTCGCTCCGCCGCCAGTCGGTCTGCGCGGAAATCAGCTCGCCAGTGTCGGTGGTAATATCGAAAGCATGCGCAGTATAAACCAGCGCCACCATCACCAGCACCGCCGCCAGCGCCACCATCGCCAGCGGACGCCGCGCGGCTGCGAGCATGATAACCAGGAGGCGTTGGGCGAACATCGGGGGCGGGATGTGGCGGAAAAGGCGGCGGGGGGCAAGAGCTCGGGGCTGTTGCGTGCATTGCCGCCGGCCTTCGCCTTGCCTAGAGGCTGCACATGATAGCGGGAAAACCTCACCGATCGCACCGCTGGCTGGCCGGCCTGCTGCCATTTCTCGCGGTGGCGGTGCTGGTCGGCGGGGTGGCGGGCAACGGCAGTCTGCGCGCGCTGGTGGTGGACGCCTGGGGGCGGATCAGTTGGCAGGCGGTGTTGGTAACTTTGCCGGGGCAGCTGTTGGCCAATCTTTTCTATGCCGGGGCGTTGTTCGCGATGCGGCCGGGGGTGTCGTTTGGGGCCAGTTTCGTCTCGCGGCTGCTGCGCGATGCGGGCTGCAATCTGTTGCTGGTGATGGCGGGGCTGGGCGAGGCGATCGGCGCGCGGGTGCTGGTGCTGATGGGGGCGCGCGGGCGCACCGCCATCACCGCCACCGCGCTGGATGCATTGGCAGAGGCGGTGGCGCAATTCCCCTATATTGCGCTGGCCTTTGCAGTATTGCCGGCCTTCTGGAGCATGATGCGGCTGCCGTTGCCGCGCGGGGGCGGGGCGATCGCGGCAGCGGCGGGGGCGGCGGTGCTGCTCGCCGCGGTCGTGATGTGGGCGCGGCAACACCGCAACGCCGGGCTGATCCGGCGCCTGCGCGTGGAATTCGCGCTGTTGCGCCGCGAAATGCGCCGCCAGCATGGCGGATTCCCGGCGGCGATCACGTGTCATTTCTTCGGCTGGGCGATGGGCGGCCTGCAACTATGGATGGCGGCGCGAGTGCTGGGAATGCCGCTCAGCCCCTTTGCCGCGCTGGCGATCGACAGCGTGGCCTATGCCGCACGCGGCATCGTGTTTTTCGTGCCGGCAGGGGTGGTGCTGCAAGAGGCCGGGCTGGTCGGCGCAGGGCTGGTGTTCGGGCTGGCC
>CAXTOS010000061.1:0-16000 GCA_964245935.1 uncultured Novosphingobium sp.
AAGCGTTCTCGCGCTTCCAGCGCTACAATTGTATTATAGCCATGCTGCCCGGCAAAAACATAGCCAAAGCGTTGCCGCAGGCGCCGCAAGGTTTCCTCCGCAGCATAGCCCGGCAGTGCACCGCCGCGGCCGTAGCGCATTGGCCGCAGATCATCGATGCCGTGACAGTGATCGGCATGGTCATGCGTCCAGAACACCGCATCGACCCGGTGGATGTCGGTGGCCAGCAATTGGGCGCGCAAATCGGTGGAAGTATCGACCAGAAGTCGTTGCCCTGCCTCACTTTCGACGATGATCGAGGTCCGGCTGCGGCGGTTGCGTGGCTCAGCCGGATCGCATTCACCCCAATCGGCGCCATCGACCCCGCCGATACGCGGCACCCCGGTCGAAGTGCCGCTACCCAGCATGATCAGTTTCATGACGGGATCGCAGCTTTCGAAAACAGGCCGAAAAAGTTGCGCGTCGTCGTCTCGGCCAGCGCCTCGGGCGAAATCCCGCGTAAACCCGCAACAAATCGCGCCGTATCGGCTGTAAACGCCGGCTCGCACACCCTGCCGCGATGCGGGATCGGTGCCAGAAACGGAGCGTCGGTTTCCACGAGCAGCCTGTCTTCCGGCAATGTCTGCGCTATGGCTTGCAAGTCCCTGGCATTCTTGAACGTAACAATGCCGGACAGCGAGATCGTCAGGCCCAGATCCAGCATCTGCCGGGCAAAATCGGCTGACGCGGTAAAGCAATGGATCAGCGCCGGAAAGGCGCCCTTCCCCATTTCTTCGGCGATGATCGCGGCGGTATCGGCCTCGGCATCGCGGGTGTGGACGATCAATGGCAACCCGGTCTGCCGCGCAACGCCGATGTGGGTGCGAAACAGCGCCTGCTGGGTGGCGCGGTCGGAATGGTCGTAATAATAGTCGAGCCCGGTCTCGCCGATGGCGATTACGCGGGGATGTTCCGTGGCGGCGAGCAATACCTGTTCGCCCAGATCGGCGTGGGCATCGGCTTCATGCGGATGAATGCCGACGCTGGCCCAGACATCGGGCTCCCGTTGGGCGGTCGCGATGATGTCCTGCCATTCGCGCTGGCGTGTCGAGATGTTGAGGAATCCGGCGATACCCGCCGCGCGCGCCCTTCCCAGCACGCCGTCCTGATCCTCGACCAGGCCTTTGTAATTGAGATGGCAGTGCGAATCGATCAACATGGTCCGGGGTCAATGCTCGATCAGCGCGGGCAGTTCCAACCGGGGAAACACGCCCACGGGCTGGCCCAGCCGAAAGCCGGTGATAGTCAGGCGCGCATACCAGCCGGCGTCCGCCAGCGCCACAGCATCGCGCTCGTCGTCGGGAATCCCCATCTGGTCGAGCAATCGGTCGGCCGATGCCGGAATGACCGGCCGGATGGCAATCGCCAGATCGCGAATACACTGGAACAGCACCGCCAGCACCGTCTCCATCCGCACCAGTTCGCCCTGCTTCTTGAGCGTCCACGGCGCGGCGCTGTCGACGAACTGGTTGCAGGCAAACACCTGGCTCATCCAGGTTTCGATCGCGACGGAGAAATTCAGTACGGTCATGTCATCGGCAACAGCGCCCGACATCGCCTGTTGCAGCGCGGTCTTCAGCGCAACATCCCCCTCTGTCAGTTCACCTTCCACAGGAAGCCTGCCATCCAGGTTCTTGAAAATCTGTGACAACAACCGCTGCGCCAGATTGCCGAAGCTATTCGCCAGTTCGGCATTGCAGCGGGTCACGATGGCTTCGGCGGAATAGCTGCCATCCTGCCCGAAACTGACGTCGCGCATCAGGAAATAGCGCAAGCTATCGACGCCGAAGCGCGTCACCAATTCGATCGGATCGATGACGTTGCCCAGCGATTTCGACATCTTCTCGCCGCGATGCAGCAGGAAGCCGTGACCGAAGACGCATTTGGGCAGGGCGAGTCCGGCGCTCATCAGAAAGGCCGGCCAATACACCGCGTGAAAGCGCACGATGTCCTTGCCGATCAAATGCAGATTGGCCGGCCACCATTTCGCCAGTTCCGCGGTGTCATCGGGAAAACCGAGCCCGGTGAGATAGTTGGTGAGCGCATCAACCCAGACATACATGACATGATTTGTGCTGCCCGGCACTTTGACGCCCCAGTCGAAACTGGTGCGCGAGACGGACAGATCGCGCAGGCCGCCTTCGACGAAGCGGACCACTTCGTTGCGGCGGCTTTCCGGCTGAAGAAATCCCGGCTGTTCGGCAAACAGCGCCAGCAATGGCTCCTGATAGCGCGACAGGCGAAAAAACCAGCTCTCCTCCACGGTCCATTCGACCGGGGTGCCCTGCGGCGAAAGCTTGGTGCCACCATCCCCGTCGACCAGTTCGCCGGCCTCGTAATAGGCTTCGTCGCGCACCGAGTACCAGCCCTCGTAACGATCGAGATAGAGGTCGCCATTGGCCGCCATCCTGCGCCACAATTCCTGGCTGGCCGCATGATGGCGCGGCGCGGAGGTGCGCTGAAAAACATCGTAGCTGACCTGTAGAACGTCGCACATATCGATGAAATACCTGCTCATTTCATCGCACAGCGCGCTTGGTGTGACCCCCAGTTCGCGCGCCTTTTGCGCCATCTTCAAGCCATGTTCGTCGGTGCCGGTCTGAAAGCGCACGTCGCGACCTTGCTGGCGCTGGAAACGCGCGATCACGTCAGCGGCGATCGCTTCATAGGCATGGCCGATATGCGGCTTGCCGTTGGGATAAGCGATGGCCGTGGTGATGTAATAAGGCTCGGCCATGCGGCGCGCGGGCTTTCCAAAACAAATGCTAAGCTATCTCTCTAGGCACCGCAGCCGATGCCAGCAACCCGCCAATTTCCATCGCCAGCAGCCCGGCGTCATAGTTGTAGGTCGGCGCCTGACCCGACAGTTCTACCAGCGCGGCATGTGCTTCGATCATGCAGCACTGTTGCGGCGGGCCGGCATGCGGCAATGCGCGGGCGACCACCGCCCTGGCCAGATCGAGCATCGCCGCCAGCCGCAAGCGCCCCGGCCGCGCGCCCAGCGTGTCGGCCAGATGCCCGCGCAGGGCCAGATCGCCATCGCCATCGCGCAGGATCGCCTGCATGATGGTATAGGCCGGCCCCAGCGCCTCGCTCACGAAACCCAGCGCGGAGCCCGGCGATCCTTGCGCTGCCGCAATCGCCGCCGCATGCGTAGCGTGATCCGCGGGCGCTTCGCGGGCCAGGATCGTCTCGATGTCATCATCGGTCAGCCCTGCGAAACGCAGGATCCGGCAGCGCGAGCGGATCGTCGGTGGCAGCCGCCCCGGCCGATGCGCCACAAGCAGGAAAAACGTGCCGATCGGCGGCTCTTCCAGGCTTTTCAGCAGCGCATTGGCCGCGCCTTTTTCCATATCGTCGGCAGGATCGATGATGATCGCACGGCGGGTGCCCAGGGTGGGCCGGGTGGTCAGGCGCTGCTGCATCCGGCGAATCTGGTCGACGGTGATGTTGCGCCGCGTCTGGAACGGCTTGCCCTCGGCGCGCTTTTCCTCCTCGGCGTCGCTCGACGGCAGATGGTCGAGCAGATGGATATCGGCATGACGGTCCCACCTCGGCTGCGCCACGCCGCGCTCCGCCACCAGTTCGGCGGCGGCGGCGCGGGCGAAGTGGCCCTTGCCGATGCCTTGCGGGCCGGTCAGCATCCAGGCATGATGCAGACGCGGCGAAGCCAGCGCGGCCCGCCATTCCTGCCATGCCGGCGCATGCCCGTACAGCTCCGTCACGCCATCTGCGCCAGCAACGGTGCTATCGCCGCCATGATCCGGTGATGCGTTTCCTCGCTGGCGCAATTGCCGTCGATGCGGGCGAAGCGCGCCGGTTCTTCATCAGCGAAACGATCAAACGCGGCCGCGACCCGCGCGTGATAATCGCCATCGCGACCCGCTATCCGATCCGCGAAATCGCCATCGCGCCGGGCCAGCCGCGCGGCGGCTTCGGCAGGCGACACCTCGATCAGCAGCGTTAGGTCGGGCAGCAGCCCTGCGCTGCCGATGTCGTGCAAGGCGCGAATGTCACGGTCACCAAGCCCCCCGCCCTCGCCCTGATACGCGCGGCTGGAGTCGAGAAAGCGATCGCAGATCACCCATTTGCCCATCGCCAGCGCGGGGCGGATCAGCCGCGCCACGTGATCCGCGCGAGCGGCGGCGAACAGCAGCGCCTCGGCGCGCATCGGCCAGCCATCGCTGTCCGGATCCAGCAACAGGCTGCGAATCGCCTCGGCGCCGGCCGTGCCGCCGGGCTCCCGGGTGAGCACCACCTGCAGGCCGGCATCGCCCAAGGCATCGGCGAGCAGCCGCGCCTGCGTCGATTTGCCCGCCCCCTCGCCCCCCTCCAGCGCGATGAACCCGGCGGTCACCGCCAGAACTCCGACAGCCCGGAACGCAGCCGGTCCAGGGCATTCCCTTTGGGAACGTCGTTCGCGGCCAACAGCGGTACCTCGGTCGGCGGCTCGCTGCCGATCCGGATTTCCAGCACGGCGATCGGCGCACCCTTGACGATCGGCGCCACTAACGGCCCGTCATATTTGACGTGCAGGCTGACCGGCGCCGTCGCACCCCTGGCCAGCGTGGCAAAGTACGCGCGCGGTGCCGTCAGCCCGACCGCAGCTGCCGTTCCCTGCTGGACATCGGCGCTGCCCACGCGATCGCCTGCGCGGAACAGCGGCCAGGAATCGAACGCGTTGAACCCCCATTCCATCAGCGCGCGCGCCGCCCGGGCCCGTTCAGGCGCGGTAGGCACGCCGGCCAGCACCATCACCAGCCGCCGTCCGCCGCGTTCCGCCGAGCCCAGGAAGGTGTAATGCGCCTCATTGGTCCAGCCGGTCTTGATGCCGTCTGCGCCGGGCACCAGGCCGAGCGTGGGATCATGGTTGAACTGGGTAATATTGTTCCAGCGCAGCGACTTGTGGCCGATATAGCGATGATAATAGGCCGGGAAGCGCGTCAGCATGGCATCGGCCAGGCGGGCCAGGTCATGCGCCGTGTAATAGGTATTGCCGTTGTCCATCCAGCCGTTGGGCGTGCCGAAATGGCTGCCGGTCATGCCCAGCTTGCGCGCTTCGCCGTTCATCAGCTCAACCCAGCCGGCGATGCTGCCCGCCGCGCCTTCGGCCAGCACGATACAGCCGTCGTTGGCCGAAACCGTGGTGATGCCCATCAGCAGGTCATCGACGCTGACCTGGCTGGCGCGACCCAGGAACATGCGCGAGCCCTTGGCGTGCCATTCCTTCCACGCGTCATCGCTGACGGTCATCATCTGGCTGGGCTTCAGCCGGCCTTGCGCCAGCAGGTCGAACGCGGTGTAGGCGGTCATCACCTTGGTGACCGATGCGGGCAGGAAGGGGCGATCGGGGTCGCGCGCGAACAGGGTCTTGCCCGAGCTTAAATCCACCAGCAAAGCCACCGGCGCGACGTCTGCTTCACGCGGGGGCTGCATGGGGTCGGTAGCATCCGCCGGCATGCGCACGCGTTCGGCGGGCAAGGGTACCGGCGCCGATATCACGGCCTGCGACGGCGACGCGGCTGTCGGCGGCTGGGGCGGCCGCGCCCCGATGGCCGACGCGGCCACTGCCGCGCCGGCCAGCGTTCCCACCAATCCGGCCGTCATCGATCCGTGCTTCAACCTGGCTCCCGTCACAATACGCCAAGCTGCCATCGAGGCGCTGGATTTGCCTGGCTATAACCCGCAGCCCCGACCTTCGCCAGAGCCGCCGCTTTCCGTCGTCAGCTTTAGCGCGCGATCTGATCCGCCAGCAACCCGACACTCAGCGCATAATAGTTCGAGCAATTATATTCCAGGATCACGCGATAATTCCCGGTCAACAAAAAGGCGGTTTTCCCCGGTCCATCGGGCTCGATCAGCGATGCCTGCACCTCCTCGCCGATGCTGCCCTCGGGCAATACCCCCAATCGACGCCATTCGCGCACCGTCAGCCAGCGCGACCGGCGCGAATGGACGCGTGCGCAGCTGGGTGCGGTCAGCCCGCCGGCCAGGCCTGCGCGGCTTACGCCGTCGGGCACCACCGCGCCGACTCCCCACGGGATACCGGGGCGCCAGCCGGCATCGCGGAAATAATTGGCGATCGAGGCCATGGTATCGGCTTTGCTGTTCCATACGTCGCGATACCCGTCGCCATCGCCATCGCGGGCCAGGCGCAGGTAGACGCTGGGCAGGAACTGCGGATTGCCGAAAGCGCCGGCCCAGCTGCCCTTCATCTGCGCGCGCGGCACGCCCTGGTCGGCCATCTTGAGCAGATCGACAAACTCCTGCGCAAACAATTCGCGCCGACGCCCGTCATAGGCCAGCGTCGCCAGCGAGCGGACCAGATCGAAATTGCCGGTATAGCGTCCGAAATTGGTCTCGTTGCCCCAGATCGACAGAATGATCGATGTCGGCACGCCGTAGGTCTGCTCGATGCGCGGGGCGAAACCGGCCACGTCGCGATACATCTCGCGCCCGGCGGCAATCCGCGCGGCATCGACATGCGCGCGCCGGTAAGGGGCAAAATCGGGCGGCCGCGAATTGGGGCTCATCTCCGGCTGCGCCCGGTCAAGCGCGATCACCGCGGGATTGGGCGTCAGCCCGGCGATCATGCCCTGTATCGTCGCCTCGCGCACACCCTGGGTGCGGGCGCGCGCGACCAGAACCTGAAGATAGCTTTGAAAACCGGCGTCATTATTGGCTTCGTAACCAACCTGGGCCAGCGCCAGCGGTTGCGGTGCAAGCGCCGTGCCGGCGATCAGGATCGGTGCGATCAGCCCCCTCGATATGCGCGAAAAATCCATGACCCACTTTCGCACAAGGCGCATGAATTTGGAATGAGCGAGGGGGCCGACCCGCAATAATCCGCAACCGAGCGGCTTGCACGATCGCCCGCCCACCGCTAGCCGGTATTCGCCCAGGTTAGGGGCATGGAAGAGTGTCCGAGTGGTTTAAGGAACTGGTCTTGAAAACCAGCGACGGGGAAACCTGTCCGTGGGTTCGAATCCCACCTCTTCCGCCACCCGGGCCAGTCCCTATGCGCCACCCACGCTGGCGAATTGTCGCGCGTAAGCCTCGGTCAGCTTTGAATTTCGTTCCGGACCTGCGGCCTGCATCAGCCGGGGGAAAATATCCGCTTCTTCCTCGTCCTTGGCATGATGGAGGATCGCGGTCCTCAGTGCGCTGACCTTGGCCAGCCATTCCGCGCTGCCCTTTGGCGACATGACGAGATCGGCATTGCCAACCTTGGCGTGCGCCTGTTCGATGTACAACCGGTCGGAGATGCTGGTCATGCCCATCCTGGCAATCGCCGGATAAAGCACGTTTTCTTCGGCAACCGAATGCGCGGTCAGCAGATAGCCCAGGTGCTTCAGCAAGGAGGCGCGCTCGGCCACCTGACCGTTCGAAGTGGCGAGGATGCGGTCAAGGTTCTGTGCGATCAGGGCATGGTGCGACTTGACCATGTCGAACCAATTGCCGCCCGCCATCTGTGCCGCGGCGACGGAAGACTGCATGGCCGCCATGGCAGCAATGCCGACCGCACCCATTCCCAAGGTCCGGCGCGATAGAATAAGGTCCATAAGGCATCTCCTGTTAACAACAGTGCAACACGACTGCCAGTTGTTCGTTCCCCGCAGATATGGATTTAACCCGATCATAATTGGACAGATCTGTCGCAATTTCAATCCTTGCCGGGCGAACTGTTTGGCGAGAGCCAAACTATCCATGCCGCCCGCAGCCAGGGCGTTTAGATCCGGCAACAGGCTGGCGGTGTTCGCGTCGCCGGGTGCGCTGCGCCAGCCGATCCCGGAATGGTCGCCACCTTTAACTGCAAACAGGCAAGCCGTGCATCACATGTGAATCGCCCGCCCGAACGCCGCGAGCACCGATTCATGCATCATTTCCGACAGCGTGGGGTGCGGGAAAATGCTCCCGATCAGTTCGGCTTCGGTGGTTTCCAGCGTCTTGCCGACGACATAGCCCTGGATCAGCTCGGTCACTTCCGCGCCGATCATGTGCGCGCCCAGCAGCTCGCCCGTTTTGGCATCGAACACGGTCTTGATGAAGCCTTCGGGTTCGCCCAGCGCGATCGCCTTGCCGTTGCCGATGAAAGGGAAATTGCCCACTTTCAGCTCATGGCCGGCTTCCCTGGCCTTTGCTTCGGTCAGGCCGACGCTGGCGATCTGGGGATGGCAATAGGTGCAGCCGGGAATATTGCCGCGATCCAGCGGGTGTGGATGGACTTCGCTATTGCCAAGTTCCTGCGCGATCGTCTCGGCGGCGGTCACGCCTTCATGGCTCGCCTTGTGCGCCAGCCATGGCCCGGCGATGCAATCGCCGATTGCCCAGACGCCGGGAACATTGGTGCGGCCATAAGGGTCGGCCTTGACGAACGAGCGCTGGTCCGGCTCGATTTTCAGCTCTTCCAGGCCGATGTTTTCCAGATTGGGGACAATGCCGATGGCGACGATGACATGGCTGTATTCCGCCGATGTTGCCGTGCCGTCCTTGGCCTTCAGGGTGACCTTGACGGTTTCGTCGCCGGCCTCGTCGATCGTGACATTGGTGGAAGTCAGGATATTGATCTGCTGTTTCTTCAGCGCCTTTTCCAGGAACGCCGAAACCTCCGCGTCTTCCACCGGAACGATCCGGTCGAGCATCTCCACAACCGTAACTTCCGCGCCCATATCGTGGTAAAAACTGGCGAACTCGATCCCGATCGCACCTGATCCAATGACCAGCAGCTTGCTCGGCAGTTCGGTGGGGGTCATGGCATGGCGATAGGTCCAGATTCGCTTGCCGTCCGATTTGAACCTGGGCAGCTCGCGGGCGCGGGCGCCGGTGGCGATGATGATGTGTTTGGCGGTGATCTCTTCGACCTTGCCGTCGGCGGCGGTTACTTGCAGTTTTCCCAAGCCTCCATCGGGCGCTGCGGTCAGCTTGCCCTGCCCCATATGCACCGTCACCTTGTTCTTCTTGAGCAGGAACGTGACGCCCTGGTTGAGCTGCCTGGCGACCCCGCGCGACCGCGTGACCACGGCGCCCAGATCGGCCTGCACATTGTCCGCCGAGAGGCCATAGGCCTGGGCGTTCTTCATCTGGTGCAGCACCTCGGCGGAGCGCAGCAGCGCCTTGGTCGGGATGCAGCCCCAGTTGAGGCAGATGCCGCCGAGCAGTTCGCGCTCGACAATCGCGGTCTTCAATCCCAATTGGCTCGCCCGGATGGCCGCAACATAGCCGCCCGGGCCCGAACCAAGCACGATTACATCATAGCTGTCAGACACGGCAAATCCCCAATAAATCGATCAGACCAGCAGACCCAGCGGCTGTTCTACCAGCTCGCGGAATGCGGTCATCAATTGCGCCCCATCTGCGCCATCGATGGCGCGATGGTCGAAGCTGCCGGTCGCGCACATCGCCGTGGCCACACCCAGCGTGCCATCGGCCATTACCCAGGGCCGCTTTTCGCCCGCGCCGATCGCCATGATCATGCCCTGCGGCGGGTTGATCACCGCTTCGAACTGCTTGATCCCCATCATCCCCATGTTCGACAGGCTGGCGGTGCCGCCCTGATATTCGGTCGGCAGCAGCTTGCCTTCCTTCGCCCTGGCGGCGAGAGCGCCCATCTCGGTCGAGATTTGCGCCAGGCCCTTGCCACCGGCATCGATGATGATCGGGGTGATCAACCCGCCCGGAATGCTGACCGCGACCGAGATATCCGCGCGGGCATATTGCCGCATGACCTCACCGCCGAAGGCGACGTTGCACGCAGGCACCGCGACCAGCGCCGCGCCCAGCGCCTTGATCAGCAAATCGTTGACCGACAGCTTGAGGCCCCGCGCCGCCAGCGCCTCGTTCAGTTCGCCGCGCAATTTGAGCAGGGCGTCAAGGCGGATGTCCACGGTTAGGTAGATATGCGGAACCGTCTGCTTCGATTCGGTCAGCCGACGCGCAATCACCTTGCGCATGCCGGACAGTTTTTGATCCGCAAAGGGTATGCCGAAATCGGGGATTGCGTCAGTCAGTTTCTGCGACGCGGCAGAAGCCGGGGCGGGCGTCGGAGCGGGTTTCGGTTCGGGCGCAACCGCGGCGGGCGTTGCCGCAAGCGGTTGCTGGGTGGCGGCCTTGCCGGCCTGGGCGCCATCAACATCCGCCTTGATGATGCGGCCGTGCGGACCCGAGCCCCTTATGGCCGCCAGGTCCACGCCTCTCTGGGCAGCAAGGCGCTTGGCGAGCGGCGAGGCGATCACGCGAACATCCTGGTTCCGGGGCGCAGGCTCTGGATCTGGCGCAGGCGCGGCGGCGGGTGCGGCTGTCTCCGGCTTCACCTCGGCCGGCGGCGCTTCCGGCGTTGTTGCCACGGATTCGCCTTTTTTTGGTGCTGCATCAGGGGCCTTTGTCCCGGCAGCGGCGGGCGCCGCTTCCTCGTCATCCCCGGTCAGCGTGGCGATCACCGTGCCCACCTTCACCTCTTCACTGCCCTCGACAATATCGATCGAGGCAATCGTGCCCTCGTCCACCGCTTCGAATTCCATGGTCGCCTTATCGGTTTCGATCTCGGCCATGATATCGCCGGACGCGACCTTGTCGCCAACCTTGACCAGCCATTTGGCCAGTTTGCCCGTTTCCATGGTGGGAGAAAGCGCAGGCATCTTGATTGATATCGGCATGGGCAGGCTGGTCCTCTGGCCGGATGGGGCAACGGCTAAGTCTCTGGCGAAATTGCGCCGCCGGGGCAAGACGCTTGCGCGCGATAGCCATCTAGCGATAGCATGCGGTTCACGGCAAGAGGGGCGCCGAAATGCGCGTCTATCTGGTGATCATGGATGAAACCGCAGAAGCGGCCGTCGCGATGCGCTTTGCTGCGCGCCGCGCCGCCAAGACCGATGGCGCGGTGCATCTGCTGGCGCTGGTGCCGCCGCAACCCTTCGTGGCGTTCGGCGGCGTGCAGGCCACCATCGACGAGGAGGCGCGCACCCGCGCCGAAGTGATGGTGACCAGCGCGGCGAGCAGCGTCATGGCCGAGGGCGGCCCGATGCCGGTGATCGCGGTGCGCAGCGGCGAGGAGACCAGGGTGGTGCGCGCCTATCTGGACGAACATCCGGAAGTGGCGGCACTGGTACTGGGCGCGGCGAAGGACGGCGGTCCGGGTCCACTGATCACGTATTTCGCCGGGCCCGGCGCGGGAGCCATGCCCTGCCCGCTGTTTATCGTACCGGGATCACTGAGCGAGGCGGATATCGATCGGCTGAGTTAGAGTCTTTCCGGTTAAGACGGTGCCAGCCCGCTCCCCCGCCCGGCCACCCAAGTCATTGTATAATATGGGTGGCCGGGCGGGGGAGCGGGCTGGCACCGACTCGACGTAAGTCGGAAAGACTCTAGGCAAATGCTTCTGCGATGCCTCCCCTCCTCTGAAGAGGATGGGTCTATAGGTTCCGATCAACGCTGATTGGTGCAAATCAGCGCCTCATACCACCGGCGGGTCGGCGATCATTGCGGTGAAATTGACTTCGCAGGCGATCTTGTCGCCCAGCATCGCCTTGCCCCGGAATTTGCAGACCCGCGCGCGTTTCTGGACAAAGCCGACGTGGAGATCGAGCAGGCAACCGGGTTCCACCGGATTGCGGAACTTGGCCTCCTCGATCGCCATGAAATAAACCAGCTTGCCCGAACCGGACAGTCCCAGCGATTCGATCGCCAGGATCGCTGCCGATTGCGCCAGCGCCTCGATGATGAGCACGCCGGGCATGATCGGCCGGCCGGGGAAATGGCCCTGGAAGAACTGCTCGTTGATGCTGACCGCCTTGATCGCATGGATCCGCTCGTTCGGTATGAGCTGCGCCACGCGATCGACCAGCAGCAGGGGGTAGCGATGCGGCAAAGCTGCCAGGATGGCGCGAATGTCCAGGGACTTGATCGCACCACCCTCAACCGCTTGTTCGGTCATCGCCCTCCCCCATTCGTCTGGTCAGCGACCGCCTGCGTCGGTCCCGCGCGTGCCCGCCTGCGCGGCCTGTTGCTCGCGCTGCTCACGCGGCAGCCACCCGGCCGGGGGGACCAGCTGCACGCTGGGCACCGCGGCATTGAGCTCGGCCAGAACCTGGGGGGTGAGATCGTAGGTTGGGCTGGTCACCATCTGCACCGCTTCGGCCTTCAGCAGGACGCTCACGCCATTCTTGGTCATCGCCGCCTGCATCGCGGCGCCCAGCTTGTCCGTGATCTGTTCCTGAACATAAGCGTTGGACAATGCCACAGGCTGCATGATCCGCTGCAATTCCTGGGTGCCCGCATCCTGCAACTGCTGGATGGTCTGGCCTTCCTGCGCCAATGCCGCCTGATTGGCGTTAGGCGCGGCGCGGTCGCGCTGGAATTTTTCGGCCAGCGGCTGCAATTGCGCGACGATCGCCGCCTTGCGCGATTCGGCGGCGCTGATCTGCGCCTGATACGTCACCGCGCTCTGGCTCTGGGCGGCCTTGAAGGCGGCGCTGTTGTTGAACACGCCATTGACATTGACCACGGCGATCGGCCCCTTGGCACCGGCAGCTTCGGCGGGTGCCGATTTGGCCTGAACGATGGTGGACGACCCGGCCAGCAGCAGGGCGGCAAAAGCGATCGGTTTTAGCAGAGTTTTCATCAGAATTGGGTTCCTACGTTGAAAGTGAAGCTCTTGGTATCGTCGCCCTTCGCATGAAGCAGCGATTTGGCAAAATCGATCCGAAAAGGACCAAACGGTGAATTCCAGTTGAAGCCGACACCGATCGAGATGCGCGGCAGTGGGGTATCGCCATAGTAGAATTCCTGGAAAGGGGCGATGATGGTCTGGACCGGCGCAGAACTGATTTTCGTGCTGGTTTCGGCCACCCCGTTGGAGTTCAGGACCTGGGCACCTGCCGAATTCAGCACGTAATACAGCGGCGCACCGGTTGAGTCCTTCGTCGCGATGGGCGTTTGAAGATAGAGCGGCCCCTCCAGTGGCGGTTTGACCACGCCGAAGACTGCACCGGCGTCCAGGAAAATCGATGGCCTGATGCCCAGTTCCTTCGCCCCGGCACCCAGCGGGATTTCCAGTTCAGCCCGGCTCATGTAATAAAACCGACCGCCAATCGCATCATCCTGCCAGGTGTTCTTGTCGGTGTTGATCTGGTGACTCGCCAGGGCATTGCCATCGGCACCGGTCAAAAAGGGCTTGCGTACGACGCGCGGCCCGACGCCGCGGATATCGAACCCCCGAATTTGCGGCTCGCCCAAGTAAAAGCGATCGGTCAGCAGGATATCGTCGGTACCGGCAATGTTGCGTTTTTTCAGGGGCTCGATCACGCCGCCTTCGGTCGAGATCGAAAAAATGAAGCCCTTGGGCAGCGGGAAATATTGCGCGGCATTGGCCCGGAACCGCGCATAGGCGACCGAGCCGCCCAATCCGGCGACGTCGACCCCCACCGAAGCTTCGCGGCCACGTGACGGGTGCGCGCGGTTATCGACATTGTCGTAGACCAGCGACGCGCCGATAATCGAGCTGGTGCGCTTGCCCTGCTCGTCGCACAGATAGCGCCCGGCCAGCAGCGGATCGCACTGAAAGGCGCCGTTGTTGGTATCGTAGAACCGGCCCTTGTCGAGCGACACATTGTCGAGGTTGAGCGTGTAACGGCCGACCAGCGAAAGATATTCCGTCAGCGGCAAGCCCAGCCTGACCTGGAAACCGGTGGTCGACTGGCTGTAGATGGTATTGTTGTTGCTGCTGCCGAGGTTGAAATTGTTGTAATCGCGGCGATAGACATCGAAACCCAGCGCGACGTTGTGATCCAGCAGGTAGGGCTCGGTAAAGCTGAGATCCACGCTCTTGGAGAAACGCGAAATGCTGCCGCTGATGCCGACCGTCTGGCCGCGCCCGCGAAAATTGCGCTGCTGGATCGAGGCCTGGAAGATGAAGCTTTCCAGGCTGGAATAGCCCGCCGACAGCTGTAGCTCGCCGGTCGGCTTTTCCTCGACATTGGCTTCCAGGATGATGCGATCCTTCGCGCTGCCCGGCTTTTGCGCAACCTCGAATTTCTCCTGGAAATAGCCCAGCGACTTGATGCGGTTGGTAGAGCGTTTGACCTGGAGCGAATTGAAGGCATCGCCCTCGGCCAGACGGAACTCGCGGCGCACGACCTTGTCCTCGGTCAGCGTGTTGCCGTTAACATCGATCCGCTCGACATAAACCCGCGGCGCCTCGGCGATCTGGAAGGCGACCCCCATGGTCAGCGTCTTGGGGTCGCGCTGGTAATCCGGGCGGGCGTCGGCAAAGGCATAGCCGAACACGCCCGCGCTTTCGTTCAGCCGGTCGATGGTATCCTCGACCTGCTTGGCGTTATACCAGTCGCCCTTCTTCATCGGCAGCGACCTGGTCAGTGCCTCGCTGTTGAAATCGCGCAGCTGGCTGTCGACCTTGATGTCGCCGAACTTGTAGCGCTTGCCCTCCTCGACCACATAGGTGATGATGAAATCGCGCTTGTCGGGGGTCAGCTCCGCTTCGGCCGAAACCACCCGGAAATCGGCATACCCCTGCGTCAGGTAGAACTGGCGCAGCTTCTGCTGGTCATACGCCATCCGGTCGGGATCGTAGCTGGTCCCGCCGCGAAACAGATGCAACGGGCGTGCCGCGTGCGTCAGCATCACCGCATCGAGCTGCGTGTTCGAGAAATGCGAATTGCCGATGACGTTGATCTGGCGGACCTTGGACTTGGGCCCTTCGGTGATCTCGAACACGATATCGACCCGGTTCTGGTCGAGCAGCACCATCTTGGGCTCGACCGTGGCGCCGAAACGGCCCTGGCGCTTGTACAATTCGATGATGCGGGCCACGTCGGCGCGCACCTTGGACCGGGTGAAGATCTGCCGTGGGGCCAGCTTGATCTCCGGGTTGATCTTGTCTTCCTTGAGGTTCTTGTTACCCTCCAGGATGATGCGATTGATCACCGGGTTTTCCTTGAGGGTGATCACGACATGGCCGGAATCGTTGCGGACCTGAACATCGGCGAACAGTTCCGTGGCGTAGAGATCCTTCAGCGCCTGGTCGGCCAGCGCCTCGCTGTAATGGTCTCCGGCGCGGATGTGGATGTAGGACAGCACCGTGTCCGGTTCCAGGCGCTGCGCCCCTTCGACCGCTACGCTCTGGATGATCGGCCCTTGCGCGGCGCCCGTGGCCGCAGCATCCGGCACGACGTCCGGCGTCGCGGGGACGACCGGATCGTTGCCGATCGGCACGGCATTGGGCCGCGACGCGTGCCTGGAAGCGGCGGCGGCACCTTGCGGCATGCCGGCGAGGATCGAGCCGCCGAACAAGGCAACGCCGATATAGAACACGCGGCGACGCCGGATGCCGGCAAGTCCAGTGGTTTGACCCATATGCAGTCCAATCATCGACACGGCAATTCCTGTATAATCGCGGGCTTTTCCGAATGTCGGATAGCCCCTCCCCCGTATACGGCGAATTTTTGCCCCGTGGCGGAGGCAGCCCTGTGCCCTATGCCGCCGTGCCAATCAAGGCATCATGCCGCACCGGGCCGGGTTCTCGCATACCACCCCGTCATGCTGACGAAAGTCAGCATCCATTCCCGCAAGGTTCGATCATAAGCGCGTCCCTGCCCTGCGGGCGCGGTAAATACCGTTCCCCTTTGGGCCACGCCCGAGACATGGCGTATTGCTCTCCCATGACCGCAGTGCTGAATGAATCCTGACTTTCGTCAGGATGACGGGAGAGCTGACGCGGACAATCATGACGCTTATCTCCCGAACAGGTTGAGCGAAGCCAGGTCGTTCAGCGTCACGAACACCATCAGACCCAGCACCAAGGCCAGCCCGGTCCGGAATGCCCATTCCTGGCTGCGGACGTCGAGCGGTTTTCTCCGCAAGGCTTCCGCCGCGTAGAACACCAGGTGCCCGCCATCCAGCCCCGGAATTGGCAGCAGGTTGATGAATGCCAAGTTAATCGAGATGAAGG
>CAXTOS010000062.1:0-15440 GCA_964245935.1 uncultured Novosphingobium sp.
TTTTGCGCTCTTGGGAATCCCAAAACGAGTCATCGCTTGAGGCCGCTGGTATCAGACGGCGCCAGCCCGCTCCCCCGCCCGGCCACCCACATAGTACAATGACTTGGGTGGCCGGGCGGGGGAGCGGGCTGGCGCCGACCCGACGTAAGTCGGAAGAACTCTGGCCCCCTCCGTCTCGCTTCGCGAGCCACCTCCCCCAGAGGGGGAGGATTGCACCGGATCGACGGCACGATGCCCTAATTCATCGCCCGCCCCGCACAATGCCGCCGCATCAGCGCTGCGGCTGGTACGACCAGCCCGGCGCCGGCCAGCGCGCGCACCGCCGGGGCGATTGCGGCGCAGCCCAGTACGATGCCCCTGTCGCCCAGCAGCATCAGCGCCGGCACGCGGCGGGCAAGCACCGCGGCGGGGACCGGATCGACTTCGCCGCTATACCAGCGGAGCCACGGGGGACGGTTGGTCATCCGGTCGACCAGCGCGGCTTGCGCTGCGCCATCGCTTTCGAACGGGGCCAGCACCGCCGGATCGTGCAGCAGTCGCGGCTCTAGCCGGAGCAGTGCATCGAGGCGCTGGGCCGCGACCGAGGCGTCGCCTGAATCCAGCGCCGCCGCCTCCAGATAGCTTTGCGTCAGCGGAACCCGCCAGCCAAGCTGACCGGCGACCCGGAAGGCGCTTTCGGCGCCCGCATAGTCATCGATCGCCGCGCGGGCGGCACCCAGCAGCGCGGTGCTGGAAGGCTCGATCGGCGCGTGTGCGACCAGCCTTTCCGCCAGCGCGACGGCGGCATGGGGGTCGCGATGAAGATCGGCTTCGCCAGTGACTTCCAGGCTGTTGGTGGCAAACAGCGCCGGCAGGCGGCTTGCCTTGTCCGGCAGGGTGTACGCCATGCGATCCAGCCCGTTACCGACCGCCAGCGCCGCATAGGCCAGTGCACCGGCTACGGCGGCGACGCGCAGCAGCCGATGGCCGCGAACATCAGGCCTTGGCGGCAGCGTCGTACTGATAGTATTTGTCACCATAATATTCGGAATAGCGATTGCCCGCCTTGAGCGGATCGAACTTGGTAAGCACCGCGCCCAGCAGTACCGGTCGCATCGCCCGGAGGCGCCGCAGCGCGACCTTGAGTGCGCCGCGCCGGCCGCGATCGGCCTCCACCACGAACAGCACGCCATCGACCAGCGCCGCCATCATCGGCGAATCGGCCAATCCCAGGATTGGCGGGCTATCGATCAGCACCACGTCGAAGTCCCTGGCCGCTTCCTGCAGGATCTGCTCCAGCCGCGGGCTGGAGATCAGCTCGGTGGGGCTCAGCGGCACCGGGCCGGACGGCACCAGCGCCAGATTGGCAAGCTCCGAAGCGCGCGTCACGCTGACCAGCGGATCGTGGGAGGTCAGCAGGGTCGAGAGACCGTGCTGATTGTCATAGCCGATGCGCCGGTGCAGCGAGGGGCGCCGCAGATCGGCATCGAACAGCACCACGGACTTGCCCATGCGCGCAAAACCCTGCGCCATCGCATAGCTGACGGAGCTCTTGCCCTCGGTCGGCTGCGCGCTAGTGACCAGCATGACCTGGGGCAGGCCCTGGGTGGTGGCGTAGAGCAGCGAGCCGCGCAGCGAATTATAGGCCTCCGCAATGGGCGATTTGGGATCGATCATCGCTTCTTCCGGCTCGATGCCCTGGGTGCGCGGGATGATGCCGAGCAGCGCCAGGCCCAGCTTGCCCTCGATATCTTCGGGCACGCGGATCGAATCGTCGAACTGGTCCTTGAGGAACAGCGTCGCGGCAGCCAGGCCAACGCCGACCAGCAAGGCCAGCGCCAGGTTCCGGAGAAGATTCGGCGAGGATGGCGTAACCGGCGGTTCGGCAGTGTCGATGATCGAGACATTGCTCAGGCTGATCCCCGACGACGCATTGAGATCCTTGTAGCGTTGCAGCAGCCCGTCATAGACTTGCCGGTTGGTGTCCACCTCGCGCGCGAGCAGCCCATACTGGACATTGCTGTCCTGCTCCGACAGCGTTGCACCCTTGAGCCGGTCGACCTCGCCGGTCAGCTGCTTCTCGCTGTCGCGGGCGGCGTCGTAATCGGCCTTGATCGAGGCGCGGACGTTGGTGGCGACCTGCTGAAGCTGGCGATTGATGCCGGCCAGCTGATCCTGCCGGGCCCTGACCGCCGGATATCCGTCGAGGTGGCGCGCCTGTTCCTCCTCAAGCTGGGTCTCGATGGTGGCCCGCTGCGCCAGCAATGTCGACATCGTCGGATTGGCCACCACTTCGGCCGAACTGAACAGCGAACCACTGTTGATCGCGGTCCACCGCCCCTCCGCGATGATCCGCTTTGCGGTCGCTTCGTTGGCTGCCTGGTTCAATTGGACCAGACTGTCGGTGGTGACCGACCCGCCACCCTGGCTGCTCGCCTTGTCCCCCGCACTGACCGTATCACGGGTGCGGATCAACCCGGATTTGCGGGCGTAATCGTTCAGCGCGCGTTCTGAATCTTCCAGCTTCTGCTTGGTTCCGGCGAGCTGGTTCGAGACGAAATCGCGCGCGTAAGAGGAACTGTCATAGCGGCGCTGCAGATTGGCCTGGATGAATTCGCTGGCATAGGCATTGGCGATATCGGCCGACATGGCCGGATCGGTGCTGTCGTACTCGATCGTCACGATGCGCGAATCGCGCGGCAGATTGACGTGGACGTTGCCCAGCAGCATCCCGACGACCTGATTGCGCACCGCCAGCGAGGGCGCGCTGGCGGGGGGCAAATCGGCCTCCTGCGATGCGAAAAAGCGCGCGCTGGAATCCAGCTTCAGCTTCTGGGCGACGCGGACCGCGAGCCCGCGACTTTGCAGCACATCGACCTGGGTCTGCAGGAACCGGTCGGTATCATAGCCGCTACTGCCGTCATCGCCCTGGTCGCCGCTCTTGTTGTCCAGCACGCGGGTGCTGCTGTCGTTGATCTGAATGGTCGAACTGGCGGTGTAGCGCGGGGTTTCCAGAAAGGTGATCGCGATCGCCGCGAACAGGATCAGCAGGATGATCGTACCGATCAGCAGCAGATTGCTGCGGACGACCGCTAGCAGATAGCGAAAATCGAACCCGGTGCGGCGGCTGGCGAAGATATCTTCGTTCTGCGAATCGGTCAGGGTTTGCGGCTGCCGGACTGTCTCGTCGAGAGGCGATATCTTAGACAATTCACTGGTCTTTCCGAAACAGAGCCATCACATGCAAGCGGATCACTTCAGGACATAAAAGATGTTGAACAGCGGCGCGGCTTGCAGGAAGTCGTGCCAGGCGCCCTTGCCGGGCGAATAGCCCACCACGATCTTGTCGCCGGAGATGATCTGGGGGTCGGGTACCCGCCCCACGCGGATTGCATCGATATTGAACCGCGCCGCGAGATGCTGCCCGTCCAGGTCGCGCATAACGATGACTTCGTTGATCCTGGCGTTGATGGCGGTGCCCTTGGCGGTGGCGATGGCGCCCAGCAACGTCATGTCGCTGGCGGTTTCGTAGCGACCGGGTTCTTTCACCTGCCCCTCCACGGTGAACACTTCCCGGTGGTGCTGGGCAATGCTAACCACGACCTGAGGATCGCGAATGAACCGTTTGCCCAGCCGACGGGTGATTTCGTCGCGAATCGCCTCGACGGGGCGGCCCTGCGCCGTTACGTCGCCGATCAGCGGCATTTCGACGATTCCGGCGGCATCGACCAGATATTGGTCGGAGGTCAGTTCCGGTTCGCCCAGCACCCTGATCGACAAGCGGTCACCCGCGGCGATGGTGCCGATCGACGGATCGATCACCCTGACCGGAATTTGGTTATAGGCCGCAGGACCGCTCGGTATGTCGGCGGGCGGCTGCATGCTGCAACCCGCAGCAGCCAGGCTCAATAACGCTGTCGCGAACTGTGCGCTCCTGAATGTCATCACGGTTGTTTCACGTTCCCCGGCTCGGCCACCTGCGCTATCGGCAGGAGAACCCCCGCACATAGCGCAGACATGCAGGCTATCGACATCGTACGCAACGGATAATCACCTAATGAATGCAATGCAATTATCATCAGTGATGCGGCGCCGCCGATGATCTGCGCCGATGATTCGGCGGCTTTGCGCTGCCAGTTGTGCCAGCCATCCTTCACAAGCTGGTAAATAATCAGCCCCAACACCACAATACCCGGCAGCCCGGCTTCGATCAGGAATTCCAGATAGTCGTCATGGGCGCGATTGACGAATTGCCGGGCAACCACCTCCAGCCGCTCCGCCCCGGCGAATACCGGAATGAAGCTGCCCATGCCGGCCCCCCACGGCCAATATTGGCGCAGGGCAAACAACGCATCGCGCCAGATTTCCGGACGAAGCTCGGTTTGCGCATGAAACCGGGCCCAGACCCGGCCGAGCGCGCCATGCCCCCCCGATTGTCCCCGCGAATATGCCGTCGCGACCACCGCCAGGCCCAGCACGGTCACCGCCGCGATCGCCGCGATTGCCGCGCGGCGCTGGTCCGGCGGCAACCGGCGCCACAGCAGCAGCACTTGCGTGCCGAGGGCGATGGGCAGCAGCGCGATCCCGGTGCGCGAGGCGGTCAGCACCACCCCCAGCCCGAGCAGCAGCGACGCGCCGCCGACCCCGGCCAGCAGCAGGCGCGGATCGACGGGGTTTTTCGGCGGGCGGCCCGGCCGGGCGCGGTCGAGGGCGGCCCCGTCTGCTGTGGCGGCCCCGTCTGCTGTGGCGGCGGCGGCGGCGGCCAGCATCACCATGCCGATCAGCAGCACATCGGCTTCGGCGTTGTGATTGGTCTGAAAGCCATCAAGAAACGCCTCGTCCGGGTTATAGAAACGAACGTGGTTGCCGTCGCCGCCCGACAGCTGCGCGGCCCCGACCAGCACCGACAGCAGCGCGATGCCGGCCACCGTCGCCAACAGGATGGTGCGGCCCCGGCGATCCTGCGCGGCGGCCATGATCAGCACCGCCGCCGCTGCCGCCATCGCCAGCAGGGCAGCGGCGGTGCGGTTGGCGGTAAGCGACAGCGGTTGCCAGCTCGAATCCTGACCGATCAGGTCCAGCGCCGCCCGTTCCACCGAACGGCCGGGCAGGTTGTGCCACACCGTCGGCGGCAGCGGCAGCAGCTGGAACAGCGGCACCGCCAGCATCAGCGCAGCGATGATCCAGGCGCCGCGCGGCACCTGACGCAGACCATCCGGTCGCAGCCAGATCCACGCCGCCGTCAATCCCGCGAGCAGGCATTGCAGCAGGATTTCGGGAAAGGGTATCAGCGAGCCGCTGCCGCCCAGCACCATCGCGGCGGCAACCGCGATTGCCGCCGGTGCGACGCAGGATGCGGTCGCCACAGCGAGCGGGGTTGTTGCCGCAGTCAAAAAGCCCGATCGTGGACGAGCACGGAAAAGGTGGAGAGGATGATCCACAAGTCGCGCGATAGCGACCAGCCGTCGAGATATTCCAGATCGGCATTGAGCCGGCGAGCAAGATCGGATTCGCACACGGTCGCGCCCCGATGGCCGCGAATTTGCGCCAGCCCCGTCAATCCCGGGCGCAATGCATGGCGTTCCCAATAGCGCGGGTCCACTTCCCAAAACATCTTGTCACCGGCCTGCGAGCCGATGGCGTGCGGGCGTGGTCCAACCAGGCTCATGTCGCCGCGCAGGACATTGAATATCTGCGGCAGTTCATCGATGCTGGACCGGCGAATGAACCGGCCGACGCGGGTGATCCGCTGGTCGTGCCGCGCGGTGGAGACGGCGCCATCGTTACCCGCCGGATTTTCGGCCATGCTGCGGAACTTGTAGATCGCAAAGAACCGGTTGCCTCGCCCGACCCGGCGCTGGACGAAGAACACCGGACCGCCATCCTCGAGCTTGATGGCCAGGGCGACCAGCAGCAGCAGGGGCGACAGCAGCAGTAGGCCGGCGATCGCCACGGTCAGGTCGAACGCGCGCTTGGTGAATTGGTCGCGAATGCCCAGCGGCCCCACCGACACCTGCAGCAGGCCTTGTCCGCCCTTGTTGCGCGCGCCGGTAGCGGACAGCCGGGCCACGGTTTCATCGATGACCTCGCCCGCGACATTGGCCCCCTTGAGAATGATCGACCACGCCAGGCGCCGCTCTACCGGCGTGCTGACGATGACCCGGTCGGCATTGCGCATCACCAGCCCGACACGATCGAGGGCGTGCGGATCGCTCAGCTCGGGTTCGAGCCCGAAGGCCATGGCGGAAACGTGAAAGGCGCCATGCAATGCGACCGGCGGCCCGCCGTCATCGATCACCAATTCGTTCAACACCGCCGGACCGCACCGCCAGCCCACGAAAGTCCGCTGATGCGTCCGGCTCCAGATCATCATGACGAGCGCGCCAAAGACCCCGAAGGTGAAATTGATTCGCGAGAAATCCTGCGAAGACTTGGTATAAAAGGCGATGAACACCACTGCCGCAGAAGAGATCAGCAACGCCAGCATGACCCGGGTGATGCTGTGCGACGTCCGGATCAAAGATTTCATCGAATATGAGCCGTTGTAAAGCGCCACGGTCAGGAAAATCGGCAGCAGCAACTGGGCCAGCACAAGCGAACCGGCCAGACCGATGCGATCGAGATACAGGTAGCCGGTGAACGCGAAACTGGCGAACAGCGCGACGATATCGCTGATCATCAAGGCCAGATAACATTGCAGCCGCCGCCGCAACAGCGAAGGCATCAGTGGCATCGCGTCGGCGCGTGCGCGTTCCTTGGCCCGTTCGGCGCGCTGCTGGGCCTCGCCCCGCAGCCTGCGGCCCAGCAGGGAATCCATCTTGTTCACCGCCGCGGCGCGCAAGGGCAACGAGTTACACCGATTCGGGTCATGGAAGACCTGCCTGGACTAAAAATATGCATGCTTCGTCAACAACTTCCCCATTTCGTCTAATATCTTGTTATTGCAAATCGTAAACCTGCCGATGCAGTCCGCCTTGGCGATCTGCGCCATCCGAAACCTCCGGTCGTGCATCATGGATACTGAAATCGATGACCGGGTTTTATCCATGATGCGCTAATTGCGCCGCAGGGCGGCGCGGGTTATATCCGTGAGACCTTGCGCCAACAACAATTCTGCGCTCTGGCTGTTCCCCAGCAGCGCGCGGTGCAAGGCCATCAGGCGCTCTGCCAGACGCTCCAGCCGCCGGCCCCGCCACAGTTTCAATTGCGCTGTCAGGTCGCGCTCGTCCTTCCAGAACACGCGGCGGGCGGCTTTTTCACTTTCGAGCAAGCTGCGGATATCGCCGCCCGCCCCCGGCTTGCCCGCCCCCAGCTTGCCTGCCAGCCCCGCCAGCTGGGCGACCCGGCGCTCGAAGGCCAGCAGCAACCCGACCGGGCTGAGCCCCAATTCGCGCATCCGTCGCAATTCGCTCCCCAACCGCCCGGTTTCGCCCGAAAGCACGGCGTTGACCAGCGGGGCGAAACCATCTTCCTCGGTCCGGGCGCCGATCGCATCCAGGGCCTGGGCGTCGGCAGTGCGCGGACGTTCGGGGCCGGCATCCAGAAACAGCGCCAGCTTGGTTACTTCGGACTGCGCCAGCCGCGAATCGAGGCTGGTCGCACGCGCAATCCGGTCGGCCAGATCACCGTTCATTTTCAGCCCGGCGACATTGGCCATCTGGCGCACCGCTTCGCTGGCCGAGCTGAGGTCGGGGGGATAGAACATCGCCACCAGCGCATCCTTGCGCGTTGCCAGCAGTTTTGCGGTGCGCGACTTGTCGGTGGCATTGGCGGCCAGGATCAGCACCGGGCACGACGGAACATCGCTGGACAACAGATTTTCCACCGCGTCGCAGGCTTCGTCGCCTTGCGCCCGCACCACGATATGGCGGGTGTCGCCGAACAGCGACATCGATCGCGCCTCGTCCCCCAGCCGCACCGGATCGCGCTTGAGCTCGGCACCCGATAGCTCGATCCGCTCGCCCGGATCGGTGAGCAGCGCGGCCAGGCGCCGGGCGGCGTCGTTCGCCCCCGATTCGTCGGGGCCGCAAAACAGGAAAACCCGTGCCTGCGCAACCGCACGCGGCGCGACATGCGCAAAATCCTTCTGTGTGGCCCTCATTGCCTGGTCCCCCTGACTCTGTGATTTCGAACCGGATGGCTTCATCCGGCGACTCGGCATCACGGCAGAAAAAAGCTTTACCCGCCGCCCCCGTTGCCAGAGCGCAGCTGAAGTGAAAGTTTGACGACAATTCTATCGGCGACGATGCGGATCAAATTTTCCATGGCCGTTTCCTCGGCGGCAACCGTAGCGTATTCCGAGGATACCACATCGATGCCCGCATCGGAACCCGCCGTCGCATCCAGCAGCACGCGACCCGTGGCGACATCGACCAGTTGGTAACGGGCCCGCACCGTGCGCCTTTCGCGCCCGACGGTATTGTTGGACAGCAGCCCCAGCCCCTCCAGCTTGTCGTCCAGCCGCACATCCAGGCGATAGCGCGCCGGGGCCGCCGGTGATCCCGCAACATGCAACCGGTCGACCAACGCATTATGCATCAGCCAGCCCGCCTTGCCGGCAATCGGCGGCACATCGATCGCCGCCATGCCCTGGACCACGGCCCCTTGCCCGCCACCGGCATACATCGGCTGCAACCCGCAAGCCGAGGTCAGCGACAGCGAGGCGAGCAGTGCCGACCGCAGAAGGGTTCCGGCAAAACTCATGCTACCAGATTGACCAGCCGGTCGGGCACCACGATCACCTTCCGAACTATCGCGCCATCCAGCGCACGCTGCACTTTCTCGCTGGCCAGGGCAAGCGACTCCAGTTCCGCGCGCGCAGTGCCCTTGGCCACGGTCAGCGTATCGCGCAGCTTGCCCCGCACCTGGACGGCCACGGTGACCTCGTCATCGACCAGCAGCGCGGGATCGACCGTGGGCCATGGTGCCTCGGCAATCAGTCCTTCACCACCGAGTTGCGCCCAGGCCTCCTCGGCCAGATGCGGCATCATCGGCGCGGCGACCAGCAACAGCGTCCGGATTGCCGCCGAACGGCTGGCCGAAGGCGGCGCCTTCTCGGTTGCGGCGGTCAATTCGTAGATGCGCGCGACGGCCTTGTTGAAGCCCAGCGCCTCGATATCGGCGGCAATCGCCGCGACGGTTTGATCGCGCTTGCGGTCCAGCGCGCGATCTTCGCCCTTTGCGGCGGCGTCAAACTGCTGGGACAGTCGCCACAACCGCTGGACAAAGCGCGCACAGCCCTCGATCCCCGCCTCCGACCATGGCAAGTCGCGCTCGGGCGGGCTGTCGGACAGCATGAACCAGCGCACCGCATCGGCGCCATATCTGGCGACGATCTCGTCGGGGTCGACCACGTTCTTTTTCGACTTGGACATCTTGATGACGCGGCCGATGTCCACCGGCGCGCCGTCTGCGTCGAGCACAGCCGCGCCGCCGGTCCGCGTAACCTCGGGCGGACTAAAATAGACCGGCTGGCCGTTGCCGGGATCGAGCCGCGAATAGGTCTCATGCGTCACCATCCCTTGCGTGAACAGGCTGGCAAACGGTTCGGCAATATCGATCTTGCCGATGCGCTTCAGCGCCCGCGTCCAGAACCGCGCATACAGCAGATGCAGGATCGCATGCTCGATCCCGCCGATATATTGCGCCACCGGCAGCCAGCGGGCGATCTCGGCCGGATCGAACGGCCGATCGGCCGGCTGGCTGGCAAAGCGCAGGAAATACCACGAGCTGTTCACGAAAGTATCGAGCGTGTCGGTCTCCCGCGTCGCCGCGCCGCCGCACTCGGGACAAGCCACATGCCGCCATGTCGGATGACGCAGCAGCGGATTGCCCGGGCTGGTGAAATCGACATCCTCGGGCAGCACCACCGGCAACTGCGATTTCGGCACCGGCACGACGCCGCAGGCCGCGCAGTGAATGAACGGGATCGGCGTGCCCCAATACCGCTGGCGCGAAACGCCCCAGTCGCGCAGCCGCCACACCGTCTGGCCCTGGCCCCAGCCTTCCGCCTCGGCGCGGGCGATCACGGCGGCCTTGGCCTCGGCCACGCGCATGCCGGTGATGAAGCCCGAATGCACCAGCACCCCGTCGCCGGCCTCGGCCTCGTCGCCGAGCGGCAGATCGGCATCCTGCGCGCCGGCCGCGACTACGCGGAGGATCGGCAGCTGATATTTGCGGGCGAACTCGAAGTCGCGCTGGTCATGGCCCGGAACGGCCATGACCGCGCCGGTGCCGTAGTCCATGAGCACGAAATTGGCGATGTAGACCGGCAATTCGGTGCCCGGCAACAACGGATGCGCCACCTTCAGCCCGGTGTCGAAGCCGAGCTTTTCCGCCGTCTCCAGCTCAGCGGCAGTCGTCCCGCCGCGCCGGCACTCCTCGATGAAGGCCTGCGCCCCGGCACTGTCCGCAGCCACGGCTTGCGCGATCGGGTGGTCCGCGGCCACCGCAACAAAAGTCGCGCCGAAGATGGTGTCGGGCCGAGTGGTATAGACCTCTACTCTCCTCCCCTTCAGGGGAGGGGTTGGGGGTGGGGCCTCTCGGTCGGGCGCGGCATTTGAGGCCAGGCCCCACCCCAACCCCTCCCCTGAAGGGGAGGGGCTTAAAGCGAAACTGAACTGCAATCCTACGCTCTTGCCGATCCAGTTCTCCTGCATCAGCCGCACTTTTTCAGGCCAGCTCTCCAGCCCCTGCAACCCTTCCAGCAATTCCTCGGCAAAATCGGTGATCTTCAGGAACCACTGCGACAGCTTGCGCTTTTCCACAGCCGCTCCGCTGCGCCAGCCGCGCCCGTCGATCACCTGCTCATTGGCCAGCACGGTCTGGTCGACCGGATCCCAATTGACCGCGCTTTCCTTGCGATAGACCAGCCCGGCCGCATAAAGATCAAGGAACAACGCCTGTTCGTGCCCGTAATATTCGGGATCGCAGGTCGCAAATTCGCGGCTCCAGTCGAGCGCAAAGCCCAGCCGCTGCAACTGCGCCTTCATCGCCGCGATGTTGGCGCGGGTCCACCCGCCGGGATGCACGCCCTGTTCCATCGCCGCGTTCTCGGCCGGCATGCCAAACGCGTCCCAGCCCATCGGATGCAGCACTTCATAGCCCTGCATCCGCCGGAACCGCGCCAGCACGTCGCCCATGGTGTAATTGCGGACATGGCCGATGTGGATGCGCCCCGAGGGATAGGGAAACATCTCCAGCACATAGCTGCGCGGCTTGGTCGAACTGTCGTCGGCGGCAAAGCACCGGCGCTCGTCCCACACGCGCTGCCAGCGCCCGTCCGCGAGCGACGGATCGAATCTCTCGCTCATCTGAAAATCTCAGGTCAGCCGGGAATGGCGCTGCGGCGCAGGTCGCGCGCCTTGGTCAGGATCACATCTTCCAGCCGCTGCACAGTCGCGGCCTGGACCGGGGCATCGACCCACGTTCCGCCTTGCGACAGCTGACGGCTGGCGGCGACGCGCAAGGCATCGCTGCGCAGGTCGCGATCGAGGACGGTCACGGTAATCTTCATGCGCTCGCCGGGGTTGGCGGGATTGGCGTACCAGTCGGTCACGATCACCCCGCCTGCGCTGTCCGCCTGGACCAGCGGCATGAACGACAGCGCGTCGAGGCTGGCGTGCCAGAGGTAGGAATTGACGCCGATGGTGGTGACATTGGAAGGGGCCAGTTCTGCCACGACATGACGCTTGCGGTGATGGGCGCAGCCGGACAACGCCCCGGTCAAGGCCAATGCCGCCATGCCGCCAATCATCGCGCGCGCCGCAAAGCGCCGTGAGGGGGCCGGCTGGCCCATATGCCTGGGGCTGCCGGCGTTGCTGCCGTTGACGTCGCTCAATGTCATGATCGTTTTTCCGAATCCTGTTGTCTGGCGCCTGGGCCGCCGTGGCCGAACCCATCGCGGGTTTGCCAAAGGAAAGCGCAGGCGCGCGTATTGCCTCTATAGCTGGCCCCATGGCTGCGGCAAGTGGGCGTCTGACGCGGAACCGGCGACCGAAACCCGGCATCGTCATGGCCTGCAACGCGCTGAACCCCGACTGAATAGGCAGCGCGTTGCGCAACGGCGGGTATGCGGTTTTCAAGGGTTCCGGATGACGCTCGACTGGTATACAGAGGGAATCGCACGGCTGCGAAGCATGGCCGGCGCGCAGGGAACACGGACGGCAAATGGCAGGCAGGCAAACCGGCAACCCAGGAAGCGGGATCACCCCTGCCGCGCTGATGGCCGGCGCCGTCTTCGTATTGGCGCTGCCCAGCGCCGTGCTGGCGTTTTCTACCCGCATCGATTTGCCCGCAGCCGGGCTCGCCGCGAATCAGGATCTGGGCGGCTTCGCACCGGGCACGGTCGATCCCCGGCTGGCGCGGGTGCTGGCCGCCAGCCCGACCGGCGGCAAGGGGCCGATGTTTCGGTTCACCCCGGCCGGTCTTGCCACGCGGCCCGATCGCTCGGTGACGGTGGCGGTGCGGGTCGATCCGGTCACCGCCGGCTCGATCATCGTGCGCGGCATGATAAATCGCACAATCCAGCCGGGATCGGGCCGGCCCGGGCCCGGCATGGTGCCGGGCGTAGCCTCGCTGGCGTTGGCACCTGCGGCGTATAATCTGGGCGTTGCTCATGGCTACCAGGGCTTTGCCCAGAACGTGCAGACCTTCGCCCTGGCGCAGGATATCCGCAAAATCGAGATGCCCGACCTGTCCAGCTTCAAATCCGTGGCAGAGCCCAGCGGGGCGCCGTCGCGGCTGGCGCCGCATATCGCGCTGGACGAGCATGATCGCCCCGGCCGCGCCCCGCGCACGCTGGAAAGCGTGGGCACGCAAACCGTCGATCTGGGAGGCAGCTACCGTCTGTCGCGCAATGTCGATGTTACCGCCGGGGTGCGGTACGAGCGTGACCGCGACCGGCTGGACGCGCAGATTGACGGCAAGACCGACACCCAGGCGGTGTTCGTCGGGACACAATTCAAGTTCTGAGCGTGACGGCAAAAAGTGGTCACCGGTTTTAGTGCTTGAATCGCGCGGAACCAATACGCCAATTGTCCGCTTGCGGCGAAGCGGCCTCGTGCCTAGCATCATCGTCGAGCACTGAACGGGAAGGATAGGGCATATGGCGCGCGTCGCAATCGTGACTGGCGGCACTCGGGGCATTGGCGAAGCGGTCAGCCGTGCGTTGCAGGACAAGGGCTTTACCGTCGCGGCCAATTATGGCGGCAATGTCGAACGGGCCACGGCCTTTACCAAAGCTACCGGCATCGCGTCATACCAGTGGGACGTGGGCGATCATCAGGCCTGCATCGACGGCTGCGGCCGGGTCGAGGCCGAGATCGGCCCGATCGACGTGGTGGTCAACAATGCCGGCATCACCCGTGACGGCGTGCTGCACAAGATGACCTTCGACGACTGGAACGAGGTGATGCGCATCAATCTGGGTGGCTGTTTCAACATGACCAAGCCGACCTTTCCCGGCATGCGCGACCGGGGCTGGGGCCGCATCGTCAACATCGGTTCGATCAACGGCCAGTCCGGCCAATATGGCCAGGTCAATTACGCCGCCGCCAAATCGGGCATCCACGGCTTTACCAAGGCGCTGGCGCAGGAGGGGGCCAAATACGGGGTGACCGTCAATGCGGTCGCGCCGGGATATATCGATACCGACATGGTTTCGGCCGTGCCGCAGGCGGTCCTGGACAAGATCATCGCCAAGATTCCGGTAGGCCGCCTGGGCAACGCCGAAGAAATCGCGCGCGGCGTGGCATTTCTGTGCTCCGAGGAAGCCGGATTCGTCACCGGGTCGACCCTGTCGATGAATGGCGGCCAGCACATGTATTAGAGCGTGATGACAAAAAGTGGGTACCGGTTTTTGTTCTTAAATCACGCGAAAACAAAGATTCTAGAGCATGATGCGATTCTTTCTTATCGCATCATGCTCTAGGTGTGGCATCGACGCCGTACCATCCGCCCGTCAAGCGCTCGATCGAAATTGCCGGCCACAAGACCTCGATCAGCCTGGAGCCGCTGTTCTGGGATCTGCTGCGCGCCGCCGCCGCTGCCGAAAAAATGCCGATCAATGCGCTGGTCGCCCGAATCGATGCCGAGCGTATCGCGGTGAACGCGCCGCCCGGACTGGCCGGCGCGATCCGTCTGTGGCTGGCGGCGCGCTGGGCGATAATCGACATCGCAACAAACCGCGCGCTCGAGCATTGATGCCACGTAATCGCTAATGCAACCACGGAGTTTAGATATGAAGCGCGCCCTTCTGGCCCTCGCCACGCTGTCGCTGACCTTGCCGACCGCAGCCTTTGCCGACAACACCCGCGTTTATCACGGTCGCACCTATTACAAGCACTGTCGCCACTCGTCGGGCACCGCCGGCCTGGTCGCGGGCGGCGTGGGCGGGGCGATCGTCGGTGGCAGCGTGATCGGCGGCGGCCTGGCCGGCCCGCTGATCGGCGGTGTGGCAGGGGCGCTGGGCGGCCGCGCCATCGACCGGTCGATGACCGCGAAACGGCGCTGCAGCTATTCCCACTGATCGGGCCTGACGCGCCGGGCGGCGCGCCGTGTTTGACAGCCCGGCAGCGAATGGACGCAAGCGTTTCGTCAGCGGCGTTCTTGCGGTCGGATTACAGGCCGGGCTGGCACTCGTCCTGCTGTATGGCCTGGCAGCGCCCACCTTCCGCGCGGGCATGCAATCCGCCCTGACCTCGCTCAATCTGCGCACCCCGCCGCCGCCGCCCCCGCCGCCGCCACGGTCACCAAGGCATGCTGCGCGAGCGGCAGCAGCAGCAGCGCCACCGGCGCGCCGGGCCCTGGCCGCGCCGGTCGTGGCCCCGCGGGTAGTGCCGTTGAAGCCGCCCCCGCCCATTCCCGTCGCCCCGGTCGCCGGCCAGGGCGCAGCGCCTGGCGCCGGCGCCGCTGCGGCAGGCACTGGCAGCGGCGCCGACGGCCAGGGCAACGGCAGCGGCGCCGGCGGCGCCGGGGATGGTGATGGCGATGGCGATGGCGCAGAACTGGTCAGCGGCCGCATCAAGTCCTCCGACACCCCCGCCAATCTGTTTCACGCTCCGTTTTCAGGCACGACCAGGGCACTGGTCGCAATCGATGCCGCGGGCCGGGTCAGCGATTGCCGGATCCAGCACGGCAGCGGCAATGCCACGCTGGACGCGCTGACCTGCCGCCTGATCACCACGCGCTTTCGCTTCCGGCCCGCGCGCGACAGCGCCGGGCGCGCCGTCGCCGGCCGGATCATCTACGATCACGAATGGGAAGTAAGTGGCGGCTTCGACAGCGAATCGCCGGGCCAGGGCGGCCTGCGGTAATTTTGGATGCGATAGGCCGGTGGAGGACGACTTTCATCGGATCGAGGGTGCGAGCCGCTAGAGTCTTTCCGGTTAAGACGGTAGTCGGAAAGACTCTAGAGCGGATTGTGACCCGATTGAATCGGAAGGGATTCCCATGAGGGAAGT
>CAXTOS010000063.1:0-15093 GCA_964245935.1 uncultured Novosphingobium sp.
AAGATCGGCGCGAGACGGCGCGGCACCGGCCCGACCCCGGTAGTTACGCCGACAAGCTTGGCAGGCAGCCGATAGAATTCCAGCGCGCGATGCAGCCAGGTCGCAATCGTTGCGTCAGCATGGCTGTAGCTGATAAAAGCGCGATAGAGATTTTGCCCGCCTGGTGCCATGCCGTTCGATGTCCCGCCCTGGCGCGCATGGTGGACTAAAACTTGACGAAAATACACTGGTGGAAAATATGTTTATTTCCACATCATGACGAAGTATTTCAGAATAGATAGTGCTGAAGTTCTCGTTCCCGGGATCGTTGCAATGCTGACGTCCTATTTGGCATCCAGCCCATAGGCCGTATGCAGCACCCGCACCGCCAGCTCGGTCTCATCCTCGTCGATCAACACCGACACCTTGATTTCGCTGGTCGAAATCGCCTGGATATTGATCCCGCGATCGGCCAGCGTCTTGAACATCGTTGCCGCCACGCCCGCGTGGCTGCGCATGCCGACGCCGACGACGCTGATTTTCGCGACCTTGCCGTTGGCGATGATGCGGTAGTAGCCGATCTTTTCCTGGTGCTGCTCCAGCAGCGCCTGGGTGCGCGCCAGGTCGGCGGCGGGGACGGTGAAGGTGACGTCGGTTTCGGGCAGGTCGCGGGCGATATTCTGGATGATCATGTCGACATTGATGTTGGCGGCCGCCAGCGGACTGAAGATCGCGGCGACCGCGCCGGGGCGGTCGGCGATGCGCGTCAGGGTGACCTTGGCTTCGTTCCTGTCGGCGGCGATGCCGGTGATCAGCTGGGATTCCATGTCAATTCCTTCCAGTTCGGCCAGCTTTTCTCCGCTGACTATCCCAAGCTCTTCTTCACTGATGATCATCGTGCCCGGCAGCGTGTCGGCGGCGGGAGCGTCATCGTCGATGAACGACGACAGCACCTGCACGCGCACCCCTTCCTTCATCGCAAGGCTGACCGAGCGGGTCTGCAAGACCTTCGAGCCGACGCTGGCCAGTTCCAGCATTTCTTCATAGGTCACATGCTTGAGCTTGCGCGCCTTGGCGACGATGCGCGGGTCGGTGGTATATACGCCATCCACGTCGGTGTAGATATCGCAGCGGTCGGCCTTGATCGCCGCCGCCACTGCCACTGCCGAGGTGTCCGATCCGCCGCGCCCCAGCGTGGAAATGCGGTTATCAGCGGTCAGCCCCTGGAAACCGGGGATCACCGCGATCTCGCCGGCTGCCATGCTGGCCAGCAGCGCGGTGGAATCGATGTGGTCGATGCGCGCCCGGGCGTGGGCATCGTCGGTATGCACCGGCAATTGCCAGCCCAGCCAGCTGCGCGCCCGGCTGCCCAGCGCCTGCAGATGGAGCGCGAGCAGTCCACTGGTGACCTGTTCGCCGGCGGCCACGACCACATCGTATTCGGCGGGATCGTAAAGCGCATGCGCTTCGCGGCAGAAATTGACCAGCCGGTCGGTCTCGCCCGACATCGCCGACACCACCACCGCAACTTCGTGCCCGGCGGCCTGCTGGCGGCGCACGATCTGGGCCACGCGGCGGATGCGCTCGGTTCCGGCCATCGAAGTGCCGCCGAATTTCATCACGATGCGGGCCACGATTGCTCCCCTGGGGCACGAAAACGCGCGCGACCCCTCGACCGCACGGCGGGGGCGCTTTAGGGATGGTGCATGACCAATGCAACCACTCCCGCTTCCATACCAGCAACGATCCGCCCCGGCGAAGCCGCGCATTTCGGCGCGCTGGCCGCCGACTGGTGGGATCCCAGGGGGTCATCGACCATGCTGCACCGGCTGAACCCGGTGCGGCTGGGCTATATCCGCAGCGCGGTGGACGCGCATTGGCACACCGATAGGCGCGCACTGAAGCCGCTGGCCGGGCGGCGCGCGCTCGATGTCGGTTGCGGCGCCGGGCTGCTGTGCGAACCGCTTGCCCGGCTGGGCGCGGCGGTGACCGGGGTGGACGCCGCGTTCGAGAACGTTGCGGCCGCCCAGGCCCATGCCGATGGCAGCGGCCTGTCCATCGACTATCGCAGCGGGGACGTAGCGCAAATGCAACTGGCCGGCTTCGATGTGGTCTGCGCGCTGGAAGTGATCGAACACGTTGCCGACAAGCCGGCGTTCATCCGCGCACTGGCGGGGGCGCTGGTGCGCGGCGGGCTGATGATCCTGTCCACGCCCAACCGCACCGCGCGGTCGCGGCTGCTGCTGGTGGAAGGCGCGGAACGGCTGGGCGCGATCCCGCGCGGCACCCATCATTGGGAAGATTTCGTCACGCCGCAGGAACTGTCGGCGTTGCTGGCCGATGCCGGGCTGGCCATGAGCGCGCCGCAAGGGATCGCATGGTCGCCGGGCAAGGGGCTGCATCTGTCCGGCGATGTGTCGCTCAATTACATCGCCACTGTCAGCAAGATTAAAGTTTAAGATCATTATCAAGGGGATAGACCTGGGGCCAGGGCCCCAGACCCCATTCATTTGTTGTCGCGCTATCGATCGGCCTGGCGTAACTGGCGGCGCTGCAGGCTATTGCAGCCGCTTTGCGGCGGGGTGCAAAGCAGAGTTAATGCACTTCGCAGCCAATGACGGGGAGCGCGAGGGATTTGCCCCACAGGCGCTATCATAACGGACCTTATTTAATCTTCGACTTTTATTCTTTTATCGTCAGGGTGACGAAGTATGCAAAAATGTAGGTTTCAAGTTAGCGCCTATGGGATTTGCCCCTCGCATCTTTCGCCTTATCCTCGGCCTTGTTCCCTTCGGCTTGCGTCTAGCCTCTCGTCTCGCTAACCGCGACCTAAACGGCAGGACATCGCATGGACTATATCAGCACCCGCGGCCGCGCCGCTGCGCTTGATTTCGAAGGCGCGACACTGGCCGGGCTGGCGGGCGATGGCGGGCTGTATCTGCCGCGCGAATGGCCGCGCTTTTCCCGCGCGGAGATCGCGGCCTTGGCGGGCCTGCCTTATGCCGAACTGGCCGCGCGGATCATGCAGCCGTTTGTCGGCAGCAGCCTGACCCCCGAGCGGTTGCGCGAGCTGACGCACGCCGCCTATGGCCGTTTCGCCCATGTCGCGGTTACCCCGCTGCGCCAGCTAGACGAGCGGAACTGGCTGCTGGAGCTGTTCCACGGGCCGACGCTGGCGTTCAAGGATGTGGCGCTGCAACTGCTCGGGCTGTTTTTCGACGAGTTCCTGGCGCAGGGCGATCAGAACCTGACGATCGTCGGCGCGACCTCGGGCGATACCGGATCGGCGGCGATCGACGCCTTGGCCGGGCGGGTGAAGGTCGATATCTTCATGCTGCACCCCAAGGGCCGGGTCAGCGATGTGCAGCGCCGCCAGATGACCACGGTGCTGGCGCCCAATGTCCACAACATCGCCATTTCCGGCACCTTCGACGATGCGCAGGCGATGGTGAAACGGATGTTCGGCGATCCGGCGATGACCGGGCGCTTCAATATCGGCGCGGTCAATTCGATCAACTGGGCGCGGCTGATGGCGCAGGTAGTCTATTACTTCGCCGCCGGGTTGCAACTGGGCGCGCCGCATCGCCCGGTGGCGTTTTCGGTACCGACGGGCAATTTCGGCGATGTTTTTGCCGGCTATGTCGCGGCGCAGATGGGGCTGCCGATCGAGCGGCTGATCGTGGCGACCAACGTCAACGACATCCTGTATCGCACGCTGACCAGCGGCGATTATTCGCAAGGGACGGTCACCCCGACCGCGGCGCCGTCGATGGATATCCAGGTATCGTCGAATTTCGAGCGGTTGCTGTTTGACCTGGGTGGTCGCGACGGCACGGCGCTGGCCGCACAGATGGCCGGCTTCGAGCAGAGCAAGGCGATGCAACTGACCAATGCCCAACGTCAGGGCGCCGCCGCGTTGTTTTCCACCGCGCGCGCCGATGCCAACGACATGTCACGGGCGCTGTCGTGGGCCTGGCAGAACACCGGCGAACTGATCGACCCGCATACCGCGATCGCGCTCCATGCCGCGCGCACCGCCGATATCGATCGCTCGATCCCGGTGGTCACGCTGGCCACCGCGCATCCGGCCAAATTCTCCGATGCAGTGGAACGCGCGACCGGCCAGCGGCCGCCGCTGCCCGTCCGGGTGGGCGACCTGTTCGAGCGCGAGGAACGCTGCGTCGACATCTCCGGCGGTTACGCGGCGATCACCGATTACATCACCGCGCACGCCGCGCCGCGCCGATAGTCGGCGCTCGGGCGCATGGCAGGCCTGGCCGAAACGCCGCTGATCCTCGCCGGAGCAGGCTGGAAGGACTACGGGCTGGTCGATTCCGGCCATGGCCGCAAGCTGGAGCGCTATGGCCCGTGGCGCTTCATCCGCCCCGAACCGCAAGCGCTGTGGTCCCCGCGCCTGCCCGAATGGACTGCACATGGCGAATTCGTGCCGGGTTCGGACGAGGATGGCGGCGGCCGCTGGGCGTATGCCCAGCCGGTGCCTGAAGCAGGCTGGCCGCTGGTACGCGGGGACATTCGCTTCACCGCGCAATGCACCCCGTTCCGCCATCTCGGCTTTTTCCCCGACATGGCCCCGGTGTGGGACTGGATGGGCGAGCAGCTAGGCGCTCGCGACGATGCGGCCACGCTCAACCTGTTCGGCTACACCGGCGTCGGCACCCTGTCGCTTAGCGCCCATGGCCCGGTCACCCATGTCGATGCGTCGAAAAAATCCGTCGCCCAGGCCCGCGCCAACGCCGAACTGTCCCGCATGGCCCAGCGCGCGATCCGCTGGATCATCGACGACGCTGGCAAATTCGCCGCCCGCGAAGTCCGGCGCGGCAAACGCTACGACGGGATCATCCTCGACCCCCCCAAATTCGGCCGCGGCCCCGACGGCGAGGTCTGGCGCCTGGAAGAACATCTCCCCGCGCTGATCGCCGACTGTCGCCGGTTGCTGGATGCGCAAAGCCGCTTTTTGTTTCTCACGGTATATGCCGTGCGCATGTCCTCGCTGGCGCTGGCCGGGTTGCTTGGCGAGGTGTTTGCCGAATTACCCGGCACGATCGAGCACGGCGAACTGGCGGTTCGCGAAGACGGCGCCGACGGGCGGCTATTGCCCACCGCAATTTTCGCCCGCTGGCGCAATGATTAACCCTGCAAGAGGAATTTGATGCCAAGGGAAAACCTGCTCGTGGCAGGCATCGGGAAAGCCATCCGCAAACGCCTCGAATTCGCCACCCCGTCAATCATCCTGATGCTCGTCGCGACTGTTGCCAGATGGCAAACATTCAACAATCCCGTCGTTGGTGCGGATGAGCAATTCTATCTCCTCGTCGGCGACCGCATGCTTCACGGTGCGTTGCCGTATATCGACATTTTTGATCGCAAGCCCGTGGGGCTATTTCTGATCTATGCCGCAATCAGGACCCTGGGCGGTACGGGGGTCATCCAGTACCAGGTCATGGCACTTGCCGTTGTAGTCGCCACAGCTTCGCTGATCTACGCAACCGCCAAGCCTTTAGCCGGCTGGACTGGCGCAGTCTTAACCGGCTGCCTCTACATCCTGTGGCTGAACTTCATGGAGGGCGAAGGTGGCGAGGCCGAGGTGTTCTTCAACCTGCCGATGCTGATAGCGGCAATCCTGGTGCGCAGGTCCGTTGTCTGCCGGCGAATTCAACTTCTCGACGGGGCCTGCATCATGCTCCTTGTGGGTGCAGCGATACAGATCAAATACACCGTGGCTCTTGAAGGCGCCTTCTTTGGGTGCGCGTTGCTGTGGGCAAGGTTCCAGTCGGATCCTCGGCTGAGCCGCCTTGTCGGGATAGCGATGCTGTGGCTTTTTTGCGCCCTGCTTCCCACGCTGCTGGTCGCCGGATATTATGCGCTGCAGGGGGGGCTGCAACCATTTATCTTCGCGAATTTCCAGTCCCAATTCGGTAAATACCCCGAACTGCGGCAAACCCAGGCAGAAGGTCTCGTCAAGGCGGGGCTGATCTTGTCGCCACTGCTTTGTCTCGCGGCCATGGCCATGTTGCGCAGACGGGCAGATCGCTTTGCGATGCTATGGCTGGCTGCATCATTTGGCGGGTATCTGGCCCTGGGCATGTTCGTTACGCCCCATTATGCGATGCCGATGCTCGCCCCGCTCTTGCTGACCGGGGCGCCGAACTTGCGCAATCCTCGCTGGCTGTGGTTCCTGCCGCTGCCCTTTGCGGCGGGGCAGGCCGTGCTTGCGCTCAATGCCGCGAACAAGGGCAACCGGGCCTCATTGGAGCGGCTTGCCGGCCTCGCCGATAAAGCCCCGCGCCCGATCTATGTTTATGACGGATATCCCGCGCTATATCTGTCGACGGGCTCGCGCTTGCCGACAAAATGGGTTTTTCCGGGTCACCTGGATTTCGCGGCAGAGAACTCGCCCAAAGCCCTGGGCGTCAGCCCTGACCTTGAAGAACGCCGCATCCTCGCGATGGCACCCGGCGTGGTCTATACCAGATATCCCGAACACAGCGGCGGTAATCATGATACCTACAGGATTTTGCAGGCCGAACTTTCACGATCGTATCATCTGGCGGTACGTGAAAAGCTGAGGTCGTATGAATTGCGGGGGTATCTTCGTAATTGACGCCAAAATTTGGAAACTATCCAGGGTCACTCCGCTGCCACTGGACTTGCGCCCCACGAACTGCCATCCGCTCCGCTCCGCTGTCCGAGGAAAACCTGCTTGGCCGATAGCTTGATCCTTGAGGTTGCCGATCTGGAAGTGGATGTCCTCACCGGCATTTATTCCGAAGAAACCGGCCAGCCCCAGCCGTTGCGGATATCGATCGCCGTTCACCTGAAGGCGGCAGAGCGGTATCACCCCGATACATCGCTCGGCGCGTCGAAGAATTACATGGATTTGAAGTTTGCCGCCACTGCCGCCTTGCCGCCGGGCGTGCATTTCAAACTGATCGAGGCGGTGGCTGATCACATTTGCGAGACGTTGTTCGTTTCGGACGTGCGCGTGGAGACGGTCACGGTGAAGATCATCAAGCTGGCGCTCAGCGAGAAGGGCGAGTCGATCGGCATGACCTTGACGCGGGATCGCGACTGATGAGCCGCCGCTGATGGCGCTGGTTCGCGTCGGCGGCTTGCCTGATGAGCCGCTGAGCGCTGCGGCGTATTTTCACGCCCAGATATTGCCGCAGCTTGCGCCGGCCGGTGATTCACTGACGCTGGTGTTCGACCCCGCCGACCACCCGCACCGTGCGTGGCGGCTGGCGGTGGTGCAGGGGCTGGCGCGGGACTGGGCGCCGCTCCGGGTCAATGCGGTGGCCAGCGCGGATGAGGATGCAATTCTTGCCGCCGCTACCTATCTTGCCGATGCGCCCGGCGTCACCGGACAATATCTGCCGCTGGCGGCGGCGGGTCGATCGGGATAGCCAGGCTTGGCAGGGAGTGATATCTTGTTGCAGATGGATGTTCCGGCCCCACTCGTCGATCAGTTTCAGCGGCGGATTTCGTACCTGCGCTTGTCGGTCACCGATCGCTGCGACCTGCGCTGCACCTATTGCATGCCCGAGCGGCAGATTTTCCTGCCGCGTGCCGAAGTGCTCACCCTGGATGAATTGCATGAGCTCGCGCTGGGTTTCATCGCACGGGGGATCACCCGGATCCGGCTGACCGGGGGCGAGCCGCTGGTGCGGCGTGACATGATCGAACTGGTGCGGGCGCTGGGTCGGCGGCTGGGCGCAGATGATGGGCGCGGGCGACTTGATGAATTGACCATGACCACCAACGGCACGCGTCTGGCCGAATTCGCCGACGATCTGGCTGCGGCGGGGGTAAAGCGCATTAACATCTCGCTCGATACGCTCGATCGCGCGGTATTTGCCAGGCTGGCGCGGCGCGACATGCTGCCGCAAGTGCTGGCGGGGATCGCGGCGGCCAAGGCGGCGGGGCTGCACGTCAAGATCAACACCGTGGCGCTGAAGGGCGTGAACGAGGCGGAACTGCCCGATCTGATCGCCTGGGCGCATGGCCAGGGCTGTGCGATCACGCTGATCGAGGTAATGCCGCTGGGCGAGGTCGAGGAGGATCGCTTCGACCACTACCTGCCGCTGTCCGCCGTGCGTGACGGGCTGGAACGCCGGTGGACGCTGACCCCCAGCGCTTACCGCAGCGGGGGCCCGGCGCGCTATTTCACGGTGACGCAGACCGGGGGCCGGCTGGGGCTTATCACGCCGCTGACCAACAATTTCTGCGATGGCTGCAACCGCATCCGGGTGACCGCGACGGGCCAGCTGTTTGCCTGCCTGGGGGGCACCGAGCAAGTCGACCTGCGCGCCGCTCTGCGTTCATCCGCGCCGGATGTGGCGCTGACCGGGGCGCTGGACCTGGCGATGCGGATCAAGCCGCTACGCCATAATTTCGCCATCGACAGCCATGGTGCCGCACCGGCGCTGGCGCGCCACATGTCGATGACCGGCGGCTGAAATGGCGCGGCTGCTGTTTCTGGGGCGGCTGGAGGATATTGCCGGCGCGGCCGAGATGCATATGCCGCTGGCCGCGCCGACACCGCTGGCTGCAATTATCGCGCGGTTACCCGATGACCTTGCCGCGGCGGTTTCGGATCCACGCATCCGGCTGGCGGTCAACGGCGAACTGTGCGCGGATCGCCGGCGCATCATCGCGGTCGCCGACGAACTGGCCTTCTTGCCGCCGGTCAGCGGGGGCTGATCGATGGATATCCGCCTGGCCGATGCGGTCCTCGACCCCGCTGCCGAACTCGCCGGCTTTGCCGCCGCCCATGGTAATGCCGGCGGCATCGTCAGTTTTCTCGGGCAAGTGCGTATCGAAGGTGACATCGAGGCGCTGGAACTGCGCCATTTCGCGCCGCTGACCCTGCCGGGCATGCAGGCGCTGGGGCAGCAGGCGGCGATGCGCTGGTCGCTGGCCGGGCTGCGGATCGTCCACCGGATTGGGGTGCTGCTGCCGGGCGAGGCGATCGTGTTCGCCGCCGCCGCCGCGCGCCATCGCCGCGATGCCTTTGCCGCCGCCGATTTCATCATGGATCATCTGAAAAGCGAAAGCTGGTTCTGGAAGCGCGAGAAAGCCGCCGGGCAATGGTGCTGGATCGAGCCGCGCGCGCAGGACCATGCGGATGTGCAGCGCTGGTGATGAATCAAGACCGAATGACCTAGAGTCTTTCCGACTTACGTCGAGTCGGTGCCGGCCCGCTCCCCCGCCCGGCCGCCCATATTATACAATGACTTGGGTGGCCGGGCGGGGGAGCGGGCTGGCACCGTAACCGGAAAGACTCTAACCCCCGGTTTGGTTGGCGATCCGGATTAACAGCAACACATTCCTATCGCGCCAGCCGCCCGTCCAGCCGTGCCAGCGCCGCATCCTCTTGCGCGACCAGCGCGGAAACCGTGTCGCGAGCCTGTGCGATGGCGGTGGTGTCCGGGCGCGGCGCGGAATTGCCGTCGGCGCCAAGCTGCGCGCCATGCATTCGGTCTTCCACATCGAGCCGGTCCAGGTCGGACAGTGGTTGGGCGGTGAGCGATCGGGCCGATTCGACGCCCGACAGCGCCTGGGTGGCCCGCGCCCATGGGTCGCTGCCGGCGGGCGCCGCACCGGCGGCGGAGATCAGTCGCTCGGCGGCGGCCTGCTTGTCGGCAAAGTCCCGCTGCGCGCTGCGGGCCTGTGCCACCAGATCGCTCAGCCGCGCCGCAAGTTCGGCCGAGGGCGCCACCGCGGCGGCGGCGGTCGCGCCGGGGTCGGGCGTGGCGGGGGCAGTCGGCGCGGTATCGGTCAGCCGCTCCACCGGGCGACTCGCCAGCGACGGATAGGCGGAGCCGCTATCGGAACAGCCGCCCAGCGCGCCGACCGCAGTCAGCGATAGCAGGACCGGCAGGATCACGGTACGCGGGCGGGCAGGGGGCTGAGGGTGCATCGACGTGCCATAGAGCGGGATGATAAAAAGTGGGTACCGGTTTTTGTTCTTAAATCACGCGATGACAAAGTTAGAGTCTTTCCGGTTAAGACGGTGCCAGCCCGCTCCCCCGCCCGGCCACCCAAGTCATTGTATAATATGGGTGGCCGGGCGGGGGAGCGGGCTGGCACCGACTCGACGTAAGTCGGAAAGACTCTAGAGCGGGATGATAAAAAGTGGGTACCGGTTTTTGTTCTTAAATCACGCGATAACAAAGTTTCTGGAACACGAGGCGATCCTGTCTTATCGTCTCGTGCCCTAGCATGGGATACGGGCCATGCCAGCGCCTGTACGCGGGCCATGGTCGCCGGCCGCAACAGCCGCTGATCCGGTGCGCCGCCGCAAAGCTGCGTTGACAGCCGGGGCAGGTTCCACTAACGGCGCTGCTTCTCACGGCCCCTGCCCGATGCGGCGGATGGGCCGGGCGTATTGCCGCTGTGTCCTGTCGGATGCCGGGGTGATGCGACAAGTCATTTGATTGGATTGATGAAATGTTCGCAGTCGTGCGCACGGGCGGCAAGCAATACCGGGTTACCGCCGGAGACAAGATCGCCGTGGAAAAACTGGCGGGCGTGGCCGGTGACAAGATCACGCTGGGCGATGTCCTGCTCGCGGGTGCGGATGGGGCCGTTGCCGACGCCGGCGCGGTCACCGTTTCGGCCGAGATCATCGCGCAAGCCAAAAGCGAAAAGGTGATTGTTTTCAAGAAGCGTCGCCGCCACAATTACCGTCGCAAGAATGGCCATCGCCAGCAGCTCACCCTGCTGCGCATCCTGGCTGTCGGCGCCTGAAGGGAGTTTGAACCATGGCACATAAGAAAGCAGGCGGCTCTTCGCGCAATGGTCGCGATTCGGCTGGCCGTCGTCTTGGCGTAAAGAAATTCGGTGGCGAAAACGTGATTGGTGGCAACATCATCATCCGCCAGCGCGGCACCCGCGTCTATCCGGGCGTCAATGTGGGCATCGGCAAGGATCACACGCTGTTCTCGCTGGCCGTGGGCCGCGTGCGCTTCCACCTGGGCAAGCTTGGCCGGAAGTACGTATCGGTCGATGCAGCGGCGCAGGCTGCCGAATAAGGCTGGTCGAACAGGGCCGCCACACCGGCGGTCGGGGCGGCTGAATGAGGGAGAGGGGATGGCCCATCTCCCTCTTTTTGCGTCGGCCCCTGCCACCACTTGCACCTCCCATGCAGCCACGACGATGCGACGCATGTTTGGGGCACACCGCCGCAAAGCGTAACGGGCCTGTCATCGACCCGGTCTATCTGCGTCTGCGGGCGATCGAGTGCGAGCAAAGATTATGTTTATCCGCAGCGAAAGGCTGTTTCTCAGACCCGGCTGGCCGGAAGACTGGGTAGGATTGTTCAGCCGGATCAAGGACTGGACGGTCATCGGCCACCTGATGTCCATGGCGGAATCCGCGCGGGATTCCGTGGCCCGGGCTTGCTCGGACATGCCGCTCCGGCGCTTTCCGCAATTCGTCGTCACGCTGCCCAGCAGTGACGGTGCGCAGGCGATCGGTTGTGTCAGCCTGCTCCGCGGCGAACAAGGCGGCGAACTCGTCTACTGGATCGCGCCCGAATTCTGGGGGCAAGGCTATGCCACCGAAGCCGTGCACGCCGTGCTGGGCCTGGCGCGCACATTGGGTCACCGCCAGATCACCGCGCTCGATCTTGCCGATAATGCGGCTTCGGGCCGGGTGCTGGCGAAACTCGGGTTTCAGGCGACCGGCGACACCAGTCTGCGGATGTGCCCCGCGCGCGGCGCGCTGACCGCCCCGCTGGTGCATCGCCGTGACCTGGCCGACTCCGGCGATGGCGCCAGCGGTGTTGCCCGGCAGGCCGCTTGAGACCGAACCAAAGCCAGGGCCGACTGACAAAACTCCCCGTCCGTGCTGGGCTTTTCGAAGCACCGTACGTCTTCCGCGCGAGCGAAGTAAGCAAAAACAGCCCTTCGGCAAGCTGGGGACGGACGGGGCAAGTGATCAACACTGACCCGGTTCCGGCGGCCACCAGCATCAATCTGCCTGCCAAACAGCCATGTTGCGCGATATCGTTCAAATCTGCATCCAGGCGGGCCGCACATCGGCGGGGATGTCCTCGGTTCGCAGATGGTCGAGCGCCAGGCCTGCCCCGGGCCACGCCATCCGTTGCCGCGCCGGGTTCGATCGCGCCAGCGGCAGCACCACCAGCCGTCGATTGACCTTTTGCCGCCAGTTCATCCGTGCGGTGTTCTCCTGGCCGACGTAGCAGCCCTTGGTAAAGCTGACGCCATGCAACTGGTCGGCATTGCATTCCAGCCACAACGTCTCGCCGTCACCCAGTTCGGCGCGTCCTTCGGTCACGCCCAGCCCCAGGCGATGCTCGCGCCACGCGTCATCGGCGGGCGCATCGTCCGGCGCGGCAGAGCCCAGCCAGCGCCAGCCCAGCGCCGCCAGCCGGGGATCGGCCATGGCATCCGCATGCGGCACGGCGCTCCAATGCACCGCCAGCGCTGGGTCCACTTCGATCGCGATCCGCCGCCGCAGCCGGTACAGCCCGATCCGCCGCGCCAGTGCGGGCGCCGCGCCCGCCTCGCAGTCCAGCAACAGGTCGGCGCCATCGCGCCACACCAGGAAATCGAACAGCGCCTTGCCTTGCGCGCTGAGCAGCCCCGCCCACACCGGCAAAGCGCCCTTCACATCATTGGTTACCAGCCCCTGCACAAACCCGGCAACATCCTCGCCGGGATCCCGGGGTGACAAGCGGAGCACGGCGCGTTCGAACAGGCGGGTTGCGGTCATGGCGTCCAAGTGGCGTTTTCAACGGTGAAAGCAAGGTGCGATATGCGGACCGGCCACCCGAAACCCCTGTTCCTGGTCAAACCTCTGTGGCAATGTCCGGGCCATGACCAGCGCCCCCGAATTCATCCTCGCCAATGGCACCGTGCACACCCCCAACGGGCCCGAACAGGTCGATGTCGCGGTGCGCGACGGCCGAATTCTTGCGATGGGCTCGTGGCCCGCCGATGCCGCGCGGCGAATCGACTGTTCCGGGCTCGACGTGCTGCCCGGCGTCATCGACAGCCAGGTCCATTTTCGCGAACCCGGGCTGGAGCTGAAGGAAGATCTGGAGACCGGTAGCCGTGCCGCGGTGATGGGCGGGGTGACTGCGGTGTTTGAAATGCCCAACACCAATCCCAACACCGACACCGCCGAGCGCGTGCACGACAAGCTGCGCCGTGCCCATCACCGGATGTGGTGCGACCACGCCTTCTATGTCGGCGCGACCTCCGCCAATGCCGCGGAACTCGCCGAGCTGGAACGCATTCCCGGCACCGCCGGGGTCAAGATTTTCATGGGCGCCTCGACCGGCAGCCTGCTGGTGGCCGAGGATGAAGCACTCGCCCGCGTGCTCGCCAGCGGCGTGCGCCGCGTCGCCATCCATGCCGAGGACGAGGCGCGGATGCAGTCGCGCAAGGATCTGCGCGTCCCCGGCGACCCCGCCAGCCACCCGGTCTGGCGCGACGACGAAAGCGCGATTCTGGCTACCCGGCGCATCCTGCGGCTTGCCCGCGCCGCGCGCCGCCCGATCCATGTCCTTCACATCACGACCCCCGCCGAACTGGAACTCATCGCCCGGCACCGCGACATCGCCACGTGCGAAGTCACCCCGCAGCACCTGACCCTGGCCGGCGAGGACGCCTATCCGCGCCTGGGTACTTATGCGCAGATGAACCCCCCGATCCGCAGCGAAGCGCATCGCCAGGGGCTGTGGCACTGGCTGCGGCAAGGCGTGCCCGATGTTCTCGGCTCCGACCACGCCCCGCACACCCGCGAGGAAAAGGCCAGGCCCTATCCTGACAGCCCCAGCGGCATGCCCGGCGTCCAGACGCTGCTGCCGCTGATGCTCGACCATGTCGCCAAGGGCCACCTGACCCTCGCCCGCCTGATCGACCTGACCAGCGCCGGGGTCCAGCGCATCTTCGGGCTGCAAGCCAAAGGCCGCATCGCCGTGGGCTACGACGCCGATTTCAGCGTCGTCGACCGGCAGGGCAGCTTTGCCATCGCGGAAAGCTGGCTGGAAAGCCGCTGCGGCTGGTCGCCGTATACCGGCATGCACCTGCAAGGCCGCGTCATCGGTACCATCATCCGGGGGAACACCGCTATGTGGGAAGGGCAATTGGCCAATGCGGCGGTGGGCGAACCGCTGCGGTTTGCCGGAGCACTGCCAGGGTGAAACCTGAACTCTGCCGCTATCGGATTGACCCAGCAACGCGAGCTTATGCACCGCTGCGGTCATTGCGACTTTTCCCCCTCCTCATCAAAAGAGGGGATCAAGGGTTGTGGCGCGGCGCAGCTGCGCTCGCGCAATCCACTTGACCATGCAGATAGTCGCTCCTCTGAAGAAGAGGGGCTATAGGGTCCGATCAACGCAGTTGGTATCAGTCGTTACCCACATCAGGAAACTTCATGAGACATTATATTTGCGGCTTGGCCCTTGCCGGTTTCGGCGCGAGCGCAGCCCTGGCGAGCGGACCTGCGGATATCCCGGTGGTGACCATCACGCTCAAGGATCATCGCTATACGCCCGACGTCGTGACGGTCCCCGCCGGACATAAAATCCGCATCGAGGTGACCAATCGCGACCCGACTTCCGATGATTTCGACAGCGCCGACCTGCATGTCGATCGCGACTTGAAGCCGCACGAGCATGCAACCTTCGTTATCGGGCCGCTGAAGCCCGGCCATTATCCGTTCAAGGGCGAACTCTATGCCGCGACCGCCCATGGCGAAGTGATCGCAGTGCCGCCGATACCCTGAAGTCGTTCAGAAACTCTGCTCGATGCCCACGAACACGCCGCGCCGTGCGCCCCATGCCACCGGTCCCGGAACAAGTCCGGTGCCATCGCGCAACTGATAACGGGCATCGCACAGATTGATGATATCCGCCCGCAGATCGAGCGGGCGGCCGGCGATGGTTGCGGCCCGCCACACCGCGCTGATATCGACTTGCGCATAGGCCGGCAAACGCGCGCCATCGGGCGCGCCGCTGGCGGCGGTGCGTGGCAACCCGCTGCCGACCAGCAGGTCGCCCGACAGGCGAAGGGTCTGCATCCGGCGAAGGCCATCTGGCGCGCCTCGGCTTGAGCTGACAGGCTG
>CAXTOS010000064.1:0-15089 GCA_964245935.1 uncultured Novosphingobium sp.
GTACGGGTGGTCCAGCGTGTGGAGCGCCATGTAGGGGCAGATGTTGCAGTTGCGGTGGCCGTCGGCACCGGGGGCACCGGTGGCGGTCTTGTCCGGCATGGCCAGTTGCATCTGGTGGATGATGTGCGGCTCGGTGGCGACGATCAGCGTGTCGGCGGGGGTAGCCTTGGCGTAGGCGAGGATGCCGCTGGTCGAACCGACGTAATCGGCATGGTCGATGATCGCGGGCGGGCATTCGGGGTGCGCGGCGACCGGGGCAGCAGGGTATTTGGCCTTCAACTTGAGTAGTTCGGTCTCGCTGAACGCCTCGTGGACGATGCAGACGCCGGGCCACAGCAGCATGTCGCGGTTGAACTTGCGGTTGAGATAGCCGCCCAGATGCCGGTCGGGGCCGAAGATGATCTTTTGCGCGGGGTCGATCTGCGCGAGGATGGTTTCGGCGCTGGAACTGGTGACGATCACGTCGGACAGCGCTTTCACTTCGGTGGAGCAATTAATATAGGTCAGCGCGATGTGATCGGGATGCGCGGCGCGGAAAGCGGCGAATTTTTCCGGCGGGCACGAATCTTCCAGGCTGCACCCGGCGTTGACATCGGGCAGCACCACGATCTTTTCCGGGCTGAGGATCTTGGCGGTTTCGGCCATGAACCTTACCCCGCAAAAGGCGATCACCTCGGCATCGGTCGCGGCAGCCTTGCGGCTCAGTTCCAGCGAATCGCCGACGAAATCGGCCAGATCCTGCAATTCCGGTTTCTGGTAATAATGCGCCAGGATCACCGCCTTGCGGCTGGCGCGCAGCCGATCGATCTCGGCGCGCAGGTCGAGGCCGGACAGATTCACGGGTTGCGCGGTCATGGAGTGGTCCTTGGCGGGGGCATGCGGGGAAGATGCTCCCGGAGCTTGATGCGATAGGATAAAATCGCATCGAGCTCCAGAGTCTTTGTTTTCGCGTGATTAAGATGCTCCTGCTTTTGGCGCCCTACTTCACATTGTCGGTTCGGGCGATAAAGCCCGCGACGGCGTCGTGCAGTTCCTGCAACGATTGTTCATGCGCGTAGACCATGTGCCCCGACTGGTAATATTTATACTCGATGTTGCCTTGCAGGCTCGGCGGGATCGGCAAATGATGCATCTCGTACCAGCCTTCGTAATAGGGCGTGGCGAGGTCGAAATAGCCGCCGTTGACCATGATCTTGAGCCCCGGATTCTGCTTCATCGCATAGGCGAGATCGTTGAGGACATTGGCGGAACCGCGCGCGGGTTCGGGCTGGCCGGGCTGCTTGTGCTGGAGATCCCAGTGCTTGATCGCGTTGGTCGTCGGGAAATAGCGCAGGTCGGTACCGAACCGCAGGCTGTCGTGGGCGTAGGCGTTGAAAGCGGCGACATAGGCCGAGCTGATGGCGGCGGATTGCGGGTCATAATCGGCTGCCTTTTCGAGAAGGTCGATCGCCGGACCGGAAAAGCGCGAATCGAGCCTGCCGGTGGTCAGCCCTTCAGCCAGTTGCAGCTGCTGCTCGAACTGGCCGCCGGTAACGCGCAGATCCGATTTCAGGAAATAATCCGCGGACAGGCCGGTGTAGCGCGCCAACTGCGCGGCGATCGCCTGCTGGCGCGCCGGATCCAGCTCGCTGCCCTGCTGCAGCGCCTGCGCATAATCGGTGGCGGCGAAATGCTCGACCTCGCGCAGGAACGGCTCCAGCTGGGCGGGGCGCGGTCCCGGCAAGCGCTGATGGTACCACGCGGTGGCGGCATAGGTGGGCAGACCGACGACATAGGCTTCGTCGCCGCCGGGATTACGGTCGGGATCATCGATCGAAAGGTCGAAATTCAGGATTTGCGACAACATGATGATGCCGTTGAGGTCGATCGCATCGTCGCTCGCCAGTTCGTTGGCAACCACCGCCGCGCGGGGGGTGCCATAACTTTCGCCGAACAGGTATTTAGGCGAATTCCACCGGCCATGCCGCGTCAGGAACAGCTTGATGAATTCGGCAAAGGCATGTGCATCGGCGTCCATCCCCCAGAATGCCTTCTCCTTGTCCTTGCCCGCGATTCGCGAAAAGCCGGTGCCCGGGGCGTCGACGAACACCAGGTCGGAGGCATCCAGCAGGCTATAGGCATTGTTGACCAGCGGGTAGGGCGCGGCGGGGGTATGGGTATCATCGCGGGTGATCACGCGGCGCGGGCCGAAGGCGCCCATGTGCAGCCATACCGTGGCGCTGCCCGGGCCGCCGTTGAACAGGAAAGTCACCGGGCGGTTCGGGGCCGCGATACCCCTCTTGAAATAGGCGACGTAGAACATCGAGGCCTCGGCGCCGATGCCGTCGGCGCCCATGCCTTCGGTGGCGGCATCCTTGCCCGGCGCGTCCTTGCCCGAACCCCCGGCCGCGGCCTTTTCACGCCAGGCGGTATCGTCCCAGCCGGCAGGATGCACCACCAGCGTGCCCGCCACCGCGTCATAGGCGACCGGCTTGCCCTCGACCGTCACCGTGCCGCTGCTGGTGACGGTCTGCGGCAGGAACAGCTTGTCGGGACCGGGGCGGGTGGGATCGGGAACTCCACCGGGCACTTGCGGGATGGGGATCGGCAGGCGCAGCTCGGCGGTCTCGGCCCGCAGCGGCGCGGTACCGATCGTCGCAGTCAACCCGATCATCGCTGCCCAGTTCAGAAACTGCCGCATAGACCTGCCCTTGTACACACCGTGGAATCGTACACACTGTGGAATCGTACACACCGTGGGCATCTTGCCCGCAGCGTGCCAGCCGCCCGGCTTGGGGCGAATATCAACGCACCCTAAAGTCCCGCCAGCAAATCGATCAGCATCTCGGGCAAAGTCGGTTTCAGGCAGGTAATCGCGCCCGGGAACATTTCGCTATGAGCGCGGCGCGAACCGTGGGCGGTGTGGAAGATGAACGGGATGCCGCGCCGTTGCAGCACTTGCGCCACCGGATAGACATCGTGGCCGGCGATATCCACGTCGAGCAACGCACAATCCAGTTGCGCGGAATGTTCGGCCAGCGCCAGCGCGCTGGTCAGCGACATGGCCGGACCCAACACTTCTGCCCCGGCATCCTCCAGCGCGCATTGCAGCTCGATCGCGACCAATGCTTCGTCTTCCACGATCAATACGCGCCTGCCCGACAGCTTTTCATGGGGCGCGCCGCCGAAACTGATTTTCGCTGCCGCCTGGGCGTTATTGCGTATCGGATGCGGCGTAACGAAATGATGATGCATCATGAAACTTTCAAATCTTCAATCGCCAATCCAACGTCTGTCACAGAGTAGCAAATGATTCGCTAATGCCGGTACCAAAGTGTCACGGTAATGGACATACCAGATCGACCTTGGCGCCCGTTTTCGGCCAGCTGCGTTGCAGCGTACCGCCCATTTGCTGGGCAGCCATGGCGGTCAGCCGCGAGCCAAAACCAACCCGGGGTGGCGAAGCCCGGTCCTGAGCCGAAGAAGCCCTGTCCTGAGCCGAACCAGATGATCCGATGCTTAACGCCGGGCCGCCCGATTCGATCCAGCTCAGGGCGAGAGTTCGTTGCCCGTCGGGCGCTGCGACAACATCCCAGCAAATCTCGACCACGCCACATTCGACCGAAAGCGCCCCGTATTTGGCGCCATTCGTCGCCAGCTCGTGAATCAGCATGCCCATCGGGGTAATCATTCGCGCGGGCAGATTTACATCGGGGCCGGACAGGCGCACCCGGTCTGCGAGACTGTCCGCCGTCCCGTCGGCATAGGGGCGCATGATATTGGCGATGATCCCGGCCAGGGGGCTGCTTTCCGCCGTGCCGGTTCCCTGGCTGCTGGAATGAGCCAGCGACAAGGCATGCACCCGCGAGCGGATATCGTCGAGCACCTCGGCAGTCGGTGCCTGCTTGCGGGCCGAGATGGTGATGATCGACAGCACCACCGAGAACAGGTTCTTCACCCGGTGGTTGAGTTCGCGCGCCAGCAACTCGGTCTGTTCGTTGGCCGCGCGCAGGGCGGTCAACTGCCCTGCCTCGGCCGCGGCCCAGGCGCGGTGGCGTTCGCCCCGCAGCGCCACCACCACCAGCGTGACCAGGCCTACGCCCAGCAGGCCGACCAGCGGCAGCAGGCGGTCTTCCAGCGCCTGTACCCGATCGAACGATGCCTGGCGCTGCATGGCCTGGTCAGTGCGCAGCCAGGCCAGCTCGCCGCGCAGTTCGGTCATGTCGCGCTGGCCGGTATTGGTCTGGACCAGGCCGATGGCCGAGGGCATCATTCCGGCGCGCGCCAGTTCGATGGTGCGATCCATTTCGGCAATCTTGGCACGGATCAATTGCTGGGCGCGGGCGATATGCTGCTGTTCTTCATCGCTGGAGCGATCGCCCATGCGCTGCAGCGCGCTGACTTCCGGGTCCAGCCTGACCTTGGCCCCCTCGTAAGGTTCGAGGTAGGCACCATTGCCCGTCAGCAGAAAGCCGCGCTGGCCGGTTTCGGCATCGAGCATGATTTCCATCAGCGCATTGAGCGACAGCATCGCTTCGTCCTGGAGCATCACCCCCTGCCGCGCCTGGCGCTGCGCCACGACGGTTTGAGCCATCAACAGGAAAATCGCCACGAACAGCCCGGATACTACCACCAGCAACCGGGTCGTCGAGCCACGATACCAGCCGATGACATTTTTCATGGCGGGAATCGGATTGGCGCGTGCGCGCCCGCCCTGTGGCATCAGTGGCATACCAGACGCCCGGCCTTTCACACAGCGGGATGGCTGGTTCGCGTTTAACCGGCCTGCCGAAAATTGCAATAATGCCGGATAATCAATCGGCCGGCTGCCCGGTCCGGGCCGCAGGCGGAGCACGGCCAGGATGGTGGACAATTGCCCATGGCCGCTTGCCCCGGTGCCGGCGTATCGGCCATCAGCGCAGGATGGCGATACTCAGCGACAAATGGATCAGGCGGCAGGCTCAGGACCATGCCATGATCGAGCCGTTCGTGGAAAGCCAGCGGCGTGACGGCTGCATTTCCTACGGCTTGTCGTCCTACGGCTACGACGCGCGCGTAGCCGACGAGTTCAAGATCTTTACCAATGTCGATTCCTCGATCGTCGATCCCAAGCTGTTCGATCCTAAAAGCTTCGTCGATCGCAAGACCGACGTGTGCATCATCCCGCCCAATTCCTTTGCGCTGGCGCGCACCGTCGAATATTTCCGGGTGCCGCGCGACGTGCTGGTGATCTGCCTGGGCAAGAGCACCTATGCCCGCTGCGGGATCATCGTCAACGTCACCCCGCTGGAACCGGGCTGGGAGGGGCATGTCACGCTGGAATTTTCCAACACCACGCCGCTGCCCGCGCGCATCTACGCCAATGAAGGCGCGTGCCAGTTCCTGTTCCTTCAGGGCAATGAGCCGTGCGAGACCAGCTATGCCGATCGCGCCGGCAAATACATGGGCCAGCGCGGGGTAACGCTGCCCAAGCTGTGATGGCGCGGGATCGGCGGCTTGCGCACCACGGCTGGTGGGCATTGGCAAACGCAATCTCGGAAATAAGGGCCCACCCCTGACCCGTCCCGCACGTGGGAGGGGAACAGAACAAGCCGGCGGCGGGTTGACCCGGGTCAGGTCGGCGCATGACTTCCAGCCGGCTCCGACGACAGGCCGACCAGCGCATAACCCAGCTGTTTGTGCGCGACAGCCTTGAGCGTGGCAAGCAGGCCGGCGTCCAGGGTGGACCAGTTCAGCATGTCCAGCACGCGGCTCTGGTTAAAATGGAAGATCATCGACAGGCCCATCAGCGACAATGCGTGCATTTCCATTTCGGTCTGGTGCATCGGCGCTGCGACGATGTGCTTGACCGCTTGTTGAAACGTCTCGAAGATCGGCAGACCGATTCGATCCTTCATGAAGCATTCGGAGATATTTTCGCCGTTTTCGGCATCCTCCCACGCCAGCAGCTTGCGGATCGCATCGCCTTCGCAATCCGCGAAAAAAGAATCGATCAGGCTGTTCTGGACTTCACTCAAGGCGGCCACCACGCCATCGAGCGATGCACCCGCAGCGATGATCGTGTGGCACGCCCGCACCGCCGGCGCGATCCGATGCGAGACCATATTGGTCAACTGGTCGATACTGGCCTGGTACAGGCCGAGCTTGCCTCCGAAATAATACTGGATCGCCGGGGTGTTGACATCGGCGGCGGCGGCGATGTCGCGGGTCGACGTTCCCGCAAAGCCCTGACGGCCGAAAATCACGATGGCCGCGTCGATCACGCGCTGTTTCGTTTCCTCGCCGCGCGGATAGCGGCGGGTCGTTTTGCTCGGCGCTACGGTCATCGTCACTTTCGGCTCTCCCCCATATCTGTTATGTCATCCAAAATATATCACTTGACACAAGTTTATCAATCGGAATATTTGTGCCGATTGATATACATGTCGCCTGGCCCGCGGGTCTTAACGCGCAATGGTGGACGAACCCATGCCCAAACATCCGTTTTGTACGCTTGCTCCGGCCATGACGCTTGCGCTCGCCGCTTGCGGGAAGGCGCCGCCCCCGCCGCCGCCGCCGCCGCCGTCGGTCGGCTTCGTGGTGCTGAAGGCCGAGCCGGTCACGCTGACCACCGAACTGCCCGGGCGCATCTCGGCGTTGGAGACATCGGACGTGCGGCCGCAGGTTTCGGGCGTCATCCGCAAGCGATTGTTCCAGGAAGGCTCGATCGTCCATGCCGGCCAGATCCTGTATGTGATCGAGGATGCCGGTTACCGGGCCAGCGCGCTGAACGCGCAAGGGCAGTTGGCGACCGCACAGGCCACGATCCGGTCGACCGCGCTGCAATCCAGTCGCTATCGCCAACTCGCCGCGGTCAACGCCATCAGCAAGCAGGATGCCGACAATGCCGATGCCGCGGCGCGGCAAGCGCAGGCGCAGGTCGTGACGGCGCAAGGCTCGCTGAGCAGCGCGCAAGTCAATCTCGGGTTCACGCGCGTGCGCGCCCCGATTACCGGTCGGATCGGACGATCGCTGTTTACCCCCGGCGCGCTCGTCGCGAACGGCCAGGCCGATGCGCTGGCGACGATCCTGCGGCTCGACTCGGTATATGTCGACGTGGCGCAGTCGGCCGCGCAATTGCTCGACCTGAAGGCCGCGATGAGCGGCGGCGGTGTCAGCCGGCAAGGCCCGGCCAGCGTGCGGGTCCAGCTGTTGCTGCCCAACGGCCAGACCTATCCGATCGAGGGCAAGCTGCAATTTGCCGATGTGTCCGTGGACCAGAACAGCGGGACGGTGACGCTGCGTGCCACCTTCCCCAACCCCGACGGATTGCTGATGCCCGGCCTGTTCGTGCGGGCGCGGATAGTCGAGGGCGTTGAACAGCAGGGCTTGCTCGCGCCGCAGGCCGGGATTGCGCGTAATGAGCGCGGGCAGGCTACCGCTCTGGTGCTGGGCGCGAACAATGCCGTCCAGCCGCGCATCGTCACCACGCGCCAGACGGTCGGCGACAAATGGCTGGTTACCGGCGGGCTCCGGCCGGGTGACCGGCTGATCACCGAAGGGCTGGTGGGCATCATGCCGGGCATGAAGGTGCAGGCGCACCCGGCCGGAACCGCGCCGGCGAAGCCGGGGCCAGGCGCTGCACCCGGGTCGGGGCCCTCCTGATGTCACGCTATTTCATCGACCGCCCGATCTTCGCCTGGGTGGTCGCGATCATGCTGATGCTGGCCGGCGGGCTGGCGATCCGCTCGATGCCGATCGCGCAATTCCCCAATATCGCGCCCCCCGCCATTTCGGTGACCGCAGTCTATCCCGGCGCCGATGCCCAGACGCTGGAGAACACCACTACCCAGGTCATCGAGCAGCAGCTCAAGGGGATCGACCACCTCAATTATTTTTCGTCGACCAGCGATGCCTCGGGCACCGCGACCGTCACGCTGACCTTCGCGCAAGGCACCGATCCCGACACTGCGCAGGTGCAGGTGCAGAACAAGGTTCAGGCCGCCACCGCGTTGCTGCCGCAGGTGGTTCAGCTCCAGGGCCTGCGCGTTGCCAAATCGGTCAAGAACTTCGCGCTGGTGATCGCAGTCTATTCGCAGGACGGCAGCCACGATCAGGACGACATCGGCGATCTGGTCGCGGCAAAAATCCAGGATCCGCTCGCCCGCATTACCGGCGTCGGTGATACGCAATTGTTCGGCTCGCAATACGCCATGCGAATCTGGATCGATCCCTACAAGATGCAGGGGTTGAAGATTTCCACCGGCGACATCCGCAATGCGATCATCGCGCAGAACGCGCAGGTCTCGGCCGGGCAGATCGGCGGCTTGCCGGCGGTCGCGGGGCAGGCGATCAATGCGGTGATCACGGCGCAGTCGCGGTTGCAGACTGCCGAACAGTTCCGCGCGATCATCCTGCGCACCAACACCGACGGTTCATCGGTGACGCTGGGCGATGTCGCGCGGGTGGCGATCGGCGCGGAAACGGCCAGCTCGATCTCGCGCTTCAACGGCAAGCCGGCCAGCGGCATGGCAATCAAGCTGTCCCCAGGTTCCAACGCGCTGCAGACGGTGGCCGACGTCAAAACCGAGATCGACCGGCTGTCAAAGAGCTTTCCGCCCGATATCAAGGTGGCTTATCCGTTCGACAGCACGCCGTTCGTGACGCTGTCGATCAACGAGGTCGTCACGACGCTGATCGAGGCGGTCGTGCTGGTCTTCCTGGTCATGCTGCTGTTCCTGCAAAGCTGGCGGGCAACGCTGATTCCCACGATCGCGGTGCCGGTGGTGCTGCTCGGTACCTTCGGCATCCTGTTCGCGGTGGGCTTTACCATCAACACCCTGACCCTGTTCGGCACGGTGCTGGCGATCGGGCTGCTGGTCGACGATGCGATCGTGGTGGTGGAGAATTGCGAGCGCCTGATCGACGAGGATGGGCTGACCCCGCTCCAGGCCGCGCACCAGTCGATGGACGAGGTCAGCGGCGCGCTGATCGGCATCGGCGTGGTGCTGACCGCGGTGTTCCTGCCGATGGCATTCTTCGGCGGATCGGCAGGGGTCATCTATCGCCAGTTTTCCATTACGATCGTATCGTCGATGGTGCTGTCGGTGATGGTGGCGTTGACCCTGACGCCGGCGCTATGCGCCACCCTGCTCAAGCCGAAAGACAAAGACAAAAAAGAGCGGGGCGGGTTTTTCGGCTGGTTCAACCGCAAGTTCGAACAGACGCGCGACAGCTATTCCAGCGTGGTCACCGCCGCCAGTGGACGTTGGGGCCGCACGCTGCTCGTCTATGGCGCGGTGTTCGCGGTCATGGCCCTGATGTTCGTGCGCCTGCCTGCGGGCTTCCTGCCCGACGAAGATCAGGGCGTGCTGTTCGCGCAGGTGGTGATGCCCGCAGGGTCCACCGCGGCGCAGACCGAGGCGGCGATGACCACCGTGCGCAAGCATTTCATGGTCGATGAAAAGGCCAATGTCGAAGGCATCTTCAGCATTTCCGGGTTCAGCTTCGGCGGCACCGGTCAGAACGTCGGCGCCGCCTTCCTGCGCCTGAAGGCGTGGGACGACCGCGGCGGATCCAGGAACACCGCGCAGGCGATCGCCAACCGCGCGATCGTGGCCATGGCCAAGGCGGTGCCGCAGGCCAAGGTCATCGCCTTTGCGCCGCCGGCGGTGCTGGAACTGGGCAACGCGACGGGGTTCGATTTCGAACTCAAGGATATGGGCGATCATGACCACGCCGACCTGACCAACGCGCGCAACCAGTTGTTCGGCATGGCGAGGCAGGAAAAGCGCGTCGCGCAGGTCAGGCCCAACGGACTGGAAGATGCGCCGCAGCTCAAGGTCAATCTCGATCTGACGCGCGCGACGGCACTCGGGCTGGCGCCAGCCGATATCAGCGATACGCTGAGCACCGCGCTGGGCGGGGCCTACATCAACGATTTCATCGATCGCGGACGGGTCAAGAAGGTGTTCGTCCAGGCCGATACGCCATTTCGGACGCGTCCGGAGGATGTGGATGCGCTGTTCGTGCGCGGCGCCAACGGGGTGATGGCACCTATTTCCGCGTTTGCCGAAACCAGCTGGATCAAGGGTCCGATGCGGCTGGAACGCTATAACGGCGCACCGGCGATGGAGCTTCAGGGCATGGCCGCGCCGGGCAACAGCAGCGGCGACGCCATGGCGGGCATGGCCGGGCTGGCCAAAAAGCTGCCGCCCGGCTTCGGCTATGAGTGGACCGGGCTGTCGTATGAACAGATGGCGTCGAGCGGGCAGGCGCTGCCGCTGTACGGGCTGTCGCTGCTGATCGTGTTCCTGTGCCTGGCGGCCTTGTATGAAAGCTGGTCGGTGCCGATCGCGGTTCTGCTGGTCGTGCCGCTGGGCGTGATCGGCGCGGTGATCGCCGCGACGCTGACCGGGCTGGACAACGATATCTACTTCCAGGTCGGCCTGATCACCACCGTGGGCCTGGCATCGAAAAACGCGATCCTGATCGTCGAATTCGCCGAGGAGCGCGTGGCCGGTGGCATGGATGCCGCCCACGCGGCGCTCGAAGCGGCCAGGCTGCGGCTGCGGCCGATCCTGATGACCAGCCTGGCTTTCGTGTTCGGCGTGCTGCCGCTGGCGATTTCGAGCGGTGCCGGATCGGGCGGGCGCCACGCGATCGGCCGCGCGGTCGTTGGCGGAATGCTGTCGGGCACGCTGTTGGCGATCTTCTTCGTGCCGGTATTCTTCGTGCTGGTGAACAAGCTGTTCAAGCAGGACGGCAGGAAAAAACCGGCCGGGAAACCGCGGGATGGCGGCGAGTCCGGCCCGCCACAGGAGGCATGACATGCGCCGCTCAGCCCTGAGCTTCACCCTGACCGCGACGCTGGCGCTGGCCGGGTGCGATTTCGCACCGCATTATATGCGGCCGGCAATGCCCGTGCCGCCGGCATTGCCGGCCGGCGGCGTCTATCCGGGCGCGACGCCGAGCGCGGTAGCCCCGGCAGATGTGGCGTGGCGCGATTTCTTCGTCGATCCCCGGCTGCGCCAGTTGATCGAGCTGGCGCTGGCCAACAACCGCGACTTGCGGATCGCGGTGGCCAACGTGGCGCAAAGCCGCGCGCAGTTTGGCGCACGCCAGGCCGATCTGTTTCCGACGATCAACGGCGGCGCGAGCGCGACTTTCGCAAAAGCGTCACGAGCGCAGGTCGCCTCCCAGGGCGGCGGCGCAGCGGGCGCGGCGATTCCGCTTCGCGTCGATACCTATCAAGCCAACGTCGGCATATCGTCGTGGGAGATCGACCTGTTCGGCCGCCTGCGCAACCAGACCAGGGAAGCGTTCGAGACCTATCTGGCGAGCGAAGAGGCGCGCAATGCCGCGCAGGTGCTGCTGATCAGCGAGGTCGCCACCGCCTATCTGACGTTTAGCGCCGATCAGGACGGGCTCGCTATCGCAACCGCGACGACCAAAAGCGACCTGGCGACGCTCGACCTGGCCCGAACGCGCCTGGCTATCGGCACGACGGGCGAACTCGACCTGCGCCAGGCGCAGACCAGCTACGAAAGCGCACGTGCCGATGCCGCACGGCGCAAGACGCTGGTCGCACAAGACCTGAACGCGCTGCAATTGCTGGTGGGTGCCCCGCCGCCACCCGAGCTGCTCCCCGCCACCCTGCCCGCAACCGGCGCCACGATCCCCAACCTGCCGGTGGGCCTGTCGTCCGAGGTGCTGCTGCGCCGCCCCGACATCGCCGAGGCCGAGCACAGGTTGCGCGCAGCGAATGCGGATATCGGCGCCGCGCGGGCGGCGTTTTTCCCGCAGATCACCCTGACCGCCGCGCTTGGTACGCTGAGCACCGGCCTGGCCGGGTTGTTCGCCAGCGGCAACAGCACCTGGTCGGTCCAGCCGCAGGCGACCGTGCCGATCTTCGATTTCGGCAGGAACGCGGCCAATCTGCGCTATTCGAAGGCATCGCGGGATCTCGCCGTCGCGCAATATGAAAAAGCGATCCAGACCGGGTTTCGCGAAGTCGCCGACGCATTGGCGCAGCGCGGGATGATCGGCGAGCAACTGGCCGCGCAAACTTCGCTGCAGGAGGCCGCCGCGGCGAGCCTGCGCCTGTCCGACCTGCGCTACCGCGTTGGGGTCGATGCGTTCCTGACCCTGCTCGACGCGCAGCGCACGCTGTATTCGGCGCAGCAGACGCTGGTCACCACCCGGCTGACCGAACAATCGAACATGGTCGAACTCTACCGTTCGCTCGGCGGCGGTTTGCGGTAGCGCGGCCGATTTATTGCAGCGCCATGGGCGACGATGCCCCGCGTGCAACCGCAGCGTAACCGATATCGGCATCGGTCGATAGACCGACCCGCGTGGCCAGCGCATGGCTGATGCGCCAGCGCGAAGCAAAGCGCAGGGTGAAGTCGAAATCGTAAAAAGTCGAAAGCGTGCTGCTGCGATTCATGTCGACGACCGGGCAATAAGCGTGGACTGCCAGATCCTTACGCGTATTGCAGCGTTCGATGACCACGGCCGTGATCAAATGCCGCCAGGCGCCATGCCCGCGCTCGGCCACTAACGACGGCACCGTCGTCAGTTCCGCCCTGCCCTGCAAATGATGGCCGTCGGCGCACACGAAGACGCCGTCGGTCGTGAACAGGTCCGCCCAACAGCTCCCGCGGTCATGATCGAGAAAATGCGAAAAGTGACTGAGCAGTTCCTGCACGTCGAGCCTTGTCTGGATATCGATCGTCGATATGCACGCCATCATACTCTCCTATCCGCTACGCTGCGGGCTGGCAGTTTACTTTGCCTAATCCGGGGTATTCTATCCGGTTTTAGCGAAGAGTATATGGCCTTGGTGATCGCATTCATGACTCGCGAGTCAGCGCCATGCAGCCATCCGCCGGCCGGTCCAAGTTGGCCGTCGCTACGACTCCCCGGCGGGTGCGTTGCTGACAAGTTCGCTTTCGAGCACATCGAGCGAGTCGTAGATACGGGTAAGGACGCACTTAAGCCGCTCGATTTCGTTCTTTTCAAGCGTACTCACCGCGACCTCTTCGTAATGTTCGGCTTCGTTGCGCAGCAGCGCCGCCATCTCGGCACCATGCTCGGTCAGATTGATCTGCACCGTCCGTTCGTTGCCCGGCGGCCGGTGGCGCGAAACCAGGCCACGCATCGCCATGGTGCCGATCAACCGCGACATCGTCGACAATTCGACCGTGGTCATCGCGCTGATCTCGCCCAGCTTCTGGTCCGGGCGTTCGGACAGCGCTGCCAGTACGCGGTACATCGGCAGCGTCAGGTCATAGGCGGCGAGTCGCTGACCGAAGAGCGAACCCATGCGCCCACCCAGCCGGGCGAGCAGGTAGGGCATCGATGTCGTCAACTTGTACATGGCTCTTGTCCTGCTGCACGGCCGGGCGGATGGTACCGAGTTAGCCGCAGAACATCTGAATTGACAACATTTGCAAATGGAACGATTGTGGAATGCGACGCGCAGGATCGGAAGGATCCAGAGTCGCGCAGGCAGAAAGAGCGATGCAGGCAATCAGTCCTTCGACATCAAGCGTGAGCCGGTCGAGCGTGTCCGGTACGGACCTTGAAACGGGCTGCCGCATGATCGAGCTGCGCGTTGCCCGGATCGAGCAGATCACCCCGCGCATCCGCTTGTTCGAGCTGGTGAGTCCCGGAGGCCGGCCGCTGCCCGGCTTCACCGCCGGCGCGCACATCGATGTGGAGCTTGGCAACGGCGAAGAGCGTTCCTATTCGCTACTCAACGATCAGGGCGATACGGCACGCTACGTCATTGCCGTGTTGCGCGAGGCCGAAGGGCGCGGCGGATCGGCCTGGATGCATGACGTGCTTCGCCAGGGCGATGTGATTCGGGCAGCGGCGCCGGAGAATGACTTTCGCCTGAGCGAAGGGGGCGAACACCACATCCTGATAGCCGGAGGGATCGGCATCACGCCGATCCTGTCGATGGCGGCACGACTGCGCGAAATCGGTCGCGACTATGCGGTCCATTATTGCGCGCGCTCCGCAGAAGAGGCGGCGTTCGCGGAGGAGATCGCCACCCGTCACGCGGAGTTTGCGAATTTTCATTACGATGGCGGCGTGCCCGGCCGCGGGCTCGACGTGCGGGCGCTGCTGGCCGACCGCCCGGCCGCCGCGCATGCCTATGTCTGCGGCCCGGCGGGGTTGATTCGCGCGGTCCGCGAGGCGGGACGCGAATGGCCTTCGGGGACGATCCATTTCGAGCTGTTCAAGGGATCGAACGTCGATCTCGGCCTCGACGCGCTCAACGAGCCGTTCGACATCATCTGCAAGCGCGCGGACAAGCGCTTCACCGTGCCGGCCGACCGCTCGATCCTCGCGGTGCTCAAGGCCGGCGGCTTTCGCATCCGCTCGCTGTGCAACGAGGGGGTTTGCGGCACCTGCCGGGTCGAGCTGATCTCGGGCGAGGTCGATCATCGCGACGAGTGCCTCGATGAAGACGAGCATGACCAGGCGCTCCAGGTCTGCGTCTCGCGTGCGAAGCCTGGCCAGACGCTGGTGCTCAACCTTTGACCATGGAAGGAACCGCCATCACCATGACCGCAACCGTCGCCGCGCCGGCCGCCAGCACGAGGCCGCATGTCCGCACGACCTCGCTGATCTGCGGCACGTTGGTTTCGACCGATCTCGACCGCGTTCGCCACATGCTGGAGAACGCGTTCGGACTGGAATGCGTCCGCCCAGCGAAGGATGTGCTCTACGCGCGGGATCGCGGCTTCGGCCCCGGCGGCGACAAGCGCGGCGAGCCCTTCTGGGTGCTGGAGATCCGGCAGAAGGACCAGGTTCCGGTCGAGCAGGAAATGCTCAATCACTGGGGTATGGCCGCGCCGTCGGAGGCCGCCGTCGACGAGGCCTATGTCAAGCTCAAGGATTCCAGGGAGACCTACGGCATCGCGCGCGTCCAGAAGCCGCGGTTCCGCAACGGGTCTTATGCGATGTATTTCACCGACCAGGACTCGAACTGGTGGGAACTGGAATATCGCGCGCCCGAGCTCGCTTACGAAGTGCTGCGTGCCAGCGGCGATCTGTTCGTCGACTAGAGTCTTTCCGGTTAAGACGGTGCCAGCCCGCTCCCCCGCCCGGCCACCCAA
>CAXTOS010000065.1:0-14825 GCA_964245935.1 uncultured Novosphingobium sp.
TTTCCGACTTACGTCGAGTCGGTGCCAGCCCGCTCCCCCGCCCGGCCACCCATATGATACAATGACTTGGGTGGCCGGGCGGGGGAGCGGGCTGGCACCGTCTTGACCGGAAAGACTCTAAGCGTCCAGCTCGACGTCCCAATAGAGCCAGTCGCGCCAGGTGTCGTGGAGGTGGTTGGGCGGAAAGGCGCGCCCGCGTTCCTGCAATTGCCAGTTGGTCGGGCGGATCGGCTCGACCAGCAGCGGCATTTTTGCCTGCCGGGGGGTGCGGCCGCCCTTGCGCATATTGCAGGGCGCGCAGGCGGTGGCGACGTTTTCCCAGCTGGTGCGCCCGCCCAATCGGCGCGGGATCACGTGATCGAAGGTCAGCTGATGCGGCGATCCGCAATATTGGCAGGCAAAGCGATCGCGCAGGAACAGGTTGAAGCGCGTAAAGGCAGGAAATTCCGAAGGCTTGACGAATTGCCGCAGCGCGATCACCGATGGCAATTGCATCTGCAGGTTGGGCGAATGCACTTCGCGGTCATAGCTGGCGACGATGTCCACCCGCTCCAGAAACACCGCCTTGATCGCGGTTTGCCATGGCCACAGGCTGAGCGGGTAATAGGACAGCGGGGTGTAGTCGGCATTGAGCACCAGCGCCGGACAATTGTCCAAATGCCGGGTGGAGCCGCCGTGATGGCCGCCCTGCCCTGCGCTGCGACCCTCAGCCGCGCGCTCAATCAGCTCTGCGTTGAGCATAGCCCGCAGTGGCGACAGTGGGTGACGGTTTCAAGACAACGCATGCCCGGGGACACAACACGGCAAAGGCGGCGGCGTCAAGATGGAGCCGCGACAATTCACCGCCGGGCGAATGACCACAGCCGGGCTGATGGCTCCAGCCGGGCGGATGAACAATTGCCCGCGCTTCAGCCATCAAGCCTGCCCCGGTTGCAACACCACATACCCCCGCTCGATCTCGCGGTGGAAGCTGGCGGGCAGATGGGGCCACAAGTGAATGTCCACGATGATCGGAATGCCGCTGTGCTGCACGGCCTCCTGCAAACCGGCCAGCCTTCGACATCGGCCGCGCTGTCGGCCGGGTGGCGCAGAACGATATCCAGGTCACTCCCCTCATGTACGCCGCCGTGCACCCGGCTGCCATAGGCCCACACCTGAGCCCCCGGAACATGCTGGGCCAGCAGGTCTTGCAGCACCGCCAGCGCCCGTGGCGGCAGATCGAGGCGCGCCAGATCAACCCGCGGCATCGAATACCTGCTGCAACGCCGACGCCAGCGCGCGCACATCCGCCAGATAGGCGGGAAGCAGTTTCAGCGTTTCATTGGCGAATTGCGCGCCGTAATCATGCGCGGTGCTGTTACGGTTGGCCCGGTACGCCAGCCACCGCTCAACCGCCGCCAGATCGAACAGGCCGTGCTTGCCCGCTTGGCGCAATACATCGTTGAACACCAGTCGATCCACGCTGCGCGGGTCGCCGGTATAAGCCTTGAGCGCCTTGCGCAACAGCTTGCCTGCCGTTTCCAGGGAAAGTTCAAAGCTCTTGATCGCGGCGTTGCGAAAGAGGTCGAATTCCACGCTGGCCGGCGCCAGCGGCCTGGCGAACGCGATCAGGGCTTGTTCCAGTGTCGCGGCGGTACGCAGCAGATGCTCGACATTCAGCGCCACGGGCACCTCGCTCACGCCAGCTTTCGCGATCGACGCGGTGGGCCGGTCACTTGCGTCGAACTGACCTTTTGGCCTTGAAGCCTCTCAAAGCAATTGAAAAATTGGAGCGGGTGAAGGGAATCGAACCCTCGTATTCAGCTTGGGAAGCTGCTGCTCTACCATTGAGCTACACCCGCGTTGTGGGGGCGCTTGCCATCGGCGATGGCATATCGTCAATCTCTTTACGCGGCGCTCGCTGAAATTTCGCTTATACGCCGGGCATGATCCGCACGCGTTTTGCCCCCAGCCCCAACGGTCCGCTGCATCTGGGCCATGCCTGGTCGGCGATCGTCGCGCATGATCTGGCGCGGGCGGCGGGGGGCGAGTTTCTGGTGCGGATCGAGGATATCGATGCAACGCGCAGCCACCCCGGGCTGATTACCGGGATATTCGCCGATCTGGATTGGCTCGGGCTGCGGCATGATGGTGCGGTGGTGGTCCAGTCCGAGCGGACCGCGCGCTATGCGCAGGCGGGCGAAGCGTTGCAGGCGCAGGGGCTGCTGTATCCCTGCCGCTGCAGCCGCGCGGAAATTGCCGCAGCGGCCATCCGCCAGGGGCCGGATGGGCCAATCTATCCGGGGACTTGCCGGGGTCGTGCTGTCGATCCCGGCGGCGCCGCGTGGCGGCTCGACATGGCGCGGGCCGTGGAGCGCGCAGGACCGCTGGTCTGGCACGATGCGCTGGCCGGGCCGCAGCGCGCCACGCCGGACATCTTCGGCGATGTCGTGCTGCTGCGCAAGGACGCGCCGGCCAGCTATCACCTGGCTGCCACGCTCGATGATGCCGCCCAGGGGATCACACTGGTGACGCGCGGCGCCGATCTGTTTGCCGCATCGCATCTGCACCGGCTGTTGCAGGCGCTGCTGGGGCTGGCGGTGCCGCGCTGGCACCATCACCCGCTGCTGGTCGAGGCCGATGGGCGCAAGCTGGCCAAGCGGCGCGGTTCGCCCGCGCTGGCCGATCGCCGCCGCGCGGGAGAGGATGGCGCGGCGCTGGCGGCCGGGCTGCGGGCGGGGCGCATGCCCACTGGTATTTCGCTGGCGACGGCTTAGATTGGGTACATGGCATACATCCTGATCCCGATCATCATCGGCCTCGTTATCATGGTCCTGGTCAGTCTGGTTCGCGGGATTATCGCGTTCCTGCAAAGCACGCGCGAGGATCTGCTGCATGATCCCGGCACCGGGCCTTCGCCAATGCAATTGAAGCAGAACAAGATGATGTTCTCGCGGATCAAATATCAGGCGATGGCAATTGTTGCGATCATGTTCCTGGCAGCGGTGAGCCATCACTAGAGTCTTTGGTCGCGTGATTTAAGAACAAAAACCGGTACCCACTTTTTGTCATCACGCTCCAGGAACTCCCATGGTCAAGCTGAACAAGATCTACACCCGCACCGGCGATGCGGGAACGACCGGGCTGGTGGACGGCGCACGCGTGGCCAAGCACGACCCGCGCATGGTTGCGATCGGCGCGGTGGATGAGGCGAATTGTGCGATCGGCATGGCGGCGGTGATACTGGCCGGGTCGCCGCACGCCGCTGCGATCATGCGCATCCAGAACGACATGTTCGATCTGGGCGCCGATCTCGCCACGCCGGGCGGTGATTTCGCGCCATCGCAGATGGTGCTGCGCGTGGTGCCGTCGCAGGTGGACTGGCTGGAGGTCGCTATCGATGCGGTGAACGACCACCTTGCGCCGCTGACCAGCTTTATCCTGCCCGCCGGGAGCGAGGCGGCGGCGCGCGTGCATGTGGCGCGTGCAGCGGTGCGCCGCGCCGAGCGGGAAATGGTGGCACTGGCAGCAGGGCAGCCGCTCAATCCGGCGGCGCTGGCCTATATCAATCGCTTGTCCGACTATCTGTTCGTGCTGGCGCGGGCAGTGAATAACAATGGTGCGGATGACGTGCTGTGGGTGCCGGGGGCGAGCCGGACGGCCTGATGCGTTACTTCGCGGGCGCGGGCGAGTGGATTGCCCATGGCGATTGCCGACTGTCCGGCGAGGCTGCGCCTGCTTCCGTCAGTCCTGACACCATCGCCACCGCCGGGTCACCCGCGGCGCTGCCGGCGCCGTCTTCATCGGCTGACGGAATGGTGCAATAGGCCGTCATCAGCACGCCGGCAGACCAGCCCAGCGCCTTCCAGCGGCTGGCGAAGACGGTGGTGATTTTGGGACCGAAGAACATGGGTAGGGCTAGAGCCTTTCCGGTTAAGACGCGTGATTCAAGAACAAAAACCGGTACCCACTTTTTGTCATCACGCTCTATCCCCGATGGGCCTGTCTGCTTCTCCCCTCCCGCTTGCGGGAGGGGTCGGGGGTGGGCACTTTCTTGCTAGCGGAGCAAGCCCACCCCTGGCCCCTCCCGCAGGCGGGAGGGGAATCAACTGGTTCGGCCCGACTTTAATCTCCGCCGGTTAATGAATCATAACCGGCCCGGCTCGCCGGCCAGTCGCTGCAACTCGTACAGCACGTCCAGCGCCTCGCGCGGCGACAGGCGGTCCGCGTCGATTTCCTGCAACCGGTCGCGCAATGCATCGCGTTTCACCTGCGGCTGCGCCATTGCCGCAGCGAACAGTGGCAGATCGCCCAGCCCGGCGGCCAGCCCGCCGGTTTCCGCACGGCCCTTTTCCAGCCGTTGCAGCACCGATTTGGCCCGCGCCACCACGGCGGGCGGCACGCCGGCCAGGCGCGCCACCGCCAGCCCGAAACTGCTTTCCGCCGGGCCCCGCACCAGTTCGTGCAGCAGCACCAGCTCGCCCTGCCATTCGCGCGCGCGGACGTGGTGGAGGGTCAGCGCCTCGCAGCTATCGGCCAGCCGCGACAGCTCGTGGTAATGCGTGGCGAACAGGCAGCGGCAGCGGTTGACCCCGTGCACCGCCTCGACCACCGCCCAGGCCAGCGCCAGCCCGTCATAGGTCGAGGTACCGCGCCCGACTTCATCGAGGATAACGAAACTGCGCGGCGTGGCCTGCGCCAGGATCGCGGCGGTCTCGACCATCTCGACCATGAAGGTGGAACGGCCTTTCGCGAGATTGTCCGAGGCGCCGACCCGGCTGAACAGGCGATCGACCAGGCCGATGGTGGCGGCTTCGGCGGGCACGAACCCACCGGCCTGGGCCAGTAACACGATCAGCGCGTTCTGGCGCAGAAAGGTCGATTTGCCGCCCATGTTCGGGCCGCCCACCAGCCACAGGCGGTCGGCGGGCGAGAGGCGGCAATCATTGGCGATGAAGCGATCGGCCTTGGCCGCCAGCGCGGCTTCGACCACCGGGTGGCGCCCGCAGGTGATGGCCAGCACCGGCTCGTCCGTGATGACCGGCCGGCACCAGTTGCCTTCCGCGGCCCGCTCGGCCTGCGACGCCGCGACATCGATCCGCGCCAGCGCGGCGGCGGTTGCGGCAATGGCGTGGCGGTGGGTGATGGCGGCTTCGGTCAGTTCCTCGAAATGCGCTTCCTCGGCGGCCAGCGCGTGACCCCCGGCCTCGGCGATGCGGCTTGCCTCCTCGTGCAGCGCCAGCGCGTTGAAGCGCACTGCGCCGGCCATGGTCTGGCGATGGGTAAACCCGCTGTCCGCCGCCATCAGCCGGTCGGCGTGTCTGGCCGGCACCTCGATGAAATAGCCGAGCACGCCATTGTGGCGGATTTTCAGCGCGGCAACACCGGTTTCATCGCGATATCTCGCCTCCAGCGCAGCGATGGCACGACGCGAATTGCCGGCGATGATGCGCAATTCGTCAAGCGCAGCATCATGGCCCTCGGCGATGAAACCGCCCGACGTGCGATCGGTGGGCGGCGCCAGGACCAGCGCGCGGGCATACAGATCGACCAGCGCGCCGTGGCCGCCCAGCGCGGGCAGCAGTTCGTCGAGCAACGCCGGGCGATCGGCGAGCGTGCCCAGCATCGTGTTCAGCCGCAACGCGCCGCCCAGGCCATCGCGCAATTGCCCCAGATCGCGCGGCGATCCGCGCGCCGCCACGACGCGGCCCAGCGCGCGCCCGATGTCGGGCAGCGCGCGCAAGGCGCCGCGCAGATCGTCGCGCAGCCCGGCATCGTCGTGCAGCCATTGCACCAGCGCCAGGCGGCGGTTGATCTGCGCCTGATCGGTCAGGGGTGCGGACAAATCCTCCGCCAATTGCCGCGCCCCGGCCCCGGTGACGCAGCGATCCACCGCCTCGATCAGGCTGCCCCTTCGGCTGCCCTGCTGCGACACCAGGATTTCCAGGCTGGCCCGCGTTGCCTCGTCCATGGCCAGTTGCGCCCCGCCCCGCCGCGCCACCGGCGGCAGCAGCAGCGGCAGCTTGCCCCGCCCCGCATGATCCAGATAAGCGATCAGGCCCCCGGCGGCCGCCAGCATCGCGCGGGAAAACTGGCCAAAGCCGTCGAGCGTGGCCACCCCGTGCAATGCCGTCAGCCGTGCCTCGCCCGCATCGCTGGCGAAATCGCGCGTCGGCCGGATGGCGGCATCAGCAGGGGCTTCGCTCCACCCTTCAGGAGCTACATATTCGCTGGCGCCCAGCCGCGCACAAGCCGCGCCCATCGCCTCGGGCGTGCATTCCTCCAGCTCCATGCGGCCGGTCGAGATATCGCACGAGGCAATGCCGATGGTCCCGCGCAATTCGCACAGCGCCGCCAGCACATTGGCGCGGCGCGGTTCCAGCAGCGCTTCCTCGGTCAGCGTGCCGGCGGTCACGAAGCGCACGATATCGCGCGCGACCACGGATTTTGCGCCCCGCTTGCGTGCCTCGACCGGGCTTTCGGTCTGTTCGGCGATGGCCACGCGGCAACCGGCGCGGATCAGCCGGGCCAGATAAGCCTCGGCCGCATGCACCGGCACCCCGCACATCGGGATCGGCGCCCCGCCATGCTCGCCCCGGCTGGTCAGCGCGATGTCGAGTATCTGCGCCGCCTGCCGCGCATCGTCGAAGAACAATTCGAAGAAGTCGCCCATGCGATAGAACAACAGGCAACCGCCCGCCTGTGCTTTCAGCGCGTGATATTGCAGCATCATCGGCGAAGCAGCATTTGGCATCGGCGAGGCAGAATCGGGCATCTTCGCCGATTAGCCGGTGAAACCGCAAACCGGAATGCCCGGGCATCAAGCTTTCCCCTATCCCGTCGCATCGACATTCGATAGGGCAGCGGGAAATGGGGTCAGGCAACAGGTTGGCAGGGAGAATTGCGGTGTCCGAGGAAAGCAACGTCCGTTTCACCGAGCGTGAAGCGCTGTTCTATCACAGCACCATCCGCCCGGGCAAGATCGAGATCATCGCGTCGAAACCGATGGCCACCCAGCGCGACCTCAGCCTGGCCTATTCGCCCGGCGTTGCGGTACCGGTGCAGGCCATCGCCGACGATCCCGCCACCGCGTATGATTACACGGCCAAGGGCAACCTGGTCGCGGTGATCACCAATGGCACCGCCATCCTGGGCATGGGCAATCTGGGCGCGCTGGCCGCCAAGCCGGTGATGGAGGGCAAGGCCGCGCTGTTCAAGCGCTTTGCCGACATCGATTCGATCGACATCGAGCTGGATAGCGAAGACCCCGACGCGATCATCGCGGCGGTGGCGATGATGGAGCCCAGCTTTGGCGGCATCAATCTGGAAGACATCAAGGCGCCCGAGTGCTTCATCATCGAGCAAGCCTTGCGTGAACGCATGAAAATCCCGGTAATGCACGACGATCAGCACGGCACCGCGATCATTGCCGCGGCCGGGCTGCTGAACGCCTGCTTCATTACCGGGCGCAAGTTCGCCGACGTCAGGATGGTCGTGAACGGCGCCGGAGCCAGCGCCATCGCCTGCACCTCGCTGATCAAATCGATGGGGGTGCCCCACGAAAACGTCACCATGTGCGACAGCAAGGGCGTGATCTACAGGGGCCGCGCCGGGATCGACCAGTTCAAGTCGGCGCATGCGATCGAGACCGAAGACCGCACGCTGGCCGATGCGATCCGCGGCGCCGACATCTTTCTGGGCCTGTCGAAAGCCGGGGCGGTGACGCAGGACATGGTCAGGAGCATGGCCGAACACCCGATCATCTTTGCCATGGCCAATCCCGATCCCGAGATCACCCCGCCCGAGGCGATGGCGGTGCGGCCCGATGCGATCGTCGCCACCGGGCGGTCGGATTATCCCAACCAGGTCAACAACGTGCTGGGCTTTCCCTTCATCTTTCGCGGCGCGCTCGACGTGCGCGCCACCGCGATCAACGAGGAAATGAAGATCGCCGCCGCACGCGCCATCGCCGAGCTGGCGCGCGAGCAGGTGCCCGAGGAAGTGGCGGCGGCCTATGGCAAGAACCAGCAGTTCGGCCGCGACTACATCATTCCCGCACCGTTCGATCCGCGGCTGATGGAAGTGGTGTCGTCCGCCGTGGCGCAGGCGGCGATGGATTCGGGCGTGGCGCAAAAGCCGATCCCGAACATGGACGATTATCGCCACAGCCTGAAGGCGCGGCTCAACCCGACGACCTCGGTCCTCACCAGCGTCTATGCGCAGGTCAAGCAGGCCCCCAGGCGGGTGATCTTTGCCGAGGCCGAGAACGAAGTGGTGCTGCGCGCCGCCATCCAGTTCCGCGATTTCGGCTATGGCGAACCGGTGCTGGTCGGCCGCAAGCAGGCGGTGATCGACACGCTGGTGGCGCTGGGCGTGAGCAATGCCGACAGCTATGAAATCCACAATTCCGCCGATTCCCCGCATGTCGGCGCGATGGTCGAGCTGTTGTACGGCCGACTGCAGCGGCGCGGTTTCCTGGAACGCGACGTGCGCCGCATGGTCAACCAGGATCGCAACCTGTTTGCCGCCGCGCTGCTCAAGCTGGGGGTGGGCGATGCGCTGATCACCGGCATGACCCGGCCGTTTGCCCAGACCCTCAAGGAAGTGCGCCAGGTGCTGGACCCGAAACCGGGCCATCTGCCTTTCGGCATTCACCTGATGGTCGGCAAGACCAGTACCGCGTTCCTGGCCGACACCACCGTGAACGAACGGCCCGATGCCGAGCAACTGGTGATCATCGCCAAGGAAACCGCCGCCGTGGCGCGCCGCCTGGGACACGAACCGCGTGTCGCGTTCCTGTCGTTTTCCACATTCGGCAATCCGGCGGGCAAATGGATCGACAATATCCGCGAGGCCGTGGCGATCCTGGATGGCGAGAGCAATCTGGGTTTCGAATACGAGGGCGACATGGCACCCGATGCGGCGCTGAACCCCAAGGTGATGGCCTATTACCCGTTCAGCCGCCTGTCCGCGCCGGCCAATGTGCTGGTCATGCCTGGACTGCAATCGGCCAATATCTCGGCCAAGCTGCTGAAGGAACTGGGCGGCAACGCCACCATCGGCCCGATGCTGATCGGCATGGAAAAGCCGGTGCAGATCGTGCCGATGACCGCAATCGCCCCCGACATCCTGACCCTGGCAGTGCTCGCCGCATCGGATGTGGTCGCGTAATCCGGGGTTTGCCCGTTCCCCCCGGCGGAACGGGCAAACCCCGGCCTTTATCCTTGCGCCCCGACCGATGCTTCCGTAAACGCCCGGCTCCAATCGCGTCAGGCGAGAGAAAGCCGCTTTAGCTCAGTCGGTAGAGCACATCATTCGTAATGATGGGGTCAGAGGTTCGAATCCTCTAAGCGGCACCACCTTCCCAAGGCACTTTCGCTAGGAAACCAAGAGCATACAGGCAAAGTGCCTTAGCCTTGTAGAGCGGTTTTGCCTGCTGAAAGGGCGTAAACCGGTCTATGCCCACTTAGCAGCCGAAAGATCGCTCCCTTTGATGTGCAAAATCATACTGTTGGATGTGGCTTTGACCTCAGAGCGGGCGAAGAAGCACGTTACAACGCCTTCCCGCTGTCCATCCGCGTAATCCTAGCCCAAGTGGGGCGCTCGTGGGTCGTTGCGGGCGCGCCGCTAACCCTGCTCAACCATCTGGCGTTCCGCTTCGTTCAGCCCGTAGAGACCATAAAGTCGTTCATTGAGCGTCGCCTCGTTGTTTATAATCGTCGCCTTCGAAGCCCGCTGCTCCTGTTCAAGGGCGATAACTTGATCGCGGAGCGCCTGATTGTCGGTTACGATCAGACGCCGCAGAAGGTTGACCAGCGAGCGGCCTGGATTATTGGCGGGCGGTGAAAAGCTGTCGAGTCTGGCGTTCCATTGCGCAGCGATGAAAGGGCCGTCGGTGGCATCAACAAAAATTCCATCGATGATCGTTGCGCCATCGGCCTGCACCCGGAGTTCGCCCCTTTCGAAGCTGGCTTCCAGTTCCACCTCAGGGCGCAATGCGCTTGCAATGTTGCCGTAACGCTCTGCTAGTTCCAATTCGTATGCGGCTGTCGTCCATTCTCCCACGTCCACGCCTCGCGGCGCTTCCCCGCGCCTTTGCCGTGCCGCGCGTAACGTCGGGAAGATGAAATCGAGCCGCTGGTTCTGCGATGGGCTGGCGTTCCAACGGTGTCGCAGATCGCGCAGGGTGTCGCGCCTGAACGAATGCAGCCGCTGAAGTTCGCGGGCCGCCGTTCCGATTTCGTTGCGGCTGGCTTGATCTGTGCGCGGGATGGGCAGAGGTGCGATAACTGACGATTGGCCTCAAAATATTGATTGTCCTTCGGCTTGGCGATTCTGCGAAAAACCCAATCACAAACCGGGGCATTCAGGACCGCCAAAAGATAGCCAATATCGATGCCGTCTGCGGGAAGGATGCCATTGACCCGCACGTTGTTGAGATATTTGGTGGCGGTCGAGTCTATGCAAACCCGCATTCCCGGAACAGTCTGAGCAACAACAAGCTTTTCAACGTCCTGCTTGTCCAGATTTTGATGCCTTCCAAAACGATACCAATTATCGTCGTCTAGCGCCCCGTTTTCGCGTGCCCGTAAATCGGCTTCATGGCTGCGCAGGTAAGCCAATGCTAAAGGGTAGCCTTGTTCCAGCCGGTCAAAGCCAATCAAGCGCACTGCCTGTCCGACCCGCTCATAAGGGAAGAGGATGAATGTGTCGGTTTCAGGTTCAATGTAGCGTTTGGCCTCTGGTCCGGACACGAGCGGGTGCATAATCGCATCCTCGATCCGAACTTCAATGTCGCCCGATGCCTGGCTTAAGTAGCGCCCCAGCCCAATTCGGCAAAGGTGATAAACGGAGTCCTTGCTGGTGATAAGGCCCTGAAAAATGGTGGTTGTCAGACTTCCACTAGAAAGCCGATCGCACGAGGCATCTAGTCGATCTACCAGTTCACGTTCGGCGCCACTCAGCATTAACCAGCGGTCGCCATAGGCGAGGTTATCATAGGACAGCCGGGCGTCATCGCCCTGCCAAGGATCGTCTGCGACGATACCATCCGGGGCAGCTGCAACTTCGACATTCTCCGGCCTCTCGCCATCGATTGGCCGGCGAAAGAATTGCAGCGCGGTATAGACCGTAGCTTCCTCAAATATCTGGTAAGACCGGAAGTCCAACCAGCGGGAAAGGGAACGTTGCCCAGCGATCAGGTTGCGCAGGTTCTCGCCATATTCGTTCATTACCCAGACGCTTGGCGCGATGTAGCCCAGCCGACCACCGGGACGCAGAAGGGAAATGCCCTTTTCAATGAACGGAAGATAAAGGTCGAAATTCCCCGATTGCGCGCTGCGGTAGCCAGTGAACGCCGTTCCGGGACGACCATTCCGCAGATAATCGGCCATGTCCGGGTGCGCGCTACGGAAATTTTGGAGCTTCACATAGGGCGGATTGCCCAGCACCACATCAAAGCCGCCATCCGCCATCGCTTCCGGGAAGGCTTCGGCCCAATCGAAGGTGTTAACCCGGTCCCGCCCCTCGTCGTCCAGGTCAAGCGCCTGCTGTCCTAGCCAGAAATGACCATCGATCAGGCTGTTGCCATCGCGGATATGGGCATCAAGCGATGAAAGCGGGCGATCCCCACGGGCTGTATGCAGCCACAATGCCAATTGGGTTATCTCTACCGACGATGGATTGATGTCCACGCCATATAGATTGGTGCGCAGAACGTCGCGGATCACTTCGTCTTCATCACGGGCCATTGCATCGCCGGAGACACGGCGGCGCAAATCGAGAACGGCGCGCCATTCGGTCAGAAGATATTTGAGGGCAGTGATAAGGAATGCGCCTGAGCCACAAGCCGGATCAAGCACCCGCACGACTTGCAGACGCTCTCGGTAGAGGTCAATCGCCGCAACTTCGCTGGTCGTGGCACCACCGAATTCATCGACAGTCCAGCCGCATTCTTGCTTGATCTCGCTCAGACGACCGCCAAGAGCTTCCTGGACAATACGATCAACAATCCATTCGGGGGTATAATAAACGCCATTGGTTTTGCGCCCGCTTTCCCTGTTGACCGATACCCGGCCATCCGCCTCCGCTTCGAGGATTTCCAGTTCGGTGATTGACTGCTCAAAAATGTGGCCGAGGGTGTAAAGACCCAACGCGGTTTCGGGATCGGATTTGCGAGCGTTGGCTGCCGCCTCCGCTGTGCCGGGCGCGGCGGGAGCGGGACGGCTGGCTCCCATGCCTTGTGCTAGATCGGCCGCATAGTTGTAGGATGCCGAGAGGTAAAGCAGCGTTAGCTTGTTCTGATAGAGACTCGCTTCGTTGTGTCCCTGGCCTCGAATGCAGAACATACGGTTGGGGACGTTGAGGCCCTCTAGCTCCGGATCAGCGGCGAACAGGCCCCCGTTAAATTGATTGAGGCGGTGACCACCAAAGGCCGTGCCATCGTTCATCGCGCGGAACAAGCCAAGCAAGGTTGCCCAAATTTCATTCCCATCGCCATCAAGGTACTGATCGCGGCTCCGGGTGATGATGAAATCGCGCAAGAGTTGCGGGGGATAGCCGATGGCCCGCCCCATATCCTCGCAGTAGAAAATGAATATTGCGCGGTCGAGTAGCTTTTGAGCCAACCGCACAAGCCTGCCCCGTGTACCGGGAAATTTCGGATTGGCCTCCAGCAAGGACGCATAGAGGTGCTGTCGGTAGTCCCTATATTCGGTGTAAAACGTTTTTTCGAGGGCACGGGCTCGTATCCATGCCCGGCCTATCAATTGCTCTAAAAGAGGCTTTCCACCTCTGGTGAGCAGCGTGTCGGCATGAAACAGGCGCTTAAAGAGATATCTCTCAAACCGGCTGTCGTCGTCGGTACCAAGCAATCCAGCGTCCTGATAGAGGTTGCGTTGCTCGATGTTGAAGCTCAGATATTGCGCCGGAGCGCGATCATACCAGTAGAGTCGAAAGACGTTCATGTCGGTGACGATTGCCCAAGTGGGCTTGACGTCCTCATTGCCGACCATGCCGCGCCGCGCGCAAGTCAAATAGTTCAACGCTTGCTCTACGGGCGTTCGATGGTCTTGCCTGCCGCGTTGCGGAGCGTCCAAATCGGTATCGAGCGGCTTGAATTCACAAGCGACCTGCATCGCGCCCGGAATGCCTTTCAAGTCGAACCAGCCCAAGGCAGCATCGACCGCTCCACCCCGACCTCGCGGGCCAGCTCCGGGGACGGGCAATTGGGGATAGATGGAGTGAACCCGCTCCGCCTGTGCCCCAGCATCTCGGTATCCCCAAAGATTGGTGAACAGCGCGGCAATCAACGCGCCGCCGTCCGCAACCTCCCCCCGCGCTATCCGGCTTGACCAGTTCCGCAGTGTGTCAAGGCAGGCGACATCTTCGCCACTGGCGACATAGGCAGCAAACTCCAATGCCCAGACGGAACGAAGAAAGGAACGGGAGATGAAAGCAGGCGCGCGATAGAGCATTTGGACTGCTTAGAGGGCAGACACCTTTTGAAACAAGTCTCTGACCTAGCGTTTTGCCCGAATAGACACATCAATTGATCCAGCAGGCTGGCCTCGCCTTCAACTCACGACATTTGGCCATCGCCGAAGCCCGGTGGGAGCAGTCCAAATCATTGTTTCCACAATCTTTTATGACACAGCCGTGATGGCGGCGGGGCTCACCCTGGGACCGCCGTCAACAACAAGTTAGGATGCACAACGACAGCCTTGCTCTAGCGCTTTACAGCTCGGACCTGACGCAACCAAGCTAACGCGTTCCGGCTGGTGTGAACCGGCCTACCGGTTAAATAGGCCCAACGAACGGGCATCCTGTTGGCGAGGATGTTCTTTGGCCAGTTCAATCCCTTCATGTTCCGCTCTAAGCCTTATGTACCCGCGCAAAATGGGTTCACGAAGCTCATACCAGCCCTGGCGCGAACCGATCAATATCTCGCCATGGGAGGGATTTTTCAGATAGTTCATGCGATTATTAAATCTCGCCCGATCCATTGCAGGATTGGGTCGCTGCCCCATTATTTCAATATATGACTGAAATATGTCAGTACTTCTGCGCTTTAATTCGTGATGATCTGCAACAGCCCACAATATTTCTTGGTAGTCATTACTGTATTTTTGGGTCGCCGTTTCATATAGCTCCTTCAAAAATGGTTCAATATCTTTGACGGCTTCCGCAAGAGCGGAAAGATAATGAGTAGGGCCCGTCTGAACTATGGGTTGCATGTCATCATGAGCAGCCCAAAATAATTTTTCGCAGATTAGATGTACATAATGAGGAAATCCATCACTGATGGCAGCGATTCTGTAACGAGTGGCAGAATCAACTGAAATATCCAAAGCCTCAGCTGCAGCATCTATAATAGCTAGGCGGCCATCCCACGATAGCGGCATCAAATCTACAGTAGCAAGGTACCTATAGCAAGAGTGATGTGATGCGAGGAGTTCCTCCAGCGCTCGGCCAATACCTGTAAAAAATAGTTTGACGGGAATTCGCTGATCACCGACTTGTTTAATAAAATCTGAAAATTGAGCACGGTCGATATCAGAACTTAAATCATCAAATTCATCAAATATGATTACGGCCTCAGCCGGTCTAGATTCCGCGCAGTATCGAAAAACTGTGACTGCTTGATTTAGATCCACGAGTTGCGGAACATCGCGCTTTGCGAGAGTTGCCTCTAGATCAGCTGAAAATCCGTAACCACCTAGTCCCACTTTTCCTTTAAATAGACCTTCCAACTTAATAGGCATTGATCCAAGTAACTGCTGACAAGCACTTCTAGACTCGAATCCGACCAAGTTGAATCGGGAGGGATTCCCATCTGGGTAATTTTC